>NZ_JBSFJW010000050.1:0-56185 GCF_053598255.1 Streptomyces sp. NPDC001157
ATCTGAACGGTTTTTTTATACTCCTGATTTCACCCCCCCCCCCCAAACCCCGGTTTGTTGGGCCACAACCGTCCCGACGTCCCCCCCCCACACCCTCGGGGAACCTGGGGTCAGGCCTTCGCCTTGGCCTTCGGCTGACGGTCCTTGGACTTGTCCAGCGCCATCACCAGGCCCGCGATGACCGCGAACAGGGCCAGGGGGGCCAGGACGTAGAGGCCCAGCGTCTCGCCGACGCTCAGGCCCTTGCCGGGGTCGTCGCCGTCGTCGCGAATCAGCGCGGAGGCGGGGGACGACATGAGCAGCATCATCAGCGTCGTACCGGCGGCCAGGGCGCCGGCGCGCAGGGCGTTCTTCTTGTCCACGCTGTCAAAAGTATCGAACGACGATTGGGGCCGCTCGTTCGGGGGGTGTTCTACGGGATCCGCCCCCTCCTCACCCCTGCCGCGCCGTCCGCAGCACGTCGATCAGCGCGTGCAGCCGCGGCGACCCGGCCAGGTCCTCCAGTGTCACCGGGCGGCCCTCCGCGTCCGCGATCGGCAGCCGCCAGTTCGGGTACTGGTCCCAGGTGCCCGGGAGGTTCTGCGGGCGGCGGTCGCCGACCGTGTCGGGGAGCCAGATGCCGATCATGCGGGACGGGGTGCGCAGCAGAAAGCGGTGGACGGCCTGGATCTCGGCCTCCTCCTCCGACACGCCGTGCCCGCCGCCGGTGCCGTGCAGCAGGCCGAGGCGGGCGAGCAGGCCCAGCCACTCCCCCGTGTCGTTGGCCGCCTCCGCGCGCTCCTCCTCCAGCGGGCGGGTCAACAGGCCCAGGCGGTCGCGGAGTTCGACGTGTTCGCCGGTGAGGCGGGCGGCGGTGGGGGGCAGGTCGTGGGTGGTGGCGGTGGCGAGACAGTCGGCACGCCAGGCCTCCGGCGGGAGGGGCTGCCCGTCGCCCTCCCAGTCCCGCTCGAACCACAGCACCGAGGTGCCGAGCACCCCGCGCTCACGCAGCGTCTCCCGCACCCCCGGCTCGACCGTGCCCAGGTCCTCGCCGATGACGACCGACCCGGCGCGCGAGGCCTCCAGCACGAGGATCGCGAGCATGGCCTCGGCGTCGTAGCGGACGTAGGTGCCCTCCGTGGGCGGATGCCCCTGCGGCACCCACCAGAGGCGGAACAGGCCCATGACATGGTCGATGCGCAGGGCGCCCGCGTACCGGAACAGGGCTCGGAGCAATCGCCGGTACGGCGCGTAACCCGACTCGGCGAGGCGGTCCGGTCTCCAGGGCGGCAGGCCCCAGTCCTGGCCGCGCGCGTTGAAGGCGTCCGGCGGAGCGCCCACCGACATCCCGGCGGCGAAGTACTCCTGCTGCGCCCAGGCGTCGGCGCCGCCGGGGTGCACGCCCACCGCCAGGTCGTGCACGATCCCCACCGGCATCCCGGCCTCGCGCGCGGCGCGCTGGGCGTCGGTGAGCTGGGCGTCGGTGAGCCAGGCGAGCCGGGAGTGGAAGTCGACGCGGTCCATCAGCTCCCCGCGGGCGCGGGCGGTTTCGGCCGAGCGGGGGTCGCGCAGGGCGGCGGGCCAGCGGCTCCAGTCGGAGCCGTGCACCTCGGCCAGGGCGTACCAGGTGGCGTGGTCCTCCAGGGCCTCACCCTGCTCGGCGAGGAAGTCGACGTACGCGGCGCGCCGGCCGGGCCCGAGCTCCACCTCGCGGATCAGCTCCAGCGCCTCCCGCTTGAGCTCCCACACCGCGTCCCGGTCGATCAACACGCCCTTCTCCAGCACCGCTTCGCGCAGTTCGGCGGCCCGCCCGAGCAGCGCCCGCACCCGCTCCTGGTCCTCGACGTGGGCGTATTCGGGGATGTCCTCGACACGCAGGTGTACGGGGTCGGGGAAGCGGCGGGAGGAGGGGCGGTACGGGGAGGGGTCGGTGGGGGCGCCGGGTACGGCCGCGTGCAGCGGGTTGACCTGCACGAACCCGGCACCGAGCGCGCGCCCGGCCCAGGCGGCGAGTTCGCCGAGGTCACCGAGGTCGCCCATGCCCCAGGAGCGCCGGGACAGCAGGGAGTAGAGCTGGACCATCAGGCCGTACGAGCGCGTGGAGGGCGTGGGCAGCCGGGGCGGGGCGACGACGAGGTGGGCCTCGGCGCTGCGGCCGTCGGGCGCGGTGGCCGTCAATCGGTGGACGCCGGGCGGGAGGTGCTCGACGGAGGCCCGCGTCTCGCCCTGCTCGGTCTCGATGCGCAGTCGGGTGCCGGCCGGCAGGGCCGCGAGGGTGGCGGACGGGGCGCCGCTCCACAGGACCACCGTCGGCGGCAGCAGCCGTTCGCCGAGCTCCCGCTCGCGGGCGGCGAGCGCGGCACGGGTCACGTCGTCGGTGCTCGTGTCGATGCCCAGGGCGGCGAGGGCGAGGGTGACGGCGGTGGCGGAGGCCGCGACCGTGCGGTCCGGGGAGGGGCTGTAGGAGGTGGCGACGCCGTGCAGTGCGGCGAGCCGGGACAGCTCCTCGGAGGGCGGGTCGGCCGACCCCTGCGCTGTCATCTAGTGCCTCGGAGCGTCCGGCTCGGGGGCCACCGCCTCACTCGTCAGGGGCGCGGCGTCGGCGAGCGGCGGCTCACTGGTGAGGGGCTCGGCCTCGGGCAGCGGCGGTTCGCTGGTCAGCGGGGTCTCGGCGCAGGCGCCCTCCGCGCTGAAGACGCAGAAGTGCGGCTCGGGGTCGAGGGACGGCAGCTGCGCCACGGGTTTGGAAAGGGGGTAAGCCGGTGCGGCCACGGGGGCCTCCTTGTCGAGTACGTAAGAGCTTGCGGGTTAACGCAGCCCTACCCACCGGACGCGGCGGCAGACGTACAGAAAGGGACTACGTGCCTCTCCTCACATTCTGCGTCAACTTCAGGACCCCGCAGCCGTCACTATTCACTCAGTACATGTATCGAGTGTATAATGATCGGCATGAGCACCCGCCACATCCTGCTCGGGCTGCTCGCTTCGGGGCCGAGCCATGGCTACGACCTGAAGCGGCGGCACGACGAACGCTTCCCGCAGGCCCGTCCGCTGGCCTACGGGCAGGTCTACACGACCCTGCAGCGCCTGGTCCGGGACGGCCTCGCGGAGGTCGAGGGCACCGACTCGGACGGCGGCCCGGAGCGGACGACGTACCGCTCGACCGACGACGGGGCGCGTGAACTGGCCGCCTGGGCCGGGGAGATCGCCCCGCCGGCCCCCTTCGTGACGAACGAGATCTTCGCCAAGGTCGTCGTCTCGATCCTCTCCGGTGGCGACGCGGGCGCCTATCTGGCCGCCCAGCGCGCCGCCCACATGCAACGGATGCGGGAGCTCACGGCGGTCAAGACGGCGCCCGGCGCCGATCTCGCGACCGTGCTCTCGGCGGACTACGCCCTCAACCATCTCGACGCCGACCTCCGCTGGATGACCACGACGGCGGCCCGGCTCACCACCCTGACCGCGGAGGTCGACGCAGCATGAGCAACGGGGACAGCCCAGACAGCACAGTGCCGCTCCTGGCGGCCCGTGACCTCACCAAGGCGCACGGCAGGACCGAGGCGCTGCGCGGCGCCTCGGTGGAGCTGCGGGCCGGCGAGATCCTCGCCGTGACCGGCACCAGCGGCAGCGGGAAGTCCACGCTGTTGCACTGCCTGGCCGGCATCGTCCGCCCGGACGCGGGCTCGGTGACGTACGACGGGCAGCGGCTCGACCAGCTGCCTCAGAAGCGGCTGAGCGAGCTGCGCCGGACCGCCTTCGGGGTGGTGTTCCAGTTCGGTCAGCTGATTCCGGAGCTGACGGCGCTGGACAATGTCGCGCTGCCGCTGATGCTCGCGGGCGCCGCCCGCAAGGATGCCCAGTCGGCGGCCGGCGAGTGGCTGGAGCGGTTCGGCGTACGGGGGCAGGAGGCACTGCGGCCCGGCGAGATGAGCGGCGGCCAGGCCCAGCGGACGGCACTGGCGCGGGCGCTGGTCACCGGCCCCGAGGTCGTCTTCGCCGACGAGCCGACCGGTGCGCTGGACTCCCTGGCGACCGAGCAGGTGATGACGGCCCTGGTCCATACGGCTCGCGAGGCGGGCACAGCGGTCCTGCTGATCACGCACGACGCCCAGGTCGCGGCCTACGCGGACCGCGAGGTCCGGCTGAGCGACGGGGTCGTGCTGCCGGTGGGGGTGACCGCATGAGGGCCGAACTGCGGCTGGCCTGGCTGCTCACCCGGGGTTCGGACCGCCGCGAGGGGTGGCGCGTGCTGCTCACCGCGGTCGGCGCGGCCCTGGCGACCGGGCTGGGGCTGGTGATCGCCGCGCTGCTGTCGCTGGAGGGCCAACTCACCGTGTCCGTGGGCGGCGGTCTGCTCGACCAGCCCGGCACCCGTATCGGCGTGATCTTCGCGCTGCTGATGCTGTTCATCCCGGTGCTCGGCTTCCTCGGTCAGTGCGCCCGGATCGGCGCCGTGCACCGGGACCGCAGACTGGCCGCGCTGCGGCTGGCGGGGGCCACACCCGCCCAGGTGCGGCGGATCGC
This sequence comes from Streptomyces sp. NPDC001157, assembly GCF_053598255.1. NCBI lineage: Bacteria > Bacillati > Actinomycetota > Actinomycetes > Kitasatosporales > Streptomycetaceae > Streptomyces > Streptomyces sp. NPDC001157. Next base: position 4,504 of record NZ_JBSFJW010000050.1, read on the forward strand.
GGCGCTGGAGTCGGGGCCTGCGTGCCTGGTGGGGTCGGCCGTGGCCACGGTGATCTCCGTGCTGACCCTGCTGCGGCTGTGGCACAGCCCCGCCCCTCTGGCCTGGGCGGGCATCGCCGTGGTGGCCGCCGGGGTGCCGGTACTGGGCGCGGCCGTGAGCGCGCTGGCGCTGCGCCGTGTGGTGACCTCGCCACTGGGGCGGATACGGCGGTTGCGGCCCGCCGAGGGTCCGGGGCGGATGTTCCGGGTGGCGACCGCGGCGCTCGCGCTGACGGTGGCGTACATCGTGACCATCCCCTTCTTCGACGACGTCCCGTTCGAGTTCGCGCTCGCCCCGCTCACCGTGTTCGTGGTGTGCCTGCTGGTCGGCGCGGTGGCGGTGTGGCTGACCGGGGCCTCGGCCCGGCAGCTGGGCGAGGGGCTCACGGCCCGCGCCAAGAGCCCCGCCGTGCTGATCGCGGCGGGACGGCTGCGCGACGACCCGTGGGCTGCGGCCCGCACCCATGCCGCGGTGCTGCTGGTGACGGTGGTGGCCTCGGCCTTCGCGGGCGTACGGCAGGTCCTGCTGTCGCAGCTGCACTCCTCGCACGCGCACTACGCCGAAAGCAACGGGTTCTACGAGAACGGTCTGAACCTGACCGGCGCCGCGATCCTCGCCGCCCTCGCGCTGCTGCTGACCGCGCTCGCCGTGGGCACCGCCGAGTCCGTCGCCACCCGGCGCCGGGGCCTGGCGGCACAGGCCGCCGCCGGAGTGCCGCACGGCGTACTGGCCCGGGCGCTGCTGCTGGAGACCGCGGTGCCGCTGGCGCCCGCGATCGCGGCGGCGGGCCTCGGCGGCACGGTGATCAGCTTCTGGTACGGCTCGATCGCCTCGGAGCACCTGGCACTGCCCGTGCCGTACGCCGCGCTCCTGGTCCCGCTCGCCGTCCATCCGGCCTGTCTGCTCGCGGCTGCCACCTCGCTGCCGCTGCTGCGCCGCTCGGTCCGCCCCGCGGAGCTGCGCTACGCATGACGGTCCGGCCCCGGGAGTACGGGGGACTCCCGGGGCCGGACCCCTGTGACCGCAGGCCCCGTGACCGGGGGTGTGCGAAGGCCCGGATCGTCAGGCGGAAATGCCGTCGATCCGGGCCATGGCGTCCTCCGCGCCGTACGGCTGCAAGTACGGCAGCCAGCGCGGGTCCCTATGACCGGTGCCGATGATGCGCCAGGCCAGACCGGAGGGTGGAGCGGGTTTGTGGCGCAGCCGCCAGCCGATCTCGAAGAGGTGTCGGTCGGCCTTCACGTGGTTGCAGCGGCGGCAGGACGCCACCACGTTGTCCCAGACGTGTTTGCCCCCGCGGCTGCGCGGAATGACATGGTCGACGCTGGTTGCGACGCCACCGCAGTACATGCACCGGCCCCCGTCGCGCGCGAAGAGCGCCCGCCGGGTGAGAGGAACGGGCCCCCGATAGGGAACCCGGACGAATCGCTTGAGCCGGACCACGCTGGGTGCGGGGACTGTGACGGTTGCGCTGTGCATGAAGGCGCCGGATTCCTCCAGGGAGACAGCCTTGTTCTCCAGGACGAGGACGAGCGCGCGGCGGAGCGGTACGACGCCGAGTGGCTCGTACGACGCGTTGAGGACCAGGACATGCGGCACGGATGCCTCCTTGGGCGTCGGCGGCGCGTGGCTCGCGCCGGGACGATCTGTAGTCAGTCTCCCCTCTTGCCTGGTGGAAGCGCCACCATGTCCCGGTAACGGGCTGGGAGTGTTTTCGACCACACCTGATTCATCCCCCGGAGAGGCATCGGTTTATCCCGCCTGCTCAGCTCGGGGTGAGCACGGTCTCTCCTCAGAAGACGGCAAGAATCCGCACATGATGCCCCGATAGTGTGGTGGAGCTGCCGCCCGGTGACCTTTTCGTGACCTTGACCAAGTCGGACCATCAGGACCGTGCCGGACGGCAGACCGTTGCACCTGGAGGTACCTGCCGTGTCCTTGCCCGCCGTCCTATTGGCCGCCGGTTCGTCGCCGTCGCCGTCTCCCTCGGAGCCGACGACCCCGACGGTGCCCTCGTCGATCCAGGACGCCCAGCAGAGCGCGACCAACGCCGCCAGCTGGGTGGAGCAGAACTGGTCGAACTGGCTCGCGATCGGCCTCAGGGTCGTGCTGATCCTGGTGGTCGCGGGAGTGCTGAGAGTCGTCGTGCAGCGGGCGATCACCAAGCTGATAGACCGGATGACCCGCACCGCCGAGGCGGTCGACGGCACCTCGCTGGGCGGCCTGCTGGTCAACAACGAGCGCCGCCGCCAGCGCTCCCAGGCGATCGGCTCGGTGCTGCGCTCGGTGGCGTCCTTCCTGATCCTCGGCACCGCGGCCCTGATGGTCCTGGCCGCGTTCCAGATCAACCTGGCACCGCTGCTCGCCTCGGCCGGTGTCGCCGGTGTGGCGATCGGTTTCGGCGCCCGCAACCTGGTCACCGACTTCCTCTCCGGCGTGTTCATGATCCTGGAGGACCAGTACGGCGTCGGCGACTCGATCGACGCGGGCGTGGCCTCCGGCGAGGTCATCGAGGTCGGCCTGCGCGTGACGAAGCTGCGCGGCGCGAGCGGCGAGATCTGGTACGTCCGCAACGGCGAGGTCAAGCGCATCGGCAACCTCTCCCAGGGCTGGGCGACGGCCGGTGTGGACGTGACGGTGAAGGCGAACGAGGACCTGGACCGGATGAAGTCCACCCTCGACGAGGTCGCCGAGAAGATGAGCGCGGAGGAGCCCTGGAACGAGCTCCTGTGGAGCCCGATCGAGGTCCTCGGTCTGGACAGCGTGCTGCTGGACTCGATGGTGGTCCGCGTCTCCGCCAAGACGATGCCCGGCAAGTCCCTCGCCGTCGAACGCGAGCTGCGCTGGCGCATCAAGCGCGCCTTCGACGCGGCAAACATCCGCATCGTGGGCGGCGCGACGGCGCCGCTGGACGAGGAGCCCGCCGACTCGACGGCATCGGTCGCGGCCCCGTCGGTCCTCGCCAACCCCGACTCCCCGCAGACGGAAGCGGCATCCCCGATCGCCCAGCAGCGGCCGGCGGTGAAGTAAGGGGCCGGTCCCCCGCCGAACTCTCCCACCCGCCCCCGAGGTAACGAGTCTGTTGCCTCGGGGGCGGTTTCTATTGACGCCCACTTCGCCCTGGGCTTACGTTCCTCTCCAGCCAATAGGAAACTTTCCTAACAGTGATCAACGGCCCATCCACAGCGACCCACCAACGCAGTGATCAATGAGAAGCTGGGCAGTCGAAAGGCAGGTGTCGACCACATGGCAGGAACAGCCGGTACGCCGGGCACCCCGCGCGTCCTGCGCGCCATGAACGACCGCGCCGCCCTGGACCTCCTCCTGGAGCACGGGCCGCTGTCCCGCACGCGGATCGGCAAGCTCACCGGCCTCTCCAAGCCGACCGCCTCCCAGCTGCTCGCCCGCCTCGAAGCGGCCGGGCTGGTCCTCGCCACCGGCACCACCGAGGGCCGCCCCGGGCCCAACGCCCAGCTCTACGAGGTCAATCCGGCCGCCGCGTACGCCGCCGGGCTCGATGTCACCCCCGAGCGCGTCCTCGCCGCCGTCGCCGACATCACCGGCCGCACGGTGGGCTCCTTCGAGCTCCCGACCCCGGGCAGGCGGCCCACCCAGCCCGTCGTCCGGCAGGTCACCGACGCCCTCGACGGTGCCGTGAAGGCCGCCGGGCTCGCCCGTGACGACATCCACCGGCTCGTCATCGGCACCCCCGGCGCCTTCGACCCCAACACCGGCCGCCTGCGCTACGCCTCCCACCTCCCCGGCTGGCACACCCCGGCCCTCCTCGACGAAATCGCCGCGGCCCTGCCGATGCCGGTCGAGTACGAGAACGACGTCAACCTCGCCGCCGTCGCCGAACAGCGGCTGGGTGCGGCCCGCGGGCACGAGGACTTCGTACTGCTGTGGAACGAGGGCGGCCTCGGTGCCGCCCTCGTCCTCGGCGGGCGACTGCACCGCGGCTGGACCGGTGGCGCGGGAGAGGTGGGTTTCCTTCCTGTTCCCGGCGCACCACTGGTCCGGCATGTCACCAAAGCCAACAGTGGCGGCTACCAGGAGCTCGCCGGCTCCCAGGCCATCCCGCACCTGGCCGGTGAGCTCGGCATCGGGAACATCCCCTCGGGGCCGTACGCCGAGGTCGCCGCCGCCCTCGTCGAGCGGGCCGCCGCCGAGGACACCGTCCTCCATCGCAAGCTGCTGCAGACGTACGCGACCCGGCTGGCCACCGGTCTCGCCTCCCTCGTCTCCGTCCTGGACCCCGAACTCGTCGTCCTCAGTGGCGCCTCGCTGACCTCGGGCGGCGAGGTGCTGCGCGCCCTCGTCCAGGCCGAGCTGGAGGAGCTGGCGGCCTCCCGGCCCCGGCTCGTGGTCGGCGACGTCCGTGACCACCCCGTGCTGCGCGGCGCATTGGAGAGCGCCCTCGCGGCCACCCGCGACGAGGTCTTCGACACCTCGCGCTGAGACCCCGTACGCACCGCGTACGGGCCCCGGTACTCACCCCCCCGCCTTCCCTCACCATCCCCTGCCCTGCCCTGCCCCTGGGAGACCCTGCCATGCCCGGAATATCCCGGAAAGCGGCCCTCGCTCTCGCCGCCTCCGCCTCCTTCGCCCTGCTCGCCACCGCCTGTACCGGCCAGTCCTCCTCCAGCGCCGACGACGACGCCTCGAAGGACACCACCATCAACTTCTGGCACGCCTGGAGCGCGCCCAATGAAGTGAAGGCCGTCAACTCCCTGATCTCCGGCTTCGAGAAGGCACACCCCAACATCCATGTGAACGTCGTCGCCAACATGACCGACGACAAGATCAACCAGGCGCTGCGCACGGGCGGCGACAAGGCCCCGGACGTCATTTCCTCCTTCACCACCAACAACGTCGGAAAGTTCTGCTCGTCGGGTGCGCTGGTCGACCTGGGCCCCTTCTTCAAGAAGGCGGGCATCGACCCGGAGACGACCTTCCCGAAGGCGATGAACGAGTACACCCAGTTCGACGGCAACCGCTGCTCGGCACCGCTGCTGGGCGACGCCTACGGGCTCTACTACAACAAGACGGCGTTCGCGAAGGCGGGAATCAAGACCCCGCCGAAGACATGGTCCGAATTCGAGACCGACGCCAAGAAACTGACCGTCCCGGACGGCGACAGCTACAAGCAGCTCGGCTTCATGCCGGACTACCACGGCTGGGAGACCACGACCGAGCACTACTTCGGCCAGTTCTCTCCGACGTACTTCGACAAGGCCGGCAAGTCGCAGCTCGCCACGGACCCCGCCTTCGAGGCCGGGTTCACGCTCCAGAAGAAGCTCGTCGACGACCTCGGCGGCTTCAAGAAGCTGGAGACCTACCGCTCCAAGCTCGGTGACGAATGGGGCGTCAAGCACCCCTTCCACACCGGTCAGGTGGCCATGCAGCTGGACGGCGAATGGCGCCTGGGAATGGCCCTGGACGCCAAGCCGAAGTTCGACATCGGCGTGGCCCCGCTGCCCGTCCCCGACGACCAGGCGAGTCAGTACGGCAAGGGCTACATCACCGGCACCATCACCGGTATCTCCGCCGCCAGCCACAAGCAGAACGCGGCCTGGGAGCTGGTGAAGTACATGACCACGGACACGGACGCGGTGGTGGACTTCTCCAACGCCATCCACAACGTGCCCTCGACGCTGGCCGCCCTGAAGTCCCCGAAGCTGAAGTACGACCCGCGCTTCAAGACGTTCCTGGACATCGCCGCGAACCCGAACTCGACCACCTCTCCCGCTTCCATCAACGGCGGCGTGTACCTCGCGACGATCCAGAACTTCGGCTACGACTACGAGAGCGGAAAGGTCACCGACCTGAAGGCGGGCCTGAAGAAGACGGCCGCGCAGATCGACACGGACATCGCACAGGCGAAGTAATGGCCACGATCACCCTGGCGTCGAAGCGCCGCAGGTCGGCGCTTCGAACTCTCGCCTTCATGTCGCCCTGGTTGATCGGGTTCTCGGTCTTCTTCGCGTACCCGATGATCTCGACGGTCTACTTCTCGTTCATGCACTACGACGGCTTCAAACCGCCGACGTGGAGCGGGACGAAGAATTGGACGTACGTCTTCGAGCACTATCCCTACTTCTGGCCCGCCCTGCGCAACACCCTCTGGCTGGTCGTGATCACGGTGAGCCTGCGCGTTCTGTTCGGGCTCGGGATCGGCCTGCTCATCACGAAGATCAAGACGGGGACGGGAGTCTTCCGCACCCTCTTCTACCTGCCTTACCTGGCCCCGCCGGTTGCCGCGACCATGGCTTTCGCCTTCCTCCTCAATCCCGGCACAGGGCCCGTCAACTCGATCCTGGAGAAGATCGGTATCCCGGCCCCGGGCTGGTTCAACGATCCGGACTGGTCCAAGCCGGCGCTGACCCTGCTGTTTCTGTGGGGCATCGGCGACCTGATGGTCATCTTCATGGCCGCCCTGCTCGACGTACCGAAGGAGCAGTACGAGGCCGCGGAGCTGGACGGCGCGTCGGCCTGGCAGCGGTTCCGGTTCGTCACCGTTCCCAACATCTCGCCGATCATCATGTTCGCGGTGGTCACCGGCGTGATCGCGGCGATGCAGTGCTACACGCAGCCGCTGGTCGCCGGGAAGGTCGCCTCGGGCGTGATCCAAGGCGCGGGCACCCAGTTCGAGCCCGGCTATCCGGAGAAGTCGACGCTCACCCTCCCCCAGCTCATCTACAACCTCGGCTTCCAGCGCTTCGACTACGGCTCGGCGTGTGTCGTGGCCCTCGTCCTGTTCGTCCTGTCGATGGCGTTCACCGCGCTTCTGATGCGGCGCCGGGGCGGTCTCATCCAGGCAGGTGACTGATCCTCATGACCCAAGTACTCGACCGTCCGGTGGAGTTGCGGATCCCACCCTCGCCCGCCGAGCGCACGGCCCGCCGCAAGGCGGTCCTGGAGTGGATCGCGATCCACTCCCTCGGCATCGCCGCGGCCCTCTTCTTCACGCTTCCCTTCGTGTTCGTGTTGCTGACCTCCCTGATGAGCGACTCACAGGCACTCAGCCGGGACCTGATCCCGCACACCTGGGAATGGGCCAACTACAAGAAGGTCTTCGACACGCCAGGCTTCCTCACCTGGTGGAAGAACACCTTGATCTACGCCGGACTGGGAACAGTCCTGACAGTCGTGTCCTCGATCCCGGTCGCGTACGCACTCGCCAAGTTCCGCTTCCCTGGCCGGAATCTTGCGCTCATGCTGGTGATCTCGATGATGATGCTGCCGCCCCAGGTGATCGTCATCCCGATGTACCTGTTCTGGGCAAAGCAGCTGGACCTCTCGGGCACCCTGTGGCCGCTGATCATCCCCCTGGCTTTCGGTGACGCGTTCTCCATCTTCCTGCTGCGCCAGTTCCTGATGACCATCCCGAACGAGTACCTGGACGCGGCGAAGGTGGACGGCTGCGGAGACCTGCGCACCCTGCTGAAAGTCGTCCTTCCGATGGCGAAGCCCGGCATCGCCGCGGTGGCTCTCTTCCAGTTCTTCAACGCCTGGAACGACTACTTCGGCCCCCAGATCTACGCCTCGGAGAACCCGGGCGCCTGGACGCTGAGTTACGGCCTGGAGTCCTTCAAGGGCGCGCACCACACCGACTGGAACCTCACCATGGCCGCGACCGTGCTGGTCATGGCCCCCGTGATCCTCGTGTTCTTCTTCGCCCAGAAGGCGTTCGTCGAGGGCGTCACGCTCACCGGAGTGAAGGGTTAACCCCGTATGAAACTCACCGTGGTCGGCGGCGGCTCGACCTACACCCCCGAACTCATCGACGGCTTCGCCCGGTTGCGCGACACCCTGCCGGTCGAGGAACTGGTCCTCGTCGACCCGGCCCCCGAGCGGCTGGAGCTGGTGGGCGGCCTTGCCCGCCGTATCTTCGCCAAGCAGGGGCACGGCGGCCGGATCGTGACGACCGACGATCTGGACGCCGGCGTCGAAGGCGCCGACGCCGTGCTGCTGCAGCTGCGCGTGGGCGGACAGGCGGCCCGTGAGCAGGACGAGACCTGGCCCCTGGAGTGCGGCTGCGTGGGCCAGGAGACCACCGGCGCGGGCGGCCTGGCGAAGGCGCTGCGCACGGTCCCGGTGGTGCTGGACATCGCGGAACGCGTCCGCCGTACGAACCCGGGCGCCTGGATCGTCGACTTCACCAACCCGGTCGGCATCGTCACGCGCGCGTTGCTGCAGGCGGGCCACAAGGCGGTCGGCCTGTGCAACGTGGCGATCGGCTTCCAGCGGAAGTTCGCGGACCGGCTCGGGGTCTCACCGGCCGACGTCCACCTCGACCACGTGGGCCTCAACCACCTCACCTGGGAGACCGGGGTACGCATGGGCGGCCCGGAGGGCGAGAACGTCCTGCCCAAGCTGCTGGCCGAACACGGCGACGCGATCGCCTCCGACCTGCGGCTGCCGCGGGCGCTGCTCGACCGCCTGGGCGTCGTCCCGTCGTACTACCTGCGCTACTTCTACGCCCACGACGAGGTCGTACGCGAACTGCGCACCAAGCCCTCCCGTGCCGCCGAGGTCGCCGAGATGGAACGGAACCTGCTCAAGATGTACGGCGATCCGGCTCTCGACGAGAAGCCGGAGCTGCTCGCCAAGCGGGGCGGCGCCTACTACTCGGAGGCGGCGGTGGACCTGGCGGCCGCCCTGCTCGGCTCGGCCGGCAGCCCGTACCAGGTGGTGAACACCCTCAACCGGGGCACGCTGCCGTTCCTGCCGGACGACGCCGTGATCGAGGTGCAGGCGGCGGTGGGCCCGAAGGGGCCGCTCCCGCTGCCGGTACCGGCCGTCGACCCGCTGTACGCGGGCCTGCTGGCGAACGTGACGGCGTACGAGGACCTGGCTCTGGAGGCGGCGCTGCGAGGCGGCCGCGACCGGGTGTTCAAGGCCCTCCTCGCCCACCCCCTCATCGGCCAGTACGAGTACGCGGAAGCGCTCACCGACCGACTGATCGCACACAACCGGGAGCATCTCGCGTGGGCATGACCGCACGTGTCCTCGCCGTCGACGCGGGCAACAGCAAGACCGACGTCGCGGTCGTGGCGGCCGACGGAACCGTCCTCGCAACGGCCCGCGGCGGCGGGTTCCGGCCGCCCGTGGCGGGCGTGGAGGCAGCCGTCGACAAGGTCGCCGAGGCCGTGGGACGGGCCTTCGCCGCTGCCTCGGTGAGCTCGGTGGACCATGTCTCCGCCTGTCTCGCCAACGCCGACTTCCCCTTCGAGGAGGAGCAGCTGGCGGCCGCGCTGCACGCGCGCGCGTGGGGCGCGGGCGTGGAGGTCCGCAACGACACCTTCGCCATCCTGCGCGCGGGCGTCACCGAACCCCGGGGGGTCGCCGTCGTCTGCGGTGCCGGCATCAACTGCGTCGGCATGCGACCCGACGGCCGCACCGCGCGCTTCCCCGCGCTCGGCCGCATCTCCGGCGACTGGGGCGGCGGCTGGGGTCTCGCCGAGGAGGCCCTGTGGCATGCGGCGCGGGCGGAGGACGGCCGCGGCGACCCCACAGCCCTCGCGCACACGCTCCCCGCCCACTTCGGCCACGCCACCATGCTCGCGCTGATCGAGGCCCTGCACCTGGAGGAGGTGGAGCCCGCCCGCCGCCACGAGTTGACACCGGTCCTCTTCGCCACGGCGGCGGACGGCGACCCGGTCGCCCGCGCGATCGTCGACCGGCTGGCGGACGAGGTGGTGACCATGGCCACGGTGGCACTGACCCGCCTGGACCTGCTGGAGGAGGAGACCCCGGTGCTGCTGGGCGGCGGCGTCCTGGCCGCACAACATCCTCAACTCAGCGATGGAATCCGCGAGTTGCTGTCGGCGCGCGCGCCGAAGGCAGTACCCCGGGTGGTGACGGCGAGCCCGGTGTTGGGGGCGGCACTGCTGGGCCTGGACGAGGTGGGAGCGGAGGCGGAGGTGCACGAACGAGTAAGGGCCCACTTCGAACACCCCAGCCCGTCCGGCGTTTGAGGACGAGGCCGTTCAGGGCCGAAAGGCGGGGGCCTGGGGCGGCAGCCCCCGGACGGAACCGAACTGATTCCCAAAACGTGTTCATGGGCAGGGGGGATACGGGATCCTGCAAGCCGCCGGCAGGCACCCCGTGCGGATGTCAGTCCCGGCGGTGATACTTGCTGTGACGGATGACCATGGGGGAGGTCAAAAGTGGCACACCCGCCGAAGAGCAGCGCGGCAAGGCCGGGCACCGCCGTGCCCACGATGCCGTCCGTACCGCCTCAGCCGAGCCGGCCCGTTCCCCCCGCACCGACGGGCCCCGCAGCCGTTCCCGACGTCGTCTCCGCACGCCGTACGGCCTTCGCGGAGGGCGTAGACCGGCTGCGCGAGGCCGCGACCACGGAGCCGGGGCGGCTGCGCATCATCGGCGCGCTCCTCGCGCTCCTCGTCGTCGCGTTCGGTGCGGTCACCGCCTGGCAGATGACGGCCCGGGCGACGGCCGCCGAGGACGTGCTCACCCGCAGCCAGCCGCTGAGTTCCGACGCGGCCGACATCTACCGCTCGCTGGCCGACGCCAACACGGCGGCGGCCAGCGGCTATCTCGCGGGCCCGCAGGAGAAGCCCGAGACCCGGCAGCGGTACGAGAACGGCATCAGGAGGGCCGCGGAGAAGCTGGTCACGGCCGCCTCCAGCTCGCAGCCGGGGTCCGAGTCGGCGAAGACCATCGCCGAGCTCAACAAGCTGCTGCCCCGGTACAAGGGCCTGGTCGAGACGGCCCGGGCCAACAACCGGCAGGGCTACCCGGTGGGCAGCGCGTATCTGCGGGCGGCGAACGAGCAGATGCAGCAGCAGATGCTGCCGAAGGCCGAGGCCCTGTACCAGAAGGAGAACCAGCGGCTGAGCTCCGACTACGCGGACGCGAAGTCGTTCCCGTGGGCGGCGGTCGGTCTCGGTCTGCTCGCCCTCGGCGCTCTGGCCTGGGCCCAGCGCCGCAACTACCTGCGCACCAACCGGGTGTTGAACCACGGCCTGGTCATCGCCTCGGCCGCGTCCGTGGTGGTCCTGCTCTGGCTGGCCGTCGGCCACACGGTCGCCCGCTCGGGGCTGAACGCCTCGTACGACCACGGCGTACGCTCGCTGAACGTGCTGCATGACGCCCGTATCGCGTCCCTGACGGCCCGCAGTGACGAGAACCTCAGCCTGATCCGCCGCGGCGCGGACACCAAGGTCGTGGGCGGCAGTCCGGTGGACGCCTACGCCGCGGGGTACGACGAGCAGATCGGCGAGTTGGCGAAGTCGCTGACCAGGGCCGACGGTCTCGCGGACGACTCGGCGGGCCGGAAACCCGTCCAGGACGCGAACGGCTACATGAAGGCGTGGAAGCAGCGGCACGAGGTCGCGCAGGGCTGGAACGACAAGGGCGAGTACCAGCAGGCCCGGGACAAGGTCATCGGTGTCGGCAAGGACCCGACGAGCGAGTGCTTCGACAACATCGACATCGCTCTGGAGACGGCGCTCGACCATGAGCAGGCCGAGTTCAAGCAGTCCGCGGGCGACGGCCGGGACGCGCTGACCGGCCTTCCGTACGGGGCGGCGGTCCTGGCGGTGCTGGGTGCGGCCGGCGCGGTGGTCGGCATCGGGCGCAGGCTGTCGGAGTACCGGTGAAAGGGGGCGTGACGATGGATGCACGGCGTCTGGCACAGCGTCTGCGGGCCGGTCTGAGGGGCTGGGGCGGGGTGGGCGCGATGGCAGCCCTGTGCGCGCTCGCGCTGGCGTTCGCGCTGCTGCTGCCCCTGACCCAGTCGAGCGGCACGGACGACGCCGCGGGCAGCGGCGGACCGGGGGTCGCCCAGGGCCTGCAGGCCAGGGCGGCGGTCACATGCGACAACCCGCAGGACCGCAGCCTGTCGCCGTCGGGCGGAGACGGCAGCACGCCGATCATCGACAGGATCAAGGCCCGCAAGGACCGGCGTCTGATCGTCGGCATCGACACCAACAGCTACCGCTGGGGCTATCTCAACCCGAACAACACGTCCGGTGCGCCGGAGGGCTTCGACATCGACCTCGTCCACCAGATCGCCAAGGACATCCTGGGCGACCCGGACGCGGTCTCGTTCAAGGCCATCCCGACCAGCCGCCGGATCAAGGCAATTCAGGACGACGAGGTCGACATGGTGGTCCGCACCATGACGATCAACTGCGACCGGATCAAGCAAGTCGCGTTCTCCGCCCCCTACTTCAGGACCGGCCAGCAGGTCCTCGCCCCGCGGACCTCGGCGATCACGGGCTACAACAAGACCCTCGCCCACAAGAAGATCTGCGCGGCGGACAGTTCGACGGCGCTGGACCGGCTGCAGAAGGACAAGGCGAAGGGCGCCCTCCCCACCGGGGCGGACATCGGGACTGTGGTCCCCAACCAGCTCGACTGCCTGGTGAAGTTGCAGCTCGGCGAGGTCGACGCGGTCGTCACGGACGGCGCGCTCGCCGCGAGCCAGGCCGCCCAGGACCCGACGGTGCAGCTGAAGGGCGGCCTGTTCAGCGACGAGTACTACGGCGTGGCGATGAAGCTGGGCTCCCAGGATCTGATACGCCAGGTCAACCGGACCCTGCAGAACTACGTCAAGGACGGCGACTGGGCGGCCTCGTACGAGAAGTGGCTGCATCCGACCATGGACCAGGGCGGCGAGAAGTCGGCGTCGGCGACCCCTCCCGAAGCCCACTACAAGTGACCGATCATCAACTGACGGACGTACGGCACCATACGACGGAACACGACAGCAGCGAGAGGTGATCGATGGGCGTCACGGACCCCGCCGGGCCGGTGATGGACCGGGACGAGGTGGACCGTGCGCTGGCGCGGCTCGGCGCGGAGCACGAGGCGATCGAGACCTCGCTCCTCGCCCTGCAGGACCACGCGGGCCGCAGACTCCTCGAGGGCGCCGAGCTGACGGGCATCACCAAGGAGCGGTGGGCGTCCACGGAGGCGTCGATCACGCTGCTGTGGGCGTACTTCGACGCGTACACGGACGCGTTGCGCTCCGCCCGGGAGATCCGCTCCCGCCGCCGCTGGTCCAGCCGCGAGGACCTGGTGGAGCTGACGGAGCTGCTGCGCGGCGAGTCCGTCACGGTCGCGGGCTCGACGACGGCCGCGGCGAACGCGCCGACGCTGCTGTCCGCCCCCGGCAAGCTCAGCCGGCAGTTCTCCCTGGCCGCCCTGGTCGACCTGATGAACGAGCTGTACGCGTCGAGCCTCGACATGGTGGTCGCGGCCGACGCGGTCTGGTCGGCGCTGCCGGCCCGGATCGATTTACTGGCCGCGGAGCTCCAGCGCACCCGTGCGCTCGCCCACTCCGTCGGTGTGCGCCCCGGCGAGCACCCCTCGGGGGACGACCTGGAGCGCATCACCCGCACGCTGACCACCCTGCGCGAGCAGGTGATCTCCGACCCGCTGGCGTACTGGATCCCCGCGCAGGGGAGTTCGGCGCCGGGCGGCGGCCGGCCGGACACCACGGTCTACGACCGGGAGGCGCGCGCCCTGGAGGAGGTGCGCCGGGAGATCGACGCCGTGCTCACCGTCCGGCAGGACGCGGAGCAGCGGCTGGTGAAGCTGCGGGACGTGCTCAGCCGCGCGGACCGCACGCTCGCGGAGGCGCGCAACGCGCGCGGGGAGGTCCTCGCGAAGATCGCCGCGACGGAGGTGCCGGTCGTCAGCGGCCCGCCGACCGCGCTGCAGGAGCAGCTGGCGACGGCCGCCGAGTACCGCAGACACGCCCAGTGGCACCGCCTGTCCCCGCTCCTGGAGTCCCTGGAGCAGAAGGCGGAGGACGAACTGCTGCGTGCCCGCGAGTCGTTGACCGCGGTCACCGCGCCCCTGGCGGTCCGCGCCGAGCTGCGCGGCCGCCTCGACGCGTACAAGGCGAAGGTCGCCCGGCTCGGGTACGCCGAGGACCCGTTCCTGATCGAGCGGTACGACGCGGCGCGCCGCATGCTGTGGAGCGCCCCGTGCGACCTGCGCGTCGCCGAACAGGCCGTGCTGCGCTACCAGCAGGCGGCCGCCGAAGTGCTGGGCGCCCCGCGCGTGCCGGGGCAGGGCGGGCCGCAGGACCGCAGGGGGCCCGGAGCATGAGCGACAAAGGGGGTACGGCGTCGTCATGAGTGAGGCACAGCAGACCTGCCAGCGACCGGACTGCGAGGGCACGTACGAGGACGTGGGCGGCGGCGAGCTGTACTGCGACACCTGCGGTCTCGCACCGGTCGTGTCGGCGAAGGGCATGGTGAGCTCGCCGGCCACCGGCATCAGCGGCGGTGGCAAGGGCTCGCAGGACAGCGGCAGTTCGCGGGCCGGGAGCCGCGGCAGCTCGCGTACGTCCTCGCAGTCGTCGAAGTCGAGGCGCTCGGTGTCGGGGCGGCTCTCGCGCTCCCTGTCGGGGAGGTCCACGGGCCGTTCGGTGTCGGTGCGCAGCTCCGGTTCCGGCACCAGCACCGGTTCCCGCGGCCGGCTGGGCGTGGGCCTGGTGCAGGTGCCGGACGTGCCGCGGCCGGACCCGCGCGTCATGGTGCTGGAGAACCCGGAGGTGCCCGAGCGCAAGCGGTTCTGCTCGCGCTCCGACTGTGGTGCGCCGGTGGGCCGTTCACGCGGGGAGCGCGCGGGCCGCACCGAGGGCTTCTGCACCAAGTGCGGCAACCCGTACTCGTTCGTACCGAAGCTGAAGGCCGGCGATGTGGTGCACGGCCAGTACGAGGTCGTGGGCTGTCTGGCGCACGGCGGCCTGGGCTGGGTCTACCTCGCCGTGGACAAGGCGGTCTCCGACCGCTGGGTGGTCCTCAAGGGCCTGCTGGACACCGGTGACCAGGACGCGATGGCGGCGGCGATCTCCGAGCGGCGCTTCCTGGCCGAGATCGAGCATTCCAACATCGTGCGGATCTACAACTTCGTGGAGCACCTGGACCAGCGCACCGGTTCGCTCGACGGCTACATCGTCATGGAGTACGTCGGCGGCAAGTCGCTGAAGGAGATCGCCAACGGCCGCCGTACTCCCGACGGCAAGCGGGATCCGCTGCCGGTGGAGCAGGCCTGCGCGTACGGCATCGAGGCGCTGGAGGCGCTCGGCCATCTGCACAGCCGCAACCTGCTGTACTGCGACTTCAAGGTCGACAACGCGATCCAGACCGAGGACCAGCTCAAGCTGATCGACATGGGCGCGGTGCGCAGGATGGACGACGAGGAGTCGGCCATCTACGGCACGGTGGGCTACCAGGCGCCGGAGGTCGCCGAGGTCGGCCCGTCGGTGGCGTCGGACCTGTACACGGTCGCGCGCACGCTGGCCGTCCTGTCCTTCGACTTCCAGGGCTACACGAACGTGTTCGTGGACTCCCTGCCCGACCCCGACAACATCGAGGTCTTCCGCCAGTACGAGTCCTTCTATCGGCTCCTGGTCCGCGCCACCGACCCCGACCCGGCCCGCCGCTTCGCCTCCGCGCAGGAGATGGCGGAGCAGCTGACGGGCGTGCTGCGCGAGGTCGTGTCGTTGCAGACGGGGCGTGCGCGGCCCGCGCTGTCCACGCTGTTCGGCCCCGAACTGAAGGTCACGGACACGGAGTTGTTCCCGAAGCTGGAGGGGGACGTGTCGCGGCTGGGGGCGCGGGTGGTGCAGCCGCGGAAGGGGCAGCAGCCGCAGCTGCCCGCCTCCGCGGGCGGCAAGGCCCTCGTCAAGGACGTCGACTCGTCCACCGCGGCCCTCGCCCTGCCCGTCCCCCGGGTCGACCCCTCCGACCCGAACGCCGGTTTCCTCGCGGGCCTGATGACGACCGCGCCGGCCGAGCTGCTAGGGGCGCTGGCCGCGGCTCCGGCGGCGTCGGTCGAGACCCGGCTGAGGCAGATCCGCGCCTGGCTGGAGAACGGCGACTCGGCCACGGCGCGGGGCGCCCTGGAGACCCTGGAGACCGAGCGGCCCGACGACTGGCGGGTCGTCTGGTACCGGGGCGTGGCCGCGCTGGTGACCGGCGACGAGGAGGGCGCCGCGCTCGCCTTCGACGCGATCTACGACGCGTTCCCCGGCGAACCCGCGCCCAAGCTGGCGCTCGGCCTGTGCGCGGAGATGCTGGGCCAGCTGGACAACGCGGCCGAGTACTACCGCCTGGTCTGGTCGACCGACCCCAGCTATGTGAGCGCCGCGTTCGGCCTGGCCCGCGTCCAGCTCGCGGCCGGGGACCGGCGCAGCGCCGTACGGACGCTGGAGTCGGTGCCGGAGTCCTCGATCCACTACACGGCCGCGCGGGTGGCCGCCGTACGGGCGCGGCTGCGCGGGCGTACGGCGGCCGCTTCCGACGTACCGTTCCTGGAGGACCTGGGGGCCGCCGCCGGGCAGGTCGAGGCGCTGGACGCGTACGGTCTGGATCCGGCGCGCCGGGAGCAGTTGTCCGCCGAAGTCCTCGGTTGCGCGCTGGACTGGATACTCTCCGGTGGCCAGGTGGTTGCTCCCACCGCGCAGCGCGTGCTGCTCGGCAGCGACCTGGACGAGCGGGGACTCCGCTTCGGCCTGGAGCGTTCGTACCGCACGCTGGCCCGGCTGGCGCGGGGCGGCGAGGAGAGGATCGACCTGGTGGAACGTGCCAACCGTTACCGCCCCCGGACGTGGGTGTAGTTGATGTCGCAGATGCCCCAGCAGGCCGCCCTGTCGAACTGCCCGAGCTGCGAGTGGCCGCTCGAGTCGGGTGACCGTTTCTGCGGTGCGTGCGGATACGACCTGTCCGTCGTACCCGCACGGCCGGACGACCATCCGACGATCGCCCTGAACGGCTCGGACCTGCAGCCGGGCGACGGCGACGGTGCCGCCTGGCCCGTCGCCGCCGTGCCGGGCGGCTCCGACATCCCGGCGGCGACCCATCTGCCGACGGACCTGCACGGGACGGACTCGGGCGGCTCCCCGCTGCCGGAGCAGCCCACGGGATCGCCGGTCTCCCCGGCCTCCGGCGTGCGCTTCGACCGGCCGCCGCAGCCCGACGAGTACCCGCTGCAGGCCCCGGACCCGCGCGTCGCCTCGCTCGCCGCGCCCGCCGAGGAGGCCAAGCTGTGCGTGGCCTGTCGTGCGGGCCGTGTCGACGACGACGGCTACTGCGAGAACTGCGGGCACGCCCAGCCCCGGGAGCGCGATCACATGGAGCAGGAGTCCGGCCCGGTGGCCGCCGTCAGCGACCGCGGTCTGCGCCACCACCGCAACGAGGACGCGTTCGGCATCGGCACCGCCACCCTGCCCGACGGCGCGCCCGCCTCCGTGGCGATCGTCTGCGACGGCGTCTCCTCGGCGACCCGCCCCGACGACGCCTCGCTCGCCGCCGCCCGCGCGGCGAACGACGCGCTGCTCACCGCCCTGCCGCGCGGCACGCACCCGCAGCAGGCCATGCACGACGCGATCGTGGCCGCCTCGCACGCGGTCAACGCCCTGGCCGACGAACCCGCCACCGCCCGCGAGCACTCCCCGCACCAGAACGCGCCCGCCTGCACGATCGTGGGCGCGGTCGTGACGGCCGGGCTGCTGGTCGTCGGCTGGGTCGGCGACAGCCGCGCCTACTGGGTGCCGGTGGACCGCAGTTCGCCCCCGGCCCGCCTCACCGAGGACGACTCGTGGGCCGCGCAGATGGTCTCCGCGGGTCTGATGAGCGAGGCCGAGGCGTACGCCGACGAGCGCGCCCACGCGATCACCGGCTGGCTCGGCGCGGACGCCTACGAACTGGAGCCGCACACCGCTTCCTTCAAGCCAGACCGGCCAGGTGTAGTGGTGGTGTGCACGGACGGACTGTGGAACTACGCGGAGGCGGCCGAGGAGATGGCCGAGGTCGTGCCCCCGGATGCCGCCGTACGTCCGCTGCACAGCGCCCGTGTGCTGGTCGGTCACGCCCTGGACGGCGGGGGCCACGACAACGTAACAGTGGCCGTCGTGCCGTTCCCCGCCGTGCCTCAGGGGGCAGGATCGGCCTGAGGCCGTATACGGGGATGCCTCAGCGGACCGGAGGGGACCGGTCCGCATACAGTCGTCACCCCGCGAACGCGGGGTTTTCGAGGGGGATTTGAGTAGGCATGGCCAATTTCTCGAAGTCCAGCGTGCCGCAGTTCTCGATGGACGTGTACCAGAACGAGTACCTGCCGGAGGGCGGCCGCGAGGTCAACGCCATCGTCACGGTCACCGCCACCGGCGGCGGCACGGTCGGCAGCGCGGTCGGCGCGCCCCATCTCTATGCGCCGGGGCGGGGCCCGGCCGCGGGGGTGGCGATCATGGTCGACTGTTCCGGCTCGATGGACTACCCGCCGACCAAGATGCGCAACGCCCGCGACGCGACGGCCGCCGCGATCGACACCCTGCGCGACGGGACGCACTTCGCGGTGATCGGCGGCACGCACGTCGCCAAGGAGGTCTACCCGGGCGGCGGGCGCCTCGCGGTCGCCGACGCCGCCACCCGCAGCCAGGCCAAGGAGGCCCTGCGCAAGCTGAGCGCGGGCGGCGGGACGGCCATCGGCACCTGGCTCAAGCTCGCCGACCGCCTGCTCTCCTCGGACGACGTCGCGATCAGGCACGGCATCCTGCTCACCGACGGCCGCAACGAGCACGAGTCGCCGGAGGACCTCAAGCGGGCGCTCGACGAATGTGCCGGACGGTTCACCTGTGACGCACGTGGCGTGGGCACCGACTGGGAAGTGAAAGAAGTCACAGGGATCGCCTCCGCGCTGCTCGGCACCGCCGACATCGTCGCCGACCCGGCGGGCCTGGCCGCCGACTTCACGCAGATGATGGAGGCGGCCATGGGCAAGGAGGTCGCCGACGTCGCTCTCAGGCTGTGGACTCCGGTCGGCACCGCCATCAAGTTCGTCAAGCAGGTCGCCCCCACCGTCGAGGAGTTGACCGACCGCCGTACCGAGGCCGGCCCGCGCGCCGGGGACTACCCCACCGGCTCCTGGGGAGACGAGTCCCGTGACTACCACGTATGCGTCGAGGTCCCGGCCGCGGGCCTCGGCCAGGAGATGCTCGCCGCCCGGGTCTCGCTGGTCGTCCCGCAGCCCGACGGCAGTGCGCAGAACCTCGGCGCCCAGGGCCTCGTAAGGGCCGTGTGGACCGACGACATGGTGGCTTCCACCTCGATCAACCCCCAGGTCGCCCACTACACCGGGCAGGCCGAACTGGCCCAGGCCATCCAACAAGGGCTGGATCTTCGCAAAGCGGGCGATATGGATGGAGCAACGGCCAAACTGGGCCGGGCCGTTCAGCTCGCGAGCGCCTCCGGAAACGCGGATACTGCGAAACTGCTTGCGAAGGTGGTGGACGTGGTCGATGCCGCGACAGGTACTGTGCGACTGAAAGCGAAGGTCGAGGAGGCCGACGAGATGACTCTCGAGACACGGTCGACAAAGACTGTTCGTGTAAAGAAGTGACACCGGACGTCACGTCGCCGTACAGATCACACACATCACAGGACCGAGTAGGACCCTGCAGGAAAGGGGGAAGCGCCGACATGCCGACCTGCCCGAACGGACACCAGTCGGGTTCCGACGACTGGTGCGAGGTCTGCGGTCACCGCATGGCCGGTGCCGTGCCTCCGCCCCCTCCCCCGCCGCCCCCGCCCGGCGGCGGCTACGGCTTCCCGCCCCCCGGCCAGGGCCCTCAGCCCGGCGGCCGCCCGCTGTCCGCGGTGCCGGACCACGAGCCGGAGCTCTGCCCGCAGTGCCGTACGCCCCGTGAGGGCGGTGCGCCGTTCTGCGAGGAGTGCCGGTGGAACTTCCTGACGAACACCGCGACCTCGTACACCCCGGCCGCCCCGCGCCCGCCGGCGCCCGGCCCCGGCGGGCCCTTCCAGCAGCAGCCCGGACCGTCGTACGGCGGCGACTCGTACGAGTACCAGGGCTCGCGCCCGTCCCAGATGAACCGCCCGGCGGAGCCGATCCCGCCGAGCCCGTTCGGCAACGAGCCCTCGGGCCCGCCGCCGAGCCCCTTCGGCAACGGGCCGTCCGCTCCGCCGAGCCCGTTCGCCGACCGGTCCGGCTTCGGCTCCGACCCGTCGCGTCCGGTCCCGCCGCCCCCCGGACCCACACCGCACGGGGGTCCCGGTGGTCCCGGTGGCGCCCCTCAGGCGTTCCAGCAGTCAGGTCCGCCCGCCCCGCCCCGCTTCCCGCAGGAGACGGGACGGCCGCCGCAGCAGGGCGGTCCGTCCTTCGGCGGCGGTGACGACGACTGGGTGATCTCCCCGCCGTCCGGCAGCCCCGGTCCCGGCGCTCCCGGTCAGGGCGGTGGCTACGGCTATCCGCAGCCGGGCTCGACCCAGGCGCCGCCGCCCGGCCAGGGGTACCCGCAGACCCACGGCGGGCCGGTGACCTGGACGGCGACCATCGGTCCGGACCGTGAGTACTTCATGGCGATGATGCAGCGCTCCGGCCCGGAGGCCGCGGGCCTCAACCTGCCCGCGTACTCGCCGGAGCAGCAGCGCACGCTCAGCGGCAACCAGATCACCATCGGCCGCCGCCGGCACTCGACCGGCGACACTCCCGACATCGACCTGGCGGTGCCGCCGGAGGACCCGGGCGTCTCGCACCAGCATGCGGTGCTTGTGCAGCAGCCGGACGGCAGTTGGGCGGTCGTGGACCAGAACTCGACGAACGGTACGACCGTCAACGGCTCTGATGAGCCGATTCAACCTTTTGTGCCGGTGCCGTTGCAGGACGGGGATCGGGTCCATGTCGGTGCGTGGACGACCATCACTATTCGCCGTGGATAGCTGATGTCGTTGTGGGGTGCGGCGCCGTCGTGGCTGGTCGCGCCCACGCGGCGGTAGCCGCATATCGACACAGCCCCGCGCCCCTTAAAAGCCGCTGACTCAACGGAGGGGCCAGACGTACGGTCCCTCCGGGTCGTCCAGCCATGCCCACGCACGGTCTGTGCCGATGGTGATGCCATAGCGCTGGCGCTCCGGCTGTTCCTCGTGTTCCCACAGGGCGAGGGCCTCGTGGGGGTCGAGGGTGCCGCGGGTCAGGGCCACGAGGAAGCGGAAGAGTTCGTGGTCCCTGGCGCGGCGAGGGATGGTGCCGAGTTGGAGTGACTCCGGGTCGGGGCGGGTCTCGCCGCGCAGGGGTACGAAGTAGGCGGGGGTGTGCAGGAAGCGGCCC
Source organism: Streptomyces sp. NPDC001157 (assembly GCF_053598255.1). NCBI lineage: Bacteria > Bacillati > Actinomycetota > Actinomycetes > Kitasatosporales > Streptomycetaceae > Streptomyces > Streptomyces sp. NPDC001157. Next base: position 25,655 of record NZ_JBSFJW010000050.1, read on the forward strand.
TCGGCGTGCTTGGGGTCCTGGACCGTGAGGGCGATCAGGCCCGTCGCGAACGGGGCCAGGATGCGGGCGCCGGGGTTGCACTGGGCGAGCCAGGCGCGCGGGATCGAGGTCAGGGTGCAGGTCGCGATGATCCGGTCGTAGGGGCCGTGCTCGGGGACTCCGCGCGCGCCGTCGCCGGTGACGACGGCCGGGTGGTAGCCGGCGGCGGCCAGGTGCTGCCGGGCCGACTCGGTGATCTCCGGCTCCAGATCGACGGTGGTGACCAGGTCGTCCTCGCCGAGCCGGTGGGCCAGCAGGGCCGCGTTGTAGCCCGTGCCCGCGCCGATCTCCAGCACCCGGTTGCCGTCCTCGACCCTCAGCTCGGCCAGCATCTTCGCCATCAGCGACGGCTGGCTGCTGGAGGAGAGCAGCTCGCCGTCGCGCAGCCTGGTGGCCAGCGGAGCGTCCTCGTAGGCCCCGCGCAGCCAGCGCTCGCGGGTCCGTGGATCAGGGCTCTCGCCCCATCTCCGCTCGTAGCCGCCCACGACTCCGACGTAGTAGTACGGCACGAAGAGATGGCGCGGCACGGCCTCGAACGCCTCCCGCCACACCGGGTCGTCGTCCCAGGCCCCGCTCGCGTCGATCTCCCGTACGAGCTCCGCGCGCACGGTGGCCGCGAGGTCGTCCAGTTCCTTGTCGAGAGCAGCTGCGCCCATGGGTCCACTGTCCTGCGGCAGAGGGCACGAGGCGAGTACCGGGGCCGCCAGATCCGGAATGTCCGCTTCCCGGATGTGGGGCGGGGACCTAAGCCTCAAGTCCTCCGCCGAGCGGTCTGAGAGCATGGGGAGCGTACTGCAATTCCCGGGGGACAACCCCCGGACCCCCGGCAGAAGAACTCGGGCGGACCGGAACAACCCATGCGAGGCAGCTCAAAGTGACCGAGATTCGGCGCGGCACGCTTCAGGAGCAGACCTTCTACGAGCAGGTCGGCGGGGAGGAGACCTTCCGCCGCCTCGTCCACCGTTTCTACGAGGGTGTGGCCGAGGACCCGGTGCTGCGGCCCATGTACCCCGAGGAGGACCTCGGCCCGGCCGAGGAGCGCCTCACGCTGTTCCTGATCCAGTACTGGGGCGGCCCGACGACGTACAGCGACAACCGCGGCCACCCCCGGCTGCGTATGCGGCACGCCCCCTTCACCGTGAACCGTGAGGCGCACGACGCCTGGCTGCGGCACATGCGGGACGCGGTCGACGAGCTCGGTCTGTCCGAGGAGCACGAGCAGCAGCTGTGGAAGTACCTGACGTACGCCGCGGCCTCGATGGTGAACGCTCCGGACTGACCCTGACCGTATGACGTGCGGATTCCGGTCGTACGACGCCGGAATCCGGTCACGATCCGGTCAAGCCCGCCCTACAAGCGCTTACCGAGGGGCCGCCCCTCTGACAGCATCGCCCGGAGGTCTGGACAACCACGGGGGGTTGGGCGTGACGGCGTTCGGTGCGGTGGTGCGGTTCGTCCTGTTACGTGCCCGTGCGCACCGTCTGCTGCTCGCCGCCGCGCTGCTCACCGTCCTGCTGACCACGGCCGTCCTCGCGACCCTCACCGCCTACTCGGGCGCGATCGGTGACGCGGCCCTGCGCCACTCGCTGCAGGACCCGCAGAACGCCGCCGACGCCGCGCTGATCGTCAAGGCCGAGGTCCCGGCGGACCGGCGCGCCGCCGCCGACGAGGCCGTACGGCAGGGGGCGCGGCGGACGTTCGACGGGCTGCCGGTGACCGTGCGGACCCTGGTGCGGTCGGGGCCGTACGGGCTGCCGCGCTCACTCCAGCCGCCGACCGAGCGGTCCGGGAACCCCGCTCTGACGTATGTCGCGGCGCTGGATCCGACGCAGGTCCGGTTCGTCTCGGGACGGGCACCTCGGACGGTCTCCGGCGCGGGCATCGAGGCGGCCCTCCCGCAGACCGCGGCCCGGCGCCTCGGTCTGAAGCCCGGCACCCGTCTCACCCTCGCCGACCGGCTCGGCGGCCCGAAGGTGCACGTCACGCTCACCGGCCTGTATCGGCCCGCCCGGGCGGACGCGCCGTACTGGCGGCTGGACGACCTCGGCGGCCGGGGCGTCACCACGGTCGACTTCACGACGTACGGCCCGCTGCTCGCCGCCCCCGGCGTGCTGAGCGGCGGCAGGGTGAGCGCCGGCTCGTCCGGGTGGCTGGCGTCGGCCGACTTCTCGACGCTGACGACCGGGCGGATCGGCGAGCTGCGCAGCACGGCCGGAGCGGGTGGGCCCGCCCTGCGCCGGCAGCCCGCGCTCAGCGGCACGGCGGTCGCGGGCACTTCCCTGCCCGACGTTCTCGACCGCGTCGAGCGCTCGCTGCTCGTCTCCCGTTCGACGCTGCTGATCGTCGCGTTGCAGCTGGTGCTGCTGGCCTGCTGTGCGCTGCTGCTGGTGGCCCGGCTGCTGGGCGCCGAGCGCGCGGTCGAGGTCCGGCTGCTGCGGGCCCGTGGCGCCTCCCGTGGGCGGGTCGCGGCGCTGGCCGCCCTGGAGGCCCTGTTCCTGGCGGCGCCGGCGGTGGTGTGCGCACCGCTGCTCTCTGGCCCGCTCACCCGACTGCTGGCCGGCCAGGGGGCGCTGGCGCGTCTCGGGCTGCGGCTGGAAGTGCCGGCGGGCGGGGGGCTCGCGGTGTGGGTGGTGGCGGGGGGCGTGGGGCTGGGGTGCGCGCTGGCGGTGACGCTACCGAGCGCTCCGCGGGGGGCCGTTGATCGTGTGCGGGTGCGTCGTGGCTGGTCGCGCAGTTCCTCGCGCCTTTTCAGGGCGCTGTCGATCCGCACGGTCGTGCAGCCCGGCCTTCAAGGGGCGCGGGGCGGTGTCGATTTGCGGCTCCGCCGCGGGGCGCGAGCAACCACAAAACAGCCGCACCCGGCGAACTACGGAAGTGCCCGAGTTCTCAGCCGTACAGCAGCCCCCGCGCGCGGCGGCGCCGACCTGGCCCTCCTGGCCGTGGCCACCATCGCGTACTGGCAACTACGAAAGCAGACGTCCGGCGCCGTGAACGGCGACAGAACCGGCACCCTGGGCATCGACCCGCTCCTGGTTGCCGCGCCCGCGCTCGCGCTGCTCGCCGGCACGGTGCTGACCCTCCGCCTGCTGCCCCTGGTCGCGCGGCTCGCCGAGCGCCGGGCGGCCGGTGGGCGCGGGCTGACGGCGGCGCTGGCGGGCTGGCAGCTGAGCCGCCGCCCGACGCGCGGGGCGGGCCCGGTGCTGCTGCTCGTCCTGGCCGTCGCGCTCGGCATGCTGGCCATCGGGCAGCGCGCCTCCTGGAACCGCTCGCAGGAAGACCAGGCGGACTTCGGCGCGGGCGCCCCGGTGCGCGTTCTCGCCGCCGGGGAGGACGACCTCGGGCGCACGGAGACCTATGCGGCGATCCCGCACGTACGGGGGGTCGCCCCGGCCCTCCGTACGAACCTGCCGTTGTCCGGCGACCGCACGGCCGCACTGCTGGCGCTGGACACCGCGCGGGCGGCGGACACGGTGCTGATGCGCCGGGACCTGGCCTCGCAGCCGGTACGGCCGCTGCTCGCGCCCCTGGGTCCCAAGGGGCCGACGGCCGGCGCGAAGGTACCCGTGCACACCGCCCGGCTGCGGCTGACGGCGACCCTGGGCAGCTCATCCCGGAACGGGGCGGGCACGGCGGCGGACGTGACGGCCACGCTGGTGGACCGGTACGGGACGCCGTACCAGGTGCCGGCCGGTGAGCTCCCCGGCGACGGGCGGGCGCACACGCTGAACGTGCCGGTTTCCGAGGGGTCCCTGACGCTCACGGGCCTGCAGCTGGTGCTGCCCCAGCCGGTCGGGGAACCCGAGCAACATCGCCTGACCCTGGGCGAGTTGACGGCTACAGGAACGGACGGGACCGTGCGGACGGTCCCGCTGCCCGCCTCCTGGAAGGCGTCCGTGCGCAGTGACGGGCAGGTCGCCTCGCCGGACGAGAAGACGAACCCGACGCAGCCGGGCGTGAGTTCGTCGGGGCCGCTCACGGTCGAGTACGGCACGGGGTATGTGCCGGCCGAGGAGACCTGGGTCACCGCGTCGTTGACGGTGCGGGTGCAGGTCGTACAGCCGAGCGCGCCCGAGATCACGGCGGTGGCGACCGACCGGTTCCTCGCGTCGGCGGGCGCGCGCACCGGGCAGCGGGTGGACGTGACGGTCGGCGGGGAGAACGTACCGGTGCGGATCGTCCGTGCGGTACGGGAGTTGCCGACGACCGGCGATGCCGACGGGGGCGCCCTGCTGGTCGATCTGCGGTCCATGAACCGGCTGTTGGAGGCGCGGTACGGGACGGGCGCCACGCCCACCGAGTGGTGGCTGCGGACGGACCCCGGCGAGTCGGCCGGGGTCGCGGCGGCCCTGCGGGCGCTGCCCGAGCTGGACCCGGCGCAGGTCGTGGTGCGGGACGAGACGGCCGCCCGGCTGCGGGACGATCCGTTCGGCGCGGGCGCGGAGGCGGCCTTCGCCGCGGCGGCCGGGGTGGCGGCGGCGTTGGCGGCCGTCGGTTTCGCGGTGAGCGCGGCGGGCTCGCTGCGGGAGCGGGGCGCCGAACTGGCGGTGCTACGGGCCCTGGGCGCCCCGCGCCGCCACCTGGCCCGCATGATCGCCGTCGAGCAGGGCGTCCTGGTGGCGCTGGCACTGGCCGTGGGAGCCGCCCTGGGGACGGTGCTGACCCGGGCGGTGATCCCACTGATCGTGCTGACCGCACAGGCCACGCGTCCGGTGCCACGAGTGCTGGTCGAGCTGCCGGCGCCGCATGTGGCCGTACTGCTGGCGGCGGTGGCGGCGACGCCCCTGCTGGTGACGGCGGCGCTGGCGATGCGACGCGGGGACCCGGCGGTGTCCTTGCGCGAGCAGGGGGGTGAGTGACATGAACACGATGCCGCCCCTCTGGCTCCGCACACGGCCGCACACGGCGCCCGCTGCGGACGGTACGACGGCATCGCTCATGACGCCCGCCCCTGCCCGTGACCACCGCACCCGCAATGCCACAGACGGACCCGACTCCCGCCGTGCGGACGACAGGAAGCGAGCGACGTGAACCCCATACCCGCTCCCTGGGTCCGAACGCGGTTGCGTGCCGCGCCCGGTGGCGCCTGGGCGCTGGCGCTGCTGGTGGCGCTGACCGCCTGCCTTGCGGCTGCGTTTCCGCGGGCGGTCGACCGGTACGAGGACGCCGCGCTGCGTCGGGCCGTCGAGCGGGCGCGGCCCGCGACCACCAGCGTGGGTGTGTGGGCCGAGCAGCCCAGTCTGCTGCTGCCGAGGGAGCGGCGCGAGGAGGCGCTGCTTCCCGGCACGCTCGCCACCCAGTACACGAAGGTGCGTGCCGCCGTGCCGCGGCCGCTCGCCGTCGACGCGGACCAGTCGACGTACGGGGTGCGCACCAGTCCCCAGGCGGTACCGGACCCTTGGCTGCCCCGGCCCAGCGGTCTGCCGGCGCAGCTGTCCCTCGCCGCGCAGCACGGCCTCGCCGACCACGCGACGGTGCGCAGCGGACGTCTCCCGCGCACCGCCGGCCGGGTCACCGCCGCCACCGCCGGAGTGGAGGCCGCCGTCACCGTCGAGACCGCGAAGAGCCTGCACATCAAGGTCGGTTCGGTCGTCCACGTGCCCGGCGTGGGACGCGCACCGCTCGCCGTCCGCGTCACCGGCATCGTCACCCCGCGCGACCCGGAGGGCGCCTACTGGGCCACCCAGCCCCTCCTGCGCACCCCCGACCTCGTCCTGCTGCCGGGAAACGGCGCCGATCCCGACAAGTACTGGGTCGGCTCTCTGCTGCTCGCCCCCGAGGCGGCCCCGGCGATGCTGGGCACATCCCGAAGCCCTTGGCGCTACTGGCAGTTGGCCCCCTCGGCCACCGCCCTCCACGCCTACGAAGCGGGCCGCCTCAAGTCCGCCGTCGCCTCCCTCGAGTCCGGCCCCACCCTGCGCAAGGTCCGCACGCTCACCGACCCGTCCACGACGGTGAACACCGACCTCGACGACGTACTGAACGGCTTCACCGGCCTCCGGTCGGGCGTCCGCCCACTCGTGACCGTCGCCGCCTTCGGCACCGGCACGGTCGCCGCCGTGGTCCTGCTGATGGCGGGCGGCCTGGCCGCCGACCGCCGCCGCGCCGAACTCACCCTGCTGCGCGCCCGCGGCGCGTCCCTGCCCGGCCTGGCGGGCCGTCTGCTCGCCGAGACCGCGGTGGTCGCGCTGCCCGCGGGGGCCGTGGGCCTGGCGATCGCCCTGCTCGCGCTCCCCGGCAGCCGCGCCCCCTCCGCGATCGCCGCGGCGGCAACGGTCACAGCCGTCGCCTGCGCGGCCCTGCCCCTGCGAGCTGCTGCCGCGCACCGGGCCGTCCGTCTCCACGGCGGCCGCGCGGACGTGACCTCCGTACGACCGTCCCGACGCCGTACGGTCGCCGAGCTCACCCTGGTCGTGGTGGCCCTGGGCGCGGTCGAGACCCTGCGCAGACGGGGCACGACCGGCGATCAACTCACGGCGCTGGCACCGGTGTTGGTGGGGGTGGTCGCGGCCCTGCTGCTCGTCCGGCTCTACCCGCTCCCGCTGCGCGGCCTGGCCCGTCCGGCGGCCCGGCTGCGCGGCGCGCTGGGCCACCTGTCACTGGCCCGCGCGGGCCGCACCTCCGCCTCCGCGGTCCTGCCCCTGCTGGCCCTGCTCACCGCCCTCACCACGGCGGCCTTCGGCGGCTCGGTCCTCGCCGGTGTACGTGAGGCCCGTGACCAGGCGGCCCTTCTCGCGGTCGGCGCCGACGCCCGCATCGAGGCGACGTCCCCGCTGCCTCCGGGCCTGCCGGACCGGATCCGCCGGACGCCGGGGGTTCAGGGGCTCGCGGTCGCGAGCATCACCTATCAGGCCAGGCCGACGGACCTCACCCGGTCGGTGCCGCTGGCCGGGGTGGACCCGCGGGACTACGCGGTACTGGCGAGCCGGACGGGCCTCGGCCCCTTCCCGGAAGGGGAGTTGAGGCGCCGGCCGGGCCACGGCCCGCTCCCCGCACTCGCCTCCCCCGCGGTGGCGCGGACCTACGGCACCCGGCCCTTCCCGGTACGCCTGGAGGACGGCACCTCTGTCACCGTCCGCATCGCGTCCGTCCGCGACCGCACCCCTGCCGTCACCGGCGACAACTTTCTGGTCGTGGACCGCGCCGGCCTGAACGGGCCGGCGTCCCTCCCGACCGCACTGCTGCTGACCGGCACCCATCTGAGCGGGCCCGCCCTGCGCAGAACGGCACCCGACTCGGCGGACGTACAACTGCGCACCGAAGTACGCGCGCGATACGCCGACTCGCCCCTCCAGACCGGCGCCGAACGCGTCTACACGACGGCGGTCGCCGCAGGCGCCGGCTACGCCGTGCTGTCCCTGCTCCTGTCCCTCCTGCGCACGGCCCCCGAACGCACGGCCCTCCTGGCCCGCCTGCGCACCATGGGCCTGACCCGCGCCCAGGGCCGCCACCTGCTGATCCTGGAGTCCCTGCCACAGGCGGCACTGGCGGCAGCAGGCGGCACCCTGACGGGCTGGGCGACGATACGGCTGCTGTCCCCGGGCGTCGACCTGACGACCATCGCACTGGCCTCGGCCCAAACTCCGGCAACGGACGCGGTGCTACGAACAGACGCGACGTCACTACTACTACCGGCAACGGCGATCGTCCTGCTGACGGTGGGGGTCGCAACGGCTCAGGCTTGGTGGACCGGGCGGCGCGGAGGGGTGGCGGAACTGAGGGCCGGGGATGCCCGATGACCCACACACTCGGGTACGACCGCGGCCGGCAACCCCAGCTGCGGACAACCGCCGTGGCTGCGGGCAGTCGTGCCGCTGGGGCGGCTCCCGACCCAAGGAAAGCGGCACCCCGGCGCGGGCAAGCAGACCCACCCCCACAGCAACCCCCACCCCGGGCCACTGTCGACCGAAACCGATGCCCAGGAGACCCGATGCCCCCGGCAAATCCCACCCTCACCGACCTCGCCACCCGCGCCCGCGCCACCCGCAACCGCCCCGCCTACGGCCACGACGCCCTCATCACCTGCGACCGCCTCGTCCGCATCTTCACCACGGACGGCACAGAGGTCCAAGCCCTCCAAGGCCTCGACCTCCTCGTCCACGAGGGCGAACTCATGGCCCTCGTAGGCGCATCGGGCAGCGGCAAGTCCACCCTCATGAACATCCTCGCGGGCCTCGACACCCCCACCGCCGGCACGGCCCGCGTAGCCGGCCACAACCTCCTCACCATGACCGCGAAGGATCGCCTGGCCTACCGCCGCACCACCGTCGGCTTCGTCTGGCAGCAGACCTCCCGCAACCTCCTCCCCTACCTCACCGCGGCCCAGAACATCACTCTCCCGATGCAGCTCAGGGGCACCCGACGAAAGCGCCATCAGCGCACCGAACGCGCCCTGGAACTGATGGAGTTGCTGGAGGTCGCCGACTGCCGCGACCGCCGCCCCCACCAGATGTCCGGCGGCCAGCAGCAACGCGTCGCCATCGCCGTGGCCCTCGCCAACAACCCCGCGGTCCTGCTCGCCGACGAACCCACCGGCGAACTCGACTCCCACACCGCGGAACAGGTCTTCGCCGCCTTCCGCACCGCGAACGAACACCTGGGCACCACCATCGTCATCGTCACCCACGACCAGGCGGTCGCCGGCGAGGTCCGCCGTACGGTCGCCATCCGCGACGGCCGCACCTCCACGGAGGTCCTGCGCCGCCGCGAGGTAGACGCGACAACCGGCCACGAGACGGTGGTCGCCCGCGAGTACGCGATGCTCGACCGCGCCGGCCGCCTGCAACTCCCCGCCGAGTACACGGAGGCCCTGGGCATGCGCGACCGCGTGGCCCTGGAACTGGAGCCGGACCACATCGCCGTACGACCGGACGACAGCAAGTGATCACGTGCCGTCGCCAGGTCGAGTCGGCCCTGTTCGGCAGGAACGGCACCACAGCAGCCCTCCGCTCCGGCACCACGGTCATCCTCACCAGCGATGCCGATCGCGTACGGCGTCGCCCGTGCCTCCGACGACTCCGCCCTCCGCGCCCGGCGCGGCTGGGACCGTACGCCCAACACGAGCGTGATGGGCTCGGCCCTGCCGTCCGTGACGATGGTGATCTTGGTGGCGGCGCGGGCGGTGTCCGGAGGGTCCTGATGGCCACGATGGGTGGCCTCGGCTTCGGGCTGACGGCCAAGCTGCGGCCGCCGGCCGGACGAGCAGCGGCGGAGTGACTAGCGGACGCTGACGTCCAGCGCCCCAAGTCCCGCCCTCCGTACGGCAATCGACCCGTACGGCGTGCGCAGCCGCAGCCAGGCGCCCGACGAGACCAACGCCAGGTCCCCCGCGCTCTGCGTGGACCGGAGGAACCCGAGCGACTGTGCCGCGTGTACGGCTCGTACCGGAAGGTGTGTGCCGCCGACCGTCCGGGACCAGATCTCCCGTCCGATGCGGTCGAGTTCGGCGCGCGTGCGCAGCTCGGGCGCCAACTCCCCCGTACGGGAACGGAATTCGGCGACGGCCGCGCCCACCATGGCCCGCAGGGCATCGGGCGCGGGCAACCCGGGCTCGGGCCGCCATCCGCCGCGCGGCGGGAGGACGCCGGCCCACGGCGGCCCGGTGACCGCCGCCGGAACGCCGACCGTCGCGGCCGACTCGTCCACCGTCTCCAGGAGTTCACCGGCGGACACGGTCACGTCGAGCGTGACGTCGAGCCCGTTCTCGTACGGCTTGGCGAGCCGCACCGCGCGGATCGCGAGTACCTCGAAGGACGGCGGCCGCCCGAAGACGGCGAGCGCGGTCCCGGCGGCCTGGAGGCGTACCGCGGCCCCACGGTCGTAGTGGAGCAGCCGCGAGAGGAAGGCGGCGAGGTCCGCCGCCTCCCCCTCGTCGGCAAGGTGGAGCGCCGTCATGCGGCGACGGCCTCCTCCTCGGCGTCGTCCCGGTACCCCTCGAGGAACTCCCGCTCCTCGGAGGTGATCCGGCGCGGCCGCTGCGTCTCGAAGTCGAACGGCACGACGACGGTCGAGGCCCGTACATAGACCAGGTCCTCGTCCTTCACCTCGTAGGTGACGGTGAAGGACGCGGCCCTGATCTCGGTGACCCACAGCTCGATGTCGACCGGGTCGGGCCGGTGGACGAGCTGCCGCTTGTAGTCGATCTCATGGCGCGCCACCACGGACCCCTGCTTGGACTCCTTGCCCCGAAGGGACAGGAAGTCGATGCGGGCCTCCTCCAGATACCGGAGGAAGATCGCGTTGTTGACATGGCCGTATGCATCCATGTCCGACCAGCGCAGGGGGCAGCGGTAGATGTGACGCAAGATCGATCAGCCCCGGGTCAGCTTCTTGTAGGTGGCGCGGTGCGGACGCGCGGCGTCCGGTCCGAGCCGCTCGATCTTGTTCTTCTCGTACGACTCGAAGTTGCCCTCGAACCAGAACCACTTGGAGTCGCCCTCGTACGCGAGGATGTGCGTGGCGACTCGGTCGAGGAACCACCGGTCGTGGGAGACGACCACGGCCGCGCCCGGGAACTCCAGCAGCGCGTTCTCCAGGCTCGACAGCGTCTCGACGTCCAGGTCGTTCGTCGGCTCGTCGAGGAGCAGCAGGTTGCCGCCCTGCTTGAGGGTGAGCGCGAGGTTGAGGCGGTTGCGCTCACCACCGGAGAGGACTCCGGCGGGCTTCTGCTGGTCGGGGCCCTTGAAGCCGAAGGCGGAGACGTAGGCACGCGACGGCATCTCGACCTGGCCGACATTGATGTAGTCGAGCTCATCGCTGACGACGGCCCACAGGGTCTTCTTCGGGTCGATGTTCTCGCGGCTCTGGTCGACGTACGAGATCTTGACGGTCTCGCCGACCTTGATGGAGCCGGAGTCCGGGGTCTCCAGACCCTGGATCATCTTGAAGAGGGTGGTCTTGCCGGCGCCGTTCGGGCCGATGACACCGACGATGCCGTTACGCGGCAGGGTGAAGCTCAGGTTGTCGATGAGGAGCTTCTCGCCGAAGCCCTTGCTGAGGTTGTTGACCTCGACGACGACATTGCCCAGACGCGGGCCCGGCGGGATCTGGATCTCCTCGAAGTCCAGCTTCCGCATCTTGTCGGCCTCGGCGGCCATCTCCTCGTAGCGGGCGAGACGCGCCTTGGACTTGGCCTGACGCCCCTTGGCGTTGGACCGCACCCACTCGAGCTCTTCCTTGAGCCTCTTCGCCCGCTTGGCGTCCTTCTGCCCCTCGACCTTGAGACGGGTCTGCTTGGTCTCGAGGTACTTGGAGTAGTTGCCCTCGTAGCCGTGGAGGCGGCCGCGGTCGACCTCGCAGATCCAGCCGGCGACGTTGTCCAGGAAGTACCGGTCGTGGGTGACGGCCACGATGGTGCCGTCGTACTTGGCGAGGTGCTGCTCCAGCCAGTTCACCGACTCGGCGTCGAGGTGGTTGGTGGGCTCGTCGAGGAGCAGCAGGTCGGGGGCCTCCAGCAGCAGCTTGCAGAGCGCGACGCGGCGCCTCTCACCACCGGAGAGGTTGGTGACGGGCCAGTCGCCCGGGGGGCACCCGAGGGCGTCCATGGCCTGCTCGAGCTGGGCGTCGAGGTCCCACGCGTTCGCGTGGTCGAGCTCTTCCTGCAGCTTGCCCATCTCGTCGAGCAGCGCGTCCGAGTAGTCGGTGGCCATCAGCTCGGCGATCTCGTTGAACCGGTCGAGCTTGCCCTTGACCTCGGCGACGCCCTCCTGGACGTTCTCCAGGACGGTCTTGTCCTCGCTGAGCGGCGGCTCCTGGAGCAGGATGCCCACGGTGTAGCCGGGCGACAGGAACGCGTCACCGTTCGACGGCTGCTCCAGCCCCGCCATGATCTTCAGGATGGTCGACTTACCGGCACCGTTCGGGCCGACCACACCGATCTTCGCGCCGGGCAGGAAGTTCAGCGAAACATCGTCAAGGATGACCTTGTCGCCGATTGCCTTGCGCGTCTTGCGCATGGTGTAGATGTACTCAGCCAAGAGAAACCGTCCGGCAGCTTGAAATCAGGCAGTGGGCAGATACACCCCATCTTGCCTGAGGTCCAGCCTTGGGTGGTAACCCATATGGCCGGGCGCCTGTGACCTGGGGTTTCGCTGTCGGCGTCGGTGGGCTCAGGCTCCGGGGTGCTGGTGGGGCTGCTGTGGCTGACCGTAGGGCTGACCGCCGGGGGCGCCTGTGGCTTGCGACTGGAGCTGCTCGGCCTGTTCCTTGGTCACCTTGTGTTCCGTGCCGCAGAAGGTGCACTGCGTCGCGTACCTCGTCGAGATGGGGAACAGCGGCACGAAGAACAGCGTGAACTTCGTGACCCGCTTCCTGAGCGTGTGGGCGGCAGGGTTGCCGCAGCCTCCGCAGACCAGCGTGAGTATCGCGAGCTGGTACAGGTATCCCTTGGTGCCAAAGATGATCACGAGATCGGCCCTTCTCGGGTCGGTGTCCGCCGCCGGTGGAAGACGCTGACCGAGATCCTCTCTCAGATCTACCCCGGCGGTGCCAGGGTCACTGTCAGTCGTCGCCGTTCACCTTCGGCAGCGCCTAAGCCAACAGCAGGGTCGCTACGGCTGCCGCAGCCACCACACCGGCCGACCGGAAGGCGCGGGAGGAACGCCAGGACAACACCGACCACCGGGACTGCGCGGACAGCAGCGATCCTGTGCTCAGCCAGGATCCGGCCGAGATCAGCGACAGCGCCGAGCCGATCGATCCGACGGAGAGCGTGCTCCCGACCGAGGCGACGGACAGGGCGGAGCCGACGGACCCGATGGACAGCACCGACCCCACCGAGCCGATCGACAGCACCGAGTCCTGCGACCACAGGGACAGCGCCGAGCCCGAGGAGGTGTGCGGCGCCGGCGATACGGATGGCTTCGTCATGGGTCCATCCTGCCCATCGATCTCGCCGGGCTCCATGGATGTGGCCGAACACGTCCTGGAGGAGCGTGTGTTGGGGAGGCTCAGTCCTGCGTCGGTGCGTCCTTCTTCCCGACGAGGACCAGGGCCGCGCCGCCGATCACCACGAAGGCGATGGCGATGCCCGCGATCAGTGGGGTCGCGGTGGACCCGCCGGTTGCGGCGAGGTTGGTGTCGTCCGCCGTGCCGCCGACCGTCGCGGGGCTCGGTTCGCTGAGGATCTGGGTCGCGTTGCCGGTCCGGGAGGCCTGGGTCCGGCAGTCGAGGATGCCGGTGAAGCGCTTGTGGAAGCCGAGGGGTCCCCTGATCGTGAAGTCGTAGGGCTGGTCTTCCTGCAGCGGCATCGTCACGGTGCGGGACTCGCCTGCCGGGATGCTGTGCTCGATCCCCATCAGCTCGAAGGTGAACGCCTCGTCGCCCTGGTTGGCAGCGGTGATGTCCACACCGCTCCTGGCGCAGTTCCTGGCCGCGGAGAGGGCGGGTATGGCGCCCTTCTTCGCCCAGGTCGCGTCGGCCGTCGCCGAGACCGTCGACTCGCTGGAGCCGGCCAGGATCTGCGTCTGGCTGCGGGTGTCGGAGGCGAAGGCGCGGCCCACGGGCACGGTGGTCGAGGCCTGCACGGTGAGCTCGGCCGAGCCGTCGGCCGCGTGTTCGGGCACGTCGAAGAAGACCTGGCTGCCGTCGACCGCGGAGGTGAGGGGCTTGCCGTCCTTGCCGACGATCCGCACCCCGGTGGTCGCCGCGTTCGCCGGCGGCGTCACGGTCACACCCGCCGCGTTGGTGTGCACGGTCACCGGGCCGAGCAGCTCGCCGGGGTGGCCGGAGACCGCGGGCGGGTCCAGCGTCAGCGACGCCTGGGGCTCCGCCATGTCGACCGCGCTCTTCTCCAGGTAGTCCGCGAGCTTCTCGGCCTCGGGGTCGACGGCGTCGACGTCGGCGTGGTCCGAGTAGCGCCAGATGGCCACCTGGGTGCCGGCCGCCGCGTCCTGCTCGGTCAGGCCGCCCTGGACGCCCGCCTTCGCCGCGAGCGCCACGAGGTCGTTGACCTGCGGGTAGGAGTTCTGCAGGATCCAGCGGATCCTGCCGGCGTTCTTGTTGGCGCCCAGCGAGGTGCCGCTCCAGGCGGTCTCGTGGTACTTGGCGTCCCGCTGGGTGGGGTTGTGGATGTCGACGCAGTACGTCTGCAGGGTGCCGCCCCCGTCGACGGACATCTCGAACAGGCCTGCCGAGACCTGCTGGTCCCCGGTGTCCTCGTGGATCACGGCGGTGCCGTACGTCTTGAGGCCGCCTATGGTGGCGGTCGCCCCGCCCTGGCTCTGTGTCGTCTCCTCCGCGGTGGCCGTGCCGGCGCCGGTGAGCACCCCGACGGCGACGAGACCGGACACCAGCGTCGCGGCGGCGAGGCGCACGGCCCCTCGCCTGCGCGCGGACGGCGCAGAGAAAGAAGAAAACACCAAATTCCCCTTCGAGCAGGACCCATTGACGTGGGGGGTGTGGTCCCACCAGCAGAATCAGAAGCCCCGAGAGCTATGCCGGGCATCCTATGGAGGCGGCGCACCACGCTCGCCGGTCATACCGTCGGACAAGCGATCCGACTCGGAATCGTTATCGCCAAGACGGCACATGAGCAGGGCTTATCGACAAATCCACCGGACCCTTCGGAACGCATTCGTCGATAAGCCGCAGTACGGTCAGCTCGGGGCACCGTCTCACATCACGTCACCGCGGCCGGCTCCGGCTCCCGTTGGGTCGAGTCGGTCGCCGAACCGCCGGGCGGGGTCTCCCAGTTGGGCTCGGGCTGCTGGGGCGCAGCAGCGACCGGCTCCGGTTCCGGCCTGCCCGGCCGCCGGAAGGCCGAGGTCCCCCGCGTGAGGTCGTGGCCGATCGCCACGGCCTCCAGATCCGCCGAGGCCCAGTTCTGCCCCTCGCGCACTTCCTGACGCACCTTGAGCCTGCCCTGCACGATGACGGGATCGCCCACGTCGAGCGAGGCCGTCACGTTCGTGGCCAACTGCCGCCTGGCCCACACCGTGAAGAAGTTGGTGTGGCCGTCGGTCCACTCGTTCTTCTCGCGGTCCAGATAGCGCGTGGTCACCGCGAGCCGGAAGCGCGCCGACGGCCCCGACGCCAGCTCCCGGAACGCCGGCTTCGTGGCCACGTTCCCCACGGCGCAGATGATCGTCTCGTTCATCACGACCCCCTCCCTCGCCCGACCGCCGGGGCCGGGCGGACATGCCTACGGGCCCGTCCCGTACGGCTGCGTCTGCCGCGGCGACCGCGTCCCTCGCGATCGCCGCACCGCCAGACTGCCTGTGCCGGGCCGAGCCCGCCGAGCCCTGTGGACCGTCCCCCACCTGTGGAAAACTCCATCACCCGGACGAGTGAGCCCAGAAGGACCCCCACGAGTGATCATCTGCAGAAAGGCTCAGCGTCACCCTCCGGGGCTCACCGCCCCGTCCGGGTGTCACCGGGGGCCGTTCCCCACCCCCGTCACCCGCCCGTACTGCTCCCGCACCTCCCGGTAGCGCAGCAGCTCCGCCGCCACCGGATCCAGCACCCGGGCCCGACCGCACCCGGCGGCCGCCTCCCGCAATCGCCGTTCCGCGTCGGTGCCGTAGCGGCGGGCCGGCCCGCGCGCCGCCATCCGGCAGCTCCACTCGACGATCGGGCCGCCGATGATGCCCGCCGCCATCAGCAGCACCGGGACCCCGAGGTTCGGCGCCATGAACCCGATGATCTGCCCCAGCAGCCACAGCCCGCCCACGACTTGAAGAAGCGTCATGGAGACCTGGGCCATGACGGCCAGCGGCCACCAGCCCGGCCGCGGTGGCCGGCCCGGCGGCAGACCCGCCCGTACCGCCAGTTCGTCCAGCGCCTCGGGCAGCCCGTGGGAGCCGCGTACGGCCGCCTCGCGCACCGCCTGGGCCCAGGGCGCGGGCAGCCCGGTCGAGGCCCGGTCGGCGAGCGTCCGCACCGCCTGCTCGACGCGCTGGCGTGCCGTGACCTCCTCGTCCGTCTGGGTCGGCAACGGCACCCGTCCGGTGGTCGGTTCGGACCGGTCCCGGTACCAACGCCACAGCCGCAGCCATGGCGTTCCGCAGGCGCGGTTGGCGTTGCGCAGCCAGGCGCGCTCGGCCGCCTCGCCCGCCGCGGAAGCGCCCACCGCGTCCGCGAGCCGGGCGGAGAACTCGTCCCGTGCCTCCTCACTCAGGCCGGTCCGCCGCCGCGCCGCGTAGAGGGGCCGCAGCTCTGCCGCGGCCGCGTCGAGATCGGCTGAAATTCGCCGCGCAGGAGCGCCGCGTTCCGCCACAAACTGCCCAAGTGCCTCGCGCAGTTCACCGACGCCGTCTCCGGTGAGCGCGGACAGCGCGAGCACGGTGGCACCGGGATCGCCGTACTCGCCCAGCGCGATCCCGTCCTCGTCGAGCAGCCGCCGCAGGTCGTCCAGGACCTGGTGGGTGGCCTCGCCGGGCAGCCGGTCGGTCTGGTTGAGGACGACGAACATGACCTCCGCATGCCCCGCCATGGGCCGCAGATAGCGCTCGTGGAGGACGGCGTCCGCGTACTTCTCGGGGTCGACGACCCAGATGACGGCGTCGACGAGGGCCAGGACCCGGTCCACCTGTTCGCGGTGCTGTACGGCCGCCGAGTCGTGGTCGGGCAGGTCGACCAGGACGAGCCCGCGCAGTTGCGCCTCCGTCTCGGGGTTCTGCAGCGGGCGCCGCCGCAGCCGGGGCGGGATGCCGAGCCGTTCGATGAGACTCGCCGCGCCGTCGCTCCAACTGCAGGCGATGGGTGTCGCGGTGGTGGGCCGCCGTACTCCGGTCTCCGAAATGGGCACCCCGGCCAGGGCGTTGAACAGCTGCGACTTGCCGCTGCCGGTCGCGCCCGCGATGGCGACGACGGTGTGCTGCCCGGAGAGCCTGCGCCGCGCAGCCGACTCGTCGAGCACCCGTCCGGCCTCGGCGAGCGTCTGGCCGTCCAGCCGGGTGCGGGAGAGCCCCACGAGTTCCCGCAGCGCGTCGAGCCGCGACCGCAGGGGGCGGTCGTAGGTGAGCGGAACCGTCGGCTGGGCGCTGAGCGCCCGTGTCTCCACCACCGGGACGTGCTCGGACCCGGTGTTCTCCTCGGTGGCGCGCCGCGCGATCAGCCCGTCGTCCCAGGCGCTCGCGGAGTCCGTACGACGGGCGGTGGCGCCCTCCACCACGCGCGCGTGGCCGCCTTTGTCACGTACGCCGGACTCCTGCTTCGCAGTCCCGCCCCCTCCGTTCGGGCCCTTGGCGCTCTCTTCGGGGTGCTCGGCACGGCCCGTGTGGTCCTCGTCTGTGACGGCGGTCACCGGTCACCTCTCCTTCTGCAGTACGGACAGCGCGGCGATGAGTTCGGCCTGGGGTTCGGGTTGGATCTCCAGGGCGTCGAGGGGTGCGAGACGGCGCTCGCGTTCGGTGTTCATGACGCGGTCGAGGTGCTCGGTGAGCAGCCGCCCGCCCCGGTCGCGCAGCCGCAGCGCCCCGTGCGCGCCGATGCGTTCGGCGAGGCTTTCGCCGGCCGAGCGCGCCCGGCGGCCGCCGAGCAGCGCGGTGGTGACGAGGGCGGCGACGACCTCGGGGTCCGGTGCGACGTTGCGGTCGAGGTCGCGGATCTCTTCCTCGGCGTACTCCTCGAGCTCGCGCCGCCAGCGCCGTACGGCCATCCCGATGCGGTCCTCGGCGCTCTCCGGGGACGGTTCCTGCTGCGTCAGCTCCGGGGCGCCCGCCGCGGGTTCGCGCCGCCAGGCCTCCCGGATGCGCTCGTCGGCGGCGGTGACGGCGCACAGCAGGAGTGTGGCCAGGCTCTCCACGAGCGCGTCCAAGAGCTCTCCGGCGGAGCAGTCCAGGGGGAACGCGCGCCACCGCTTGAGGGCGTCTCCGGCGAGTACGGCGCCGGCCTGCAACCGCCCTCGTACGCGCGCGTGCTCGCTGTCGTACGCCCCTTCGACGGCGTTGGTGAGCCGCACGGCCGCCGCGTACTGGGCGGCGGCGGCACTGGCCAGTTCGGGCAGCCGGGTCTTGAGGGAGTCGAGCATCCCGTTCGCGGTACGGGACATGGCCTGCTGCCGGGCGGCCGGGTCCTGCGCCAGGTGTACGAGCCAGGTCCGCAGCGATGCCACGGCGGTGGCCGGCAGCAGCCCGCTCCCCCAGGCGGACTCGGGCAGTTCGGGCACGGTGAAGCGCGGTACGTCGCCGAGTCCAGCCTTGGTGAGCAGCGCGCCGTACTGCCGTGACACCTCGGAGACGACCTGGTGCGGCACGCGGTCGAGCACCGTCACGAGGGTGGCGTCGTACTCCTTGGCGGTGCGCAGCAGATGCCAGGGGACGGCGTCGGCGTAGCGGGCGGCCGTGGTGACCATCACCCAGATGTCGGCCGCGCAGACGAGTTCGGCGGCCAGGACGCGGTTGTCGGCGATCAGGGAGTCGATGTCGGGGGCGTCGAGGAGGGCGAGCCCGCGCGGCATCGTGTCGGCGGTCTCGACGCGCAGCACGCGCGCGGGGTCCTCTCCGGGCAGCAACAGGTCTTCCCCGGGGTCCTGATGGGGCACCCACACGCGGGTGAGGTCGGGCAGCACCCTCATCCCGCTGAACCAGTGATGGTCATCCGGGTGGCACACCAGTACCGGGGTCCGCGTGGTCGGCCGCAGCACGCCCGCCTCGCTGACCCGCCGCCCCACGAGGGAGTTGACGAGAGTCGACTTGCCGGCTCCTGTCGATCCGCCCACGACGGCCAGCAAGGGCGCTTCGGGCTCCCGCAGGCGGGGCACCAAGTAGTCGTCGAGCTGTGCGAGCAGTTCGTCGCGGTTGGCACGCGCGCGTGGAGCCCCGGCCAGGGGCAGCGGGAAGCGTGCGGCAGCGACACTGTCGCGCAGGGCGGAGAGTGCGTCGAGCAGCTGAGGCCGTACGTCCAAGGTCACCACATGCGGAGAATGCCCGATTTTAGGGGAATTCTGAAGCATATGAGCATGTCTGCGCGCCGATAGGACACAAGGGACGGAAGGGACGACTGGGACGCAGGCACAGTCCAGGCATAACGAGTGCACAACACCCGGTGCGCGAGAGCCCAAAAGCGATGCACGATTCGTACCTGCCTGCGATTATCAGGACCGCTTCACTGAACCTCCACATCGAGCCACGGAGGCGAAGCAACAGGGACAAGGACACGGGAGCCCTATCCTTGTCCCCGGCAACGTCACGGATCGGCCCACACCCGGGCACCCACGACAGCGGCCACACACCCGGCCCCCGTAGCTCAGTGGATAGAGCAGGCGCCTTCTAAGCGCTTGGCCGCAGGTTCGAGTCCTGCCGGGGGCGCCCAGTCTCCGCCCTCCCATCGGGAGGGCGTTTTTGCTGGTCAGAGGCCGCTTATAGGGCTCGACGGAGAAGCTTCGCAAATGCGGGTGGCCCCTCGGGCGGAGTCGGCGAGTGTCCGGCTGGAGACGATTTCACCCGGCCCTCGGCGGGTGTTCTTCCCGAAAACTTCCCGAAGTTTCGGGGGTCTTCAAAGTTGAGCGGTGCGGAGGTGTCCGCGGGCTCGACGAGTCGTGACGCAGCGTGTGCGTAGGCGCTGGTTCGTAGCGTTGCGGAACCCGAAGGCGGCGCGGGCGACAAGCTTGATCACGCGGTTGATGCCCTCGCTTTTGGCGTTGCTGTGTCCGAGACCCCGCAGGCCGGGCAGGCCCGCGCCGAGGCACCCGCCGTGGCCAGATGGACCCGGCGCCCAACGTCCTCGCCCAGCTCGACCCGTATGACGGACACCCCGTCGAGGTCCAGCAGCAACGTCGTATCGTTGACCAAGCCCGTGGCTCCCCAGTGATCCTTCTGCGTAGAGAACAGAAATGTTCACCCAGGACCACGGGCGTCCTACATCCAGGGCCGACAACCACCCCACCCATCACAGACCGTGACGGGCAGTCAGCGGCCACCGACCCTGCACCGCTCAACTTCGAAGACCCTCGATGGCGACCGGCAAGCCAGCCGGGTCACCGTGGCGGCGCAGCCTGGCCGGCGCACTGGCGATCCCGGCCTCGGTATGGGCCGGCGCCCATCGGTCGGTCCTCGTCCCGGCCTGGTCGATCACGGTTACATCGTGCGAGCCGGTGGCCCAGTCCCATCCCGCGAACACGCGCGCGGCGCTCCTTCGTCAGTGCTGAAGGACCAGATCGGCTGTGAGGACGCCCGCCGGAAGCTCACTGATCGGCCCTCGCAGGGGCATGTTCCCAAGGCCGGCCAGGCGGCCTCGGCCAAGTGGGGCCGGCAGTACTCATGCTGGCCGTCAAGCGGCACGCACAAAGGGTCATGCACCCCCCGGGACCGAGTGGTCACAACCCTGCCCCTCAGGGCTGCAGAAAGGATGGTGGCCTAGGGTCTGTCCGGCGGATCTTCCGGGCCCGGCGCTCCTGGCACGGTTGCGCTACTGGGCCGCACCAAGGCTGGCCGGACAGTCACGCGAGCGATGGCCACCGATCGGCGGCCCACTCCAGCCATCCTGACCACCCATGAGGCGGACCTCCAACCTCATGTCCATCGAGTTCCGTGGCGTCGGGCTCCTCGAACAGCGTCCTCCAGTGCACGAGGTCCGCCTCGCTCATCGCGAAGGTCTGATCAGGGGTGGTCGACTGGCGATGGGCGATCCGAGCACGTTGGGTCTCATGGTCCACCGGCACGTACACAAGTTGACAGGACGCGCCCACAGACATCACCAACCAGCGGATCGCGGACCTCTCGTCACGAGACCAGCAGCCGAAATCCAGGACCACGTTCGTTCCCAGCTTCAGCGCCTCCAGACCCAGCCAGAGCAGCCGTCCTTCCAGCACATCGCGCTTCCCGGCCGGCTGCGGATCGCCGAACAGCGGGCGCATCCACTCATCCGGCGTCAGCCGCAGCGCGCTGTGCTCCTTGGCCAGCTGCCGCGCTGTCGTGGTCTTTCCGGCCCCTGGCAGGCCGACCGTCAGGAACAACGTCGCACCCGGGCTCGAACTCGTGGTGGGCGCCAAACGGCACGCCGCGTGGGGCCCCGTCGTCCTGGTGGGCCTCGGCGGGATCTGGGTGGAAGCGCTGGCCGACACCCGGCTGCTGCCACCCGACCTCGCGGTGCCGCACATCGTCGATGAGCTCCGGCAGCTCCGGTCGGCGGCCCTGCTCGGCCCGTTCCGCGGCCGGCCGGCCGTCGACGTGGAGGCCGTGGCGAGGGTCGTGTCCACGATCGGCGGGCTGATGCTCGCGCGCCCCGAGATCGAGGAGATCGACATCAACCCGCTGGTCGCGCGACCGGACGGCATCACGGCGCTCGATGTGCTGCTCACGACCACCGGGGAAGGTGCGCGGTGAACGCGAAGTCCGAGACTCCCGAGGCGCGGGCCGCGCTGGCGCACGTGCGCCGGGCGGTCGAGCGAGCCGGGCAGCTGCCCGGCCTGCCCCCTGACGAGGCGGAGTGGAGGCCACTTCGGGCGGCAGTCGTCGGCGCCGGGACGATGGGCGTCGGCATCACGGAGGCCCTCGTCACGGCAGGAGTGCCCGTCACGCTCGTGGACCGGACCGAGGCGGATGTCGCGCGCGGCCTGCGCGGGCTGGACGCGATCCACGCCTCCAGCGTGCGGCGCGGGCGCCTCGACCAGGCCGTCGCCGATGAGCGGCGCAGCCTGGTCACGGGGGCGGCCGAACTCACCGCGGTGGCCGGCGCCGACCTCGTCATCGAGGCGGTGTTCGAGGAACTCTCGCTCAAGCGCGAGGTCTTCGCCGGCCTGGACCGGCACGCCGCCCCGGGCACGCTGCTGGGGACCAACACCTCCTTCCTGGACATCGATGTGATCGCCGAGGCCACGGGGCGGCCCGAGGACGTCGTGGGAACCCACTTCTTCAGTCCCGCACAGGTGATGAAGCTGCTGGAGGTCGTGCCCGGAGCACGAACCTCGCCCCGGACCGTGGCCCGGGTGATGGCCCTCGCCCGCCGGATGGGCAAGGTGGCCGTGCGCGCCGGCAACGCCAACGGCTTCATCGGCAACGCGATGATGGAGGACTACCTGCGCGAGGCGTGGTTCCTCGTCGAGGAGGGCGCACTCCCGGCCGACGTCGACCGGGTCCTGACGGAGTTCGGCCTTGCCATGGGTCCCTTCGCCATGACCGACATGGCGGGCCACGACATCGGGGTCGAGAGCAGGCGGCGCGAGATCGCCACCCGGCCCACCGGCCGCCGTTACTCGGACATCGCTCTGCACCTGGTGGATCTCGGCCGGCTCGGCCAGAAGAGCGGCGCGGGCTGGTACCGCTACGAGGCCGGTGACCGGACCCCGCACCCCGATCCGGAGATGGAGCGGCTGCTCGCCGAGCACTCCGCCCGGATCGGGATCGAGCGGCGCCCGATCGGCGACGAGGAGATCCTGCAACGCACGATGTTCGCGCTGGTCAACCGGGCCGCCTGGCTGCTGGGTGACGGCATCGCCGCGAAGCCTGGCGACATCGACGTCGTCTACACCACCGGCTACGGCTTCCCGGCGTGGCGGGGCGGGCCGCTGTACTGGGCGGACTCCGTCGGCCTGCCGACGGTCCTGGCGACCGTGGACAAACTCCACGGCGGCCACGATGCCTGGTGGGAACCCGCTCCCGTGCTGAAGCAGCTCGTGGCCGACGGCAGCACCTTCGGCGAACTCGACGACAAAGGACCCTCAGCATGAGCACGACCTACCGGCCGGCGATCGACGTCGCGGGCATCGACGCACTGGACATGCACACCCACGTGCATTCCTCGGTGCACGACGACCCGTCGGCGGTCAACGAGACGCTGCGGGAGATGGCCAAATACTTCAAGTCCGACGAGCTTCCCCCCGGGACGGTGCCGGACCTCGCCGAGTACTACCGCAAGCGCAACTTCGCCGCCGTGACGTTCCACGTGGACAACGGACCCGCCGCACCCGGCGAATCCGCGCTCACCAGTGACGAGATCGTCGAGCAGGCCGCGGTGAACAACGACGTCCTCATCCCCTTCGCCTCGGTCCACCCGGATCGCGGTGAGGAGGGAGCCCGGCTCGCCGAGCGGCTGATCACGCAGGGCGGGGTACGTGGCTTCAAGTTCCACCCCAACACGATGCACTTCCTCCCGAACGACCGGAAGGCCTACGACCTCTACGAGGTGCTCAACGCTCACCAGGTCCCGGCCCTGTTCCACACCGGGCAGAGCGGCGCCGGCGCGGGCACCCGGGGTGGTGGAGGCTACCGGCTGAAGTACTCCAACCCACTGCACCTCGACGACGTCGCGGTCGACTTCCCCGACATGCCGATCGTGCTGGCGCACCCGTCCTTCCCCTGGCAGGAGGAGGCACTCGCGGTGGCCGTGCACAAGCCGCAGGTCTACATCGAGCTCTCCGGCTGGTCGCCCAAGTACTTTCCACCGATCCTCGTCCAGTACGCCAACACGTTGCTGCGCGACAAGGTCCTCTTCGGCAGCGACTTTCCGCTGATCACTCCGGAGCGCTGGCTGTCCGACCTGGACAAGACCAACATCCGCGACGAAGTCAAACCGGGCTTGCTCAAGGACAACGCAGTCCGGCTACTGGGCCTCTGAGCGGACGATCCGGCACCACACGAGCTGCGCCTGGCAGTCGCAGCTCGTGTCCGGGCGAGACCGACAGCCGGAGGGCTGCCGGCCCGGTGAGAACCACCATCCACCGACCGCCGCATCGCAGTCCGTGGTGTCCGCGAGATCAAGCTCGTCGCCCGCGTCACGACTCGTCGAGCCCGCGGACACCTCCGTACCGCTCAACTTTGAAGACCCGGTTTCGGTGCGGTCTCTTGCCGTCGAGCCGCTCACCAACGCCACGGTCTGTGGTCGGCCACAAGCATCGCCCTCGGCCGCACAGACGGGGGCTGCCGTCATGGACGGCGGCTGGCACTCGCCCACGCTGCGTTGGCGCTCCCTGACGGTGGTAGGTGCAGTGGTGCCGCGACGGATGAAAACACGTTGGCGGGCCGCCTCCGAGCTGCGACTATGCAGCTGTTTCCCATACGGAGGGTGCCTTTGTTCGTATTCATTTGTGCGCGCTGTGGCGCCGAGCTGACAGTCCGCTTGACCCAGGTCTCCCTTCCGTCCCATGCCCGTCAGAAGTACGGGAACGGGGTCCAACTACCGGTGCTGATGGAGTCAGGGACGTTTGCCGTGGACCCAGACCCATGGGGAGGACCGTGGCGGATGTGGGACGAGATCGATCCGGGCGAGGCGGAGGCACGCGGCATCTACGCGCCGGTCTACGCCCTGTCCGACGGTACGCCCGGGGCGATTGTCATCGCTCCCGGTGATCTCCGCGGAGCCCGGCTGATTCCCGAGAAGCGTGGCGGTGCCTGCTGTGGCCTCGACGGAGCCGACGGGCCCAACATGGCCTGCGAGGCATGCGACCTGCCCGTGGCAACAAGGGTCGACGACTGCTCGCTCTGGCAGGCAGTACGGCTCAGCTCAGACGCCGTGCGCCGCGTCCCCATCGACGGTGTCCACACTGCGCCGTCCTCCTGGACGGAATTGGCAGAAACGGGGGAGAGCACGCCCCCGTTCGAGCCGATTGGCACGTGGGGAGGACGGTCTGGGTCGAGCCACTACTGGTCGTGGAGTCCTCAATGGGAGGCAGCAGCCGGCCAGGCGCTCGCCCACCTGCTGGTGGCCTCCAAAGGGCAGCCGGTGAAGGTCCCGGGCGGTCTGACCGCGGACGTGTTCCAACGCGCGCTCGACGTCCTGCTGCCCGCAGGCCCGCCAACGCGGCACGCCGTCCTGGCTGGGCCGGGAGAACCCTCCGCCAGTGCGGGCGTCGACATCCTCCTCGTACCGGTCCATCCCCAGACGGGTCAGACCTGGACCCCCGCCGGCCCGGCGGCATCGGCATACCCGGTGCCCCTGCCGCTGGGGGTGTGGCTGTGGCTGGTCTCCCCCGAGCCGTACTTGCCTGTTCCCGCGTCGGGCGGCATACCCCAAGACGTACTCCGCGACGACCCGCTCCCGCCGCGCCCCACCTACCTGTTCCGTGCCGACCGGGGAACGTTCCAGCACACCTTGGTCCGGCTACCAGCCGTTCGCAGCCCGTGGATACGCACGATCCTCGAAAACCTCACGCAGGATGCGTCGGCCGACATCTTCTAGCCGTACGGCAATCGAACAGCGCCACCCGCCGGTTCAACGGTCGACGTCGTAGGACCGCCTGGTTGCAGCCTTCCAGACGATGGCAATTCGGCATACGGGTTGAAGGGGCGCTGGATATCAGATCATCCTTGCCGCCATGAGTCTCGTCTCCACCTCCTTCGCTGCGTCCGACCGGGGCGACTACGCACACGACTGGGCCTTGGTTGATGTGGAGACGTCGGGCCTCATCGCCCGGCGAGATCGCGTGCTCTCCGTCGCGGTGATCACGATCGGTCCGGACGGTGAGCAGACCGGGGAGTTCTCGACACTGCTCAATCCGGGCTGCGATCCGGGACCGGTGGGGGTGCACGGGCTGACCGTCGAGCGGTTACAAGGCGCGCCGACCTTCGACCAGGTCGCCGGTCGGATCGGCACGATGCTTCAGGACCGGGTCCTGGTCGCCCACAACGCCCAGTTCGACTACGACTTCCTGGCCTACGAATTCGCCCGGGCGCGGATGTGGCTGCCGGTGTCGCAGCGGCTGTGCACCCTGGCTCTGAATCGCCAGGTGGATCCGCCGACGGACGACATGAAGCTCGGCACCCTCGCCGCCCACTACGGCGTCCCCCAGCAGCGTGCACACGATGCGCTGGACGACGCCCGTGTACTGGCCGGGATCCTGCGGGCGTCACTGCGCGAGGCGGCGCGGCTCGATCTGCCCCTGCCGCTGGTGACCTGCCCGCCCCGGGCAGAGTCGCAGTTCACGCCGAAGCCGCCGAAGACTCCCTGCGCCTATCGCAATCCGGGACGGCTGGCTCCCGGCGGACCTCTCCTGCAGGGGATGAAGGTCGCGATCACTGGTGAGACCGCCCATGCCCGGGCGGAGCTGGTCGGGCGGGCGGTCGCCGCCGGGCTGAACATGATGACCTCCGTCAGCCGGCACACGAGCGTGCTGGTCACCAATGAACCGGCGTCCGGTTCGGCAAAGGCCCAACGCGCACTCGCCGAAGGCGTACCGGTCATCGACGAGCACACCTTCCTGCGGCTGCTGGCCGACGTACGGCCGGGAACAGCGCATGAGGCGACGGCCGTCGCTGTCGCCCCCGCGGCTAAACCGGAACCAGAACCCGTCGCCCGGCCCGTGGAGTCGGCGCCCACCACGGCCTCTGCCGTACCCGTCCCGGAAGCCGCAGCCCTCCCCACGGCCGCGCCCGGTGCGTCGGAACCCGCTCCACGCCGGCCGGCGCCGTCCGTCGGCACGTTGGACAAGCCCCTGGCCGGGCGTCGCGTGCTGGTGCTCGGCGGTGTCCATGCCGATGCCGCAGCGGCCCGTACCCGCATCGTCGAGCTCGGCGGGTCCGCGGCAATCAACCTGTCCGCCGGCGTCACCGACGTCGTACTCCTGGAGGGAGGGCAGGGCGACCGGCGCATGAGCCGCATCACCGCCCTCGAACTCCCCGTGCACGACCTCCAGTGGCTCACCGCTCCGACCGCCCCCGCCCCGGCCGCGACGACACTCCGGACCCAGGAGCCGCACGTGATGCCAAGAGGCGGCGTCATCGACCTGCCCATGCCGCACGGCAGACCCGCGCCCGAGTGGTACGTCACCGCCGGCTGGGCCCCGCGGACCGACTACGAAATCGATGTCGTCGCCTTCCTCCTCGACGAGGACGAACAGGTCACCTTCGACGAGGACTTCATCTTCTACGGAGCTCCGGAGAGCCCCGCCGGGACCGTGCGACTGCTCACCGGCGGCCCGGCCGAACAGACCATCGCCCTCGACCTGGCTTCCCTGCCACCCGCGACGCGCAAGGTCGTCGTCGCTGCCGCCATCGACGGCGCCACCACCTTCGGGACGGTCGGCGCGATCCAGATCGGTGCGGCCCCCGGCAGCAATGAGGCACCGCTCGCCCGGGCAACCCTGGACGCCGCCACCACCGAACGCACCATGCTGCTCGCGGAGATCTACCGCAGGGGCCCGGTGTGGCGCCTGCGCGCCGTCGGCCAGGGCTACGACCACGGCCTCGACGCCCTCGCACGCGGATACGGCGTCGACATCGCCGACTGAACCCCAGCGCCGAGAGCGAAGATCTGCGCGTCTTTGCGCCCGGTTCAGGCTCGGCGACGCGGTGCGGGCGTGGATCCAGGCTTGGGCACCGGCATGCTCGGGGCCGGCCCGGCTGGTAGTCGCTGGGGGCCTTCGATGCGCTGCTGGAGCTCGGCGAGCTGGCCCGTGATGCAGCGGGCGTAAGTGGCGAGCAGGACGGGGACACTGTGCCGGCCCACTCGGCGACCTGGGCGGGTGGGATGCCGTGGTTGAGCCAAGTGGTCAGGCAGGTGTGGCGCAGGTCGTAGACGCGCTTGCCCACGGGTGACTCGTGTTCGTGCTCCGGCAGGACCGCCTTGCGGGCCTTGTTCCAGGCACGGCGGAAGACCGATCCGGCCAGCAGCCCGCCCTTCTCACCGGGGAAGAAGAGGTCGCCCGGCTGGAGGCCGTCCCTCTTGATCAGGTCGCGAAGGACAGCGACGAGTGCCGGGTGGGCGGGGACGGGGCGGGTGTCGCCCTCGGCGCGGCCTTTGAGGTCGCGGGTTTCGTGGACGCGGCCGTCGTCGGTCCACTGGCTGCCGACCTCGGGCTCGGCGGTGTGGACGAGCAGCTCGCCCCAGCCCTCAGCGGGCAGTGTGGCGGCGCTGACGCGGAGGGCTACGGCCTCCTCCGGCCGCAGACCGGCGTAGTAGAGCGTGGCGAAGAAGGCATGGAGGCGGTGGCCGGTGCGAGGGCGGTCGGCGATCCAGGCCAGGAGACCGGCGACCTGACCCGGATTGAGCAGCGACCGCTTGTCGACGGCCTCGGCCACCTTCGGGGCGGCTCCCTCCTCCTTTCCCTTCGGGAGCGGGTTGGCGGTGAGGATCTTCTGCCGGACGGCGTACTTCATCGCCACGTTGAGGATCCGATGCTCGCGCTTGACGGAGCTGGCGGCGGCCGGGCTGCCGTCCAGAAGGGTGTCGAGCGCCTGCATGACGGCGTCGACGCGTTTCGTGTCCTCCCAGGCCGTCATGGGCAGGGAGTTGCGGGCTATCCACGACAGGACGGTGCGGACCTCGGGCGGCGCCTCGTCGCGTCGGATCTTGTTGAAGGCGTACTCACGCAGAGCCCGGCGTACGTCGATCGGGTCGAAGCGGTCCGGGAGTTCGGTGCGCAATGCGAGGGTGACCTTGGTGAGGGCCTTGGCGGTGTTCTTGCGGTTGTTGGCCGAGATGCGCGGCCACTTCATGTCAGCCCCGCCTGCACAACGAGGCTCGCCGTGCCCAGGCCGAATGCCGCCGCATCGAAGTCGACTACAACCTGCGCCGAGTCGCCCCCGGGGACGGCACCGCCGCCAAGCCACCCACCAGCGCCGAACGCCACAAGGCGACGCGCGAGGGCAGGGAGCAGGCGGCACGCGAGGAACTCCGGGAGACCGTACGGCGGGCAGTGGCGGGAGCCATGAGCGAGGAGGAGTTCTTCGATCGGCTGGCCGCCGCCGGCCTGCTGATCCGAAAGCGCGTCGCACCCTCCGGCGACCTGCTCGGCTACAAGGTCGCCCTCCCGGACGATCGCAATGGCAAGCAGGAGCCCGTGTTCTACGCGGGCTCCACCCTTGCCCCCGACCTGTCCCTGCCCCGCATCCGCAAACGCTTCTCCGACGGCACCCCAGGCCAGGGCACGGACGCACCCTCCGTCGAAGCCCCGAGCGGCCCCTCGACAGCACGGCGCCGAACCGCTACGGCCGTGTGGCAGACGGTGCTGGTCATCGACGACGGTGAGGACGCGCAGGTGGCCGCACACATCGCGGCGGCCGGAGAGGTCCTGGACGCACTCGCCAAGACCTCCGCCGCCCACACCCGCGCCGAACTGCGCGAGGCCGCCTTCTCGTTCGAACGGGCCACCCGCTCCCACATCAAGGCCGAGCGCGGACACGACCGGGCCCTGCGCCAGGCCGCCCGCGACCTCGTCTACAGCGGACCCGCGCTCGGACGCGGAGAAGACGGGGCCACCACCGCGATGGCGATCGACATGCTGTTCTTCCTCGTGACCGCCGCCGCCCACTGGCATGCGAAGAAGGACCATGCCCAGCAGGCAGCGGC
The DNA here is from genome assembly GCF_053598255.1 of Streptomyces sp. NPDC001157. Lineage (NCBI taxonomy): Bacteria > Bacillati > Actinomycetota > Actinomycetes > Kitasatosporales > Streptomycetaceae > Streptomyces > Streptomyces sp. NPDC001157. Next base: position 54,851 of record NZ_JBSFJW010000050.1, read on the forward strand.
CGCCCGCCAGGCCGCCGCCGACATCCCGCTGGCCGTGCTGTACCAGCGAGGCCGACGCCCGTCCCAGCCCCTGCGCCAGAAGCAGGCCGCCTGTCTTCGGGCAGCCGTGCCGGAGCTGGCCGAGCAGATCCTGGCCGAGCCGGGCTGGCCCGCACTGGCGGCCACCCTCGCCGACACCGCGAGCACCGGCCACGACCCCGCCGCGCTGCTCACGGAGGCCGCCGGACGGCGGGAGCTGGGCACCGCCGACTCGATCAGTGACGTGCTGGTGTGGCGGCTGCGCCGCATGGCCGACTGCCCGCCGATGCCACCCAGATGCCCGACCACACTCCCGCTGCGGCCAGGGGCAGCGGGCGTTCCGTCTCACCCGCGCCGGGCCGAGACAACCGGCCCCGCAAGACGCGGTGATGCAGTGCATACGCCGGTGCCCCTCTGCCATGGACGGGCAGAGGGGCACCGGTGCGTACGGGCGGTCAGTGAGCAGCACGCGACGTCCCGTGGAGCCATGGGAGATCACGGCCGACGGCTGCGCAGGGTGCGCAACCGCGGTACTGGAGAGGGGAGTTCAGGCTCGGCGGCGTTGCTGGCGGCCGAGTCGTCGGTTTCCGCCCTGCGTCCGGCCGGTCAGGTCGTTCGGCGGCGGGGGCGGGCCAGCAGGCGCTCGGCGGCCACCTGCAGGTGCTCGCGCAGTTCGTCGTCGGCGACCTCAGGGAAGCCGACCGGTGCGATGGCGAGGCCCCGGGTGGCGGCGGCGAGGTAGAGCCGCTCGCTGAGGTCTTCCTCGTCGCCGCAGATGAGCTGGGTGAACTGCTCTCGTACCCGCGGCCACTGGCGCATCACGGGCTCGGGGTCCCGGCGGTCGCCTTCCTTGGCCAGGAACGCGAGGAGGGCGCGGTATTTGACCAGGAGTGCGACGTAGTCGGCGATCGCCGCGCGTCGCCGCGCGGGCTTGAGAGGTCCGGGTTCCCACTTCTCGAAGTACGCGTTCAGGTCGGTGAAGGCGGGCTCCACCACCGCGTTGAGGAGGTCCTCCTTGGTGCGGAAGTGGTAGGTGACCGCCGCCTTCGTCAGTCCCATGCCAGAGGCGATCATTCCGATCGACGCGCCCTCGTAACCGAGCTCCGTGAACAGTTCGAGGGCTCGGCGCAGCATCCGCTCGCGCGTCTGCTCCTGGTCCTTCGTCTCCGACATGGTTCCTCCTCGTTGTGCCATTCCCCCCTCACCCCGGGGATCACGAAGCCCTATGCTCCTGCTCAAGAAGTGCCGCGTACACCTCGTCCTCCCAGACCGTGCGCGCGACCCACGCCGTGCGGCGCAGCGCGTCGTACGCGTACC
>NZ_JBSFJW010000051.1:0-50225 GCF_053598255.1 Streptomyces sp. NPDC001157
GGGGTGCGCCACCCGAGCCGGGCTGGTCCGGGGCGGCCGCCCCCGCCGCCCCTTCCCGTCCCGTCCCTGGGGGCTGTCGCCCCCAGACCCCCGCTGTCGGCCTGAACGGCCTCGTCCTCAAACGCCGGACGGGCTGAAAAGATCAAGCCCCGGCCCACGAAGATCGGCGTCCCTGCCCGTGGGAGTCGAGCGCCCCTCCGTGGGAGTCAAGCGCCCCTCCGTGGGAGTCGAGCGCCCCTCTGTGGGAGTCGCCCTCGTCTCCGTCCTCGCTCCACCCGCCTGGACGCCCTCAGGTCGCCGTGGTCTCGGAAGTCCACTTTTGTATGGAGTGGTCGGTATTCGTCTCCCGATCACACCTCACTCACTGGAGGGCGCCGTGCAGTCGGAGGGCTACGCATACGACACCCACAGCCGACTGGCCGGACCTCTGACGGAGCCGAGCGACGCGTCGTACCAGGTGCAGTACACCTCGCTGCTGTCCAGTGAGCCGCGCCGAATACACGCCGTCCTGCTGATGACCCTGGCCCCGGTGCTCACCGGCACGCTGCTCGTCTACCTCGTCTGGCCCACGCACTGGGTGGAGCGCGACGGCGGGGAGAGCTGGCTGGTCGGGCTCGACGTCACGATGCTCATATCCATCGGGCTCATCGAGCTGTTCATGGTGGTCAATGTCGCCTCCGTCGCCCATGCCACGCTGGTCGCACGTGACCCCGTTCCGGTGGTGCCCGAAGCCGGTACCCGCGTCGCGTTTCTCACCACGTACGTCCCCGGCAAGGAACCTCTCTCGATGGTCCGCGCAACCCTTGAGGGAGCCGTCAAGATCACCCACGCCGGGCCCGGCAGCGTCCTCGACGTATGGCTCCTGGACGAGGGCGACGACGAGCAGGCGAAGGCCCTGTGCGCGGAGCTCGGGGTCAGGCACTTCACCCGGCGCGGCGTTCCGCAGTGGAACCAGGCCGAGGGTGTCCACAAGGCCCTGACCAAGCACGGCAACTACAACGCCTGGATCGCCGTGCACGGCGACGCGTACGACTTCTTCGCCTCCGTCGACACGGACCACGTCCCGCGCCCCAACTTCCTCGAAAGGATGATGGGGTACTTCCGGGACCCCGATGTCGCCTTCGTGGTCGGGCCTCAGGTGTACGGGAACTACGCCGACCATCCCGTCACCAAGGCCGCCGAGTCGCAGCAGTTCCTCTTCCATGCGCTGATCCAGCGGGCCGGGAACCGGTATCGCTCACCCATGTTCGTCGGTACGAACAATGTGGTGCGGATCGCCGCGGTGAAGCAGATCGGCGGGCTGTACGACTCCATCACGGAGGACATGGCCACCGGATTCGAGATCCATCAGCGGCGCAATCCCGCGACCGGCAATCACTGGCGGTCCGTGTACACACCGGACGTACTCGCCGTCGGAGAGGGACCGGCTTCCTGGACCGACTTCTTCACGCAGCAGATGCGCTGGTCGCGGGGGACCTACGAGACGCTGCTGAAGCAGTACGGGAAGGCGTTGTTCAGGATGCCTCCGGGGCGGCTGTTCTCGTACACCCTGATGCTCGTCTACTACCCGATGACGGCCGTCAACTGGCTTCTGGGCATCCTCAGTTGTGTCCTCTTCCTCTGGTTCGGCGCCTCCGGCACGCAGGTGGCCTCCTCGGTGTGGCTGATGCTCTACAGCGATGCCGCCGCCCTGCAGATCGGGCTGTATCTGTGGAACCGACGGCACAACATCTCGCCCCACGAGCCGGAGGGGTCCGGCGGTCTCGCCGGCATGGCGATGTCGGCCCTGGCCGCGCCGATCTACCTCAAGTCCTTCGGTGAGGCGCTCCTCCGCCGGCCCAGCAGGTTCGTCGTGACCCCCAAGGGCGCGGACGCCAGTGCCGACCGGCTGCTCACCTTCCGTATCCACCTCTTCTGGGCGATCCTCCTCGCGACCTCCCTGGCCGCCTCGGTCGTCCTGGACCACACCCATGCCGCCATGCGCACCTGGGCGGTCCTGGCCATGGCCATCGCCCTCGCGCCGGTCGCGGTGTGGTGCTGCACGCTCCTCAAGGAGCGGCGGGAGCGGCAGGCACGGCATCGGACCACCCGTGCCGTCGACGGCACGGAGCCCGCCCTCGCCACCAGCGGCGCGGGCTCCCCGGTCTCCGGAACCACGACAGGAGGCAGCTAGCGCCATGGCCCGGAACGCTGACAGCAAGTACCGGAAGAGCCCCGGGAACAGAACGACCAGAAGAGCCGTCCTCGGGGTCGGGGGCATCATGGTCCTGGCCGGTCTCAACGCCCCCGCCGCGGTCGAGTTCGCCGGCGAGGAGTACCACGAGTACAAGATCGCCCAGCCCGAGTACCAGGCGAAGTACGGGTCCTGGCAGCGGGTCGACATCCCCGCGAAGTACCGCACCAACGCCATCCACGCGGCACTCCTGCACACCGGCAAGGTCCTGATCGTCGCCGGGTCGGGCAACGAGCAGAAGAAGTTCAACGCCGGGTCCTTCGACACCGTCCTGTGGGACCCGAAGGCGAACACCTTCAAGAAGATCCCCACCCCCGCCGACTTCTTCTGCTCCGGCCACACCCAACTCCCGGACGGGCGGCTCCTCGTGGCCGGCGGCACCGCCCGCTACGAACTGCTCGACGGTGAGGTCAAACGGGCCGGCGGCGGTATGCGGATCAAGAACGAGAACCCCCTCAAGGCGGTCTTCCTGAAGAAGGGCACCCGCTTCCGCTCACCCGCGGGCGTCGAGTACGTCAGCAGGTTCGACGTCACCGTCCCGAAGGCCAAGCCCGCAGCCGCCGCGGCCGCCGCGGTGCGGCCCGGGCAGGCGCCGGCTCCGGCCCCGGTGGTGGCGGGCGAGGCCCGGGTCTTCGTCGAGGCGGCCGAGGCCGGTCCGCTGTCCGTCACCGAGAAGCAGGCGCAGTACGACATCGTCGGGCTGACCGGCAAGGACGCGGCCAACACCTATGGGCTGAGCGAGAAGATCACCCTCGACAAGCAGGACTTCCAGGGGATCCGCGCCGCCTACGAGTTCGATCCCGTGGCCGAGCGGTACGTGCCCGTCGACCCGATGCAGAAGGCCCGCTGGTATCCGACGCTCGTCGGACTCGACGACGGGCGGGTGCTCGCCGTATCGGGCCTGGACGACGTCGGCCAGATCGACCCCGGGGACAACGAGATCTACGACCCTCGGACCAAGAAGTGGTCACCCGGCCCGAAGCGGTACTTCCCCACCTACCCCGCGCTCTTCCTGACCAAGGGCGGCAAGCTCTTCTACACGTCCTCCAACGCCGGTTACGGGCCTGCCGACCAGGGGCGGGAGCCGGGGCTGTGGGACCTGAAGACCAATACCTTCCGGAAGGTTCCGGGGCTGCGCGACCCGGACCAGACGGAGACCTCCTCCTCCCTGCTGCTGCCGCCCGCCCAGGACCAGAAGGTGATGATCCTGGGTGGCGGAGGCGTCGGAGAGTCAAGGAGGTCGACCCCGCGCACGGCCGTCGTCGATCTGAAGCAGGCCAACCCGGTCTTCAAGGACGGGCCCGACCTCCCCCAGGGCACGCGGTACCTGAACAGCGTGATCATGCCGGACGACTCGGTGTTCACCACCAACGGTTCCGAGGACTACCGCGGCCGCAGCGCCAGCAACATCTTCAAGGCCCAGTTCTACGACCCGAAGAGCAACGCCTTCCACGAGGCGGCCGCGCCCACCGTCGGCCGCAACTACCACTCCGAGGCGCTGCTGCTGCCCGACGGCCGGGTCGCCACCTTCGGCTCCGACCCGCTCTTCGACGACCAGCAGAACACCAAGCTCGGCCACTTCGAGCAGCGCATGGAGGTCTTCACACCGCCCGTGCTGCACCGGGGCAAGAACCGCCCCGTACTGGAGGGCGGACCGCAGAAGCTCGCCAAGAACCGCCGCGCGACCTACCGCACCGACCACCCCGAACGGGTGGCGAAGGCCCGCCTCATGCGGCCCAGTGCGGTCACCCACACCACCGACGTCGAACAGCGCTCGATCGAGCTCGGTCTGACCAAGGACGCGCACTCGGTGACGGTCGAGGTACCCGACGACCCGGCCCTGGTGCCGCCCGGCTGGTACATGCTGTTCGTGACGGACGCGCAGGGCACGCCGTCCGAGGCCAGGTGGATCCAGGTGAAGTGACCCGCCCGCCCGCCGGCTCGGCCCGTGCCCCGACCCGGCCGCTACGGCTTGGAGTTGCGGGCCAGTTCCAGGGCGTACTCCGGCCACCACTTCCCCGCGGCCGGCCCGCTCCCGCACGTCCCGTCGGACTCTCCGGGCCGCTTGATCCACAGGTAGGCGTCGAGGGTGGGGTCGCCGGTGTCGGTGGTCGGGCGGGTGCCCAGCGCGCGGCCGGGCGGGTTGCACCAGGCGCCGGGCAGCGGGCCGTTGCCGTTGCGGCTGGTGTCGACGACGAAGTGCTTGCCGCCGAGGTCGGCGGAGAGTTCGAGGCCGTACGCCTTGGTCAGCTCGTCCGTCTGGAAGTTGGAGACGTTGAGGGAGAAACCGTCGGCCTTCTCGATACCGGCCTGCTTCAGCGGGTCGACCAGCTTCCACGGATCGCGGATCCAGGCCGGGTTGCCCGCGTCCAGGTACACCTTGGTGTTCGGCTGCTGCTTCAGGCGCACGACCGCCTCGTTCAGGAGCTGCTCGCGTTCGTCGTGGTAGCCGGCCGGTGTGCAGCCGTCCACGATGTGGGCGACCGCGTCCGGTTCGAGGACGACCAGGGCCTTGCCGTCCCCGAGCGCGTCCGCGAACCTGCCGATCCACTCCCGGTAGGCGTCCGCGTCGGCCGCGCCGCCCGCGGAGTGCTGGCCGCAGTCGCGGTGCGGGATGTCGTACGCCACGAAGAGTGCCGTGCGGTTCTCCTCGGCCGCGGCCTCGACGGCCGCCTTCACGATGGGGCCCGGGTCGATCTCGCCGGCCGGCCACAGCGCCTCCGGTTCGTCCGCGATCCGCTTGAGCAGGTGCGCGTCCTGGGCGCGGCCCGCACGTCGCCACTCCTTGATCTGCTTGGCGGCCGGGCTGTCCGGGTCGACCCAGAAGTCCAAGGCGCCTGCGCGGGCCACCTTCTTCGAGGCGCGGCCCGCCGCGGCGGCCGTGTCGATGTCGGACGCGGACGAGCAGCCCGCCGCCAGCCCGAGGACCGCGACAGCCGCGAGGATGTGGATCAGCCGGGACATGCTGCTCCCTGGGGCGAAGGTGTCATTTACTGATGATTCGTCAGCAATCGTTGCACAAGGGATTTCAGGCTGCAGGGTTCGACATGGCAGCCGTGGGACGGGTCAGGCGTCCGGTGAGACGAGGGCGATGCCGAGTGGTGTGCGCTTGTACTGCACCTGCAGTGTCAGATGCGCGGAGGCGGAGGAGGTGGTGGCGGGTTCGTCGAGTGCGGCGAGCACGGCCGCCCGGCCGTGTCCGAGGAGTCGTACGAGAACGTCCGGGGCGCGATCGGCGGGTTCGGCCCACAGGCCGCCGATGCCGCGCGCCGGGTAGGCCAGGGTGGGCTGCCACGGGGGATCGAAGGTGCTCACCACGTCCGGCCAGATGAAGACGCTGGGCATCAGGACCAGGGCCCGCCCGCCGAGCCGCCGTTCGTGCCGGCCCTGGAACTCGACGGTGAGCGTCCCGGCCTGTCGGCCGAACCGCCGGTTGATCTCCGGCAGCAGTCCGCCGAGCCCGGCCTCGGCCAGTCGCCGCGAGTGGAAGGTGACGTCGGCCTCCAGGAGGGTGCGCAGCCGGGGCCAGTCCGGGGCGATGAGGGCCCGCCAGGCCTCCTCCATCGCGTCCGACAGTTCCGTGATCATGCGGACGGGGTCCTTCAGCCATCTGCGGGCCTCGGGCGAGTCGAGGGCGCCCGGGGTGTCCGCAAGGGACATCGCGGTGTCCGCGCGGGCCGCACCCGGGTCGCTCGCCCGCACGGCCGCGATCTCCTCCTCGAAGGTGGCGGCAGGGCCGATCGGGGGCGGGCAGAGCCAGTCGGGGCAGTGGCCGCGCCGCGGCATCAGCAGCCACAGAGCGGTGAGGTCGGGCCCGGCGGCCACCTTGCCCATACGGCGCAGCCAGGGTGCGTGGTGCGGGCCGTGCCCGAGGAGCGGCGCGGACGGGCCATGACCCTGCTCACCGCCGGGCTGATGACGATCCAGGGAGTGGGGATGGCCCTGGCGGGAGTCGTCGCCGGGTTCGCGGGGGTGCCGGCCACCGCCGCGGGGGACGGAGCGCTGGGCGCGGTGTGCTGCGTACTGCTCGCTCTGGAAGCCCGTCGGACCGAAAGGCGAGACGGGGCTGACCACCATGTGACCGGCCGGTAAGGTCGGTCACGTGCCGAAGCCGCTCAGTCTTCCCTTCGATCCGATCACCCGCGCCGACGAACTCTGGAAGCAGCGCTGGGGAAACGTGCCGTCCATGGCGGCCATCACCTCGATCATGCGCGCGCACCAGATCCTGCTCGCCGAGGTCGACGCCGTGGTCAAGCCCTACGGACTGACCTTCGCGCGGTACGAGGCACTGGTGCTGCTCACCTTCTCCAAGGAGGGCGAGCTGACGATGTCGAAGATCGGCGAGCGGCTCATGGTGCACCCCACCTCGGTGACGAACACCGTAGACCGCCTGGTGAAGTCGGGCCTGGTGGCCAAGCGCCCCAACCCCAACGACGGTCGCGGCACCCTCGCCTCCATCACCGACAAGGGCCGCGAGGTCGTCGAGGCGGCCACCCGCGACCTGATGGCGATGGACTTCGGCCTCGGCGCGTACGACGCCGAGGAGTGCGCGGAGATCTTCGCGATGCTGCGACCGCTGCGGGTGGCGGCGGGCGACTTCGCCGAGGACTGACCCGGCCCAAGATCTCCCGGAACGGGCGGTTACGCTCGACGCCATGAAGAAGAGCGTGCTGACCCGCTACCGCGTCATGGCCTACGTCACCGGCGTCCTGCTGGTCCTGCTGTGCCTGAGCATGATCGCCAAGTACGGCCTGGACGTCGACGGCGCCGCGGACTTCACCCGCGTCGTCGCCATCGCGCACGGCTGGCTCTACGTGGTCTACCTGATCTTCGCCTTCGACCTGGGCTCCAAGGCGAAGTGGCCGGTCGGCAAGCAGCTGTGGGTGCTGCTCGCCGGGACGATCCCGACGGCCGCCTTCTTCGTCGAGCGGAAGATCAGCCACGAGCTGGAGGCGCAGTTCACGGAGGGCTCGCCCGCGGTCGCGAAGGTGTGACGACGACCGACGTGATGGCCGCCAGGCCGCCGTTGGCCAGGCCCTTTTAGGTCACCGCCCGCGACGGCCCGAGCTCGTTCGCGAGCCGCTGCGCCGGCGCCGAGCCCGCACGGCACAGCCGCTCCCACTCGCCGTCGTACTTGCCGTCCACCCGGTCCCGGACGTTCAGCCGGTCCCGGACGTCCAGGTCGAGCGTGTCGTCGATGCTCCGCGCCCATGCGCGCAGCTCGGCGACCAGGCCGTCGGACAGATCCAGCCCGACGGCTGTCGCGTTCCCCGGAGACGGTCGCAGCCCCAGCACAGCCACTTCGCCGTGCGACGGCGTTCGTCCCAGTAGCGGACCGCCCAGGAGGGGCCGAGGTGCCGGGCCAGGCGCTGTGCCGCCGTCAGGCCGCGGTCGGACGGTCACCCCCGGACTGCCCTCGACATTTACTAGGACGTCCTAGTAAATTCGAAGCATGGACGCTGACGCCATCGAGGAGGGCCGCCGTCGCTGGCAGGCCCGGTACGACGCTTCGCGCAAGCGTGAGGCCGACTTCACCACGCTCTCCGGGGATCCCGTGGAGCCGGTGTACGGGCCCCGGCCGGGGGACGTGTATGACGGCTTCGAGCGGATCGGGTGGCCAGGGGAGTACCCCTTCACGCGCGGGCTGTATCCGACCGGCTATCGAGGGCGGACGTGGACCATCCGGCAGTTCGCCGGGTTCGGGAACGCCGAGCAGACCAATGAGCGCTACAAGATGATCCTCGCCAACGGCGGGGGCGGTCTGTCCGTCGCCTTCGACATGCCGACCCTCATGGGGCGCGACTCCGACGATCCGCGCTCGCTCGGCGAGGTCGGGCACTGCGGGGTCGCCATCGACTCCGCCGCCGACATGGAGGTCCTGTTCAAGGACATCCCGCTGGGGGACGTCACCACCTCCATGACCATCAGCGGGCCCGCCGTCCCCGTCTTCTGCATGTATCTCGTCGCCGCCGAGCGGCAGGGCGTGGATCCGCGGGTGCTCAACGGCACACTCCAGACCGACATCTTCAAGGAGTACATCGCGCAGAAGGAGTGGCTGTTCCAGCCGGAACCCCATCTGCGGCTGATCGGCGACCTGATGGAGTACTGCGCCGCCGGGATCCCCGCCTACAAGCCGCTGTCCGTCTCCGGCTACCACATCCGGGAGGCCGGGTCGACGGCCGCGCAGGAGCTGGCGTACACGCTGGCCGACGGGTTCGGGTACGTGGAGCTGGGGCTCTCGCGCGGGCTGGACGTGGACGTGTTCGCGCCCGGGCTGTCCTTCTTCTTCGACGCACACGTCGACTTCTTCGAGGAGATCGCCAAGTTCCGTGCGGCGCGGCGCATCTGGGCGCGCTGGATGCGGGACGTGTACGGGGCGAAGTCCGAGAAGGCGCAGTGGCTGCGCTTCCACACACAGACGGCCGGTGTCTCCCTGACCGCCCAGCAGCCGTACAACAACGTCGTGCGTACGGCCGTGGAGGCGCTCGCGGCGGTGCTCGGCGGGACCAACTCGCTGCACACCAACGCCCTGGACGAGACCCTCGCGCTGCCGAGCGAGCAGGCGGCGGAGATCGCGCTGCGTACGCAGCAGGTGCTGATGGAGGAGACCGGGGTCGCCAACGTGGCCGATCCGCTGGGCGGTTCGTGGTTCGTCGAGCAGCTGACGGACCGGATCGAGGCGGACGCGGAGAAGATCTTCGAGCAGATAAAGGAGCGGGGGCTGCGGGCGCATCCGGACGGCCGGCACCCCATCGGTCCGATCACCTCCGGGATTCTGCGGGGGATCGAGGACGGCTGGTTCACGGGCGAGATCGCCGAGTCGGCCTTCCGCTACCAGCAGGCGCTGGAGAAGGGCGACAAGCGGGTCGTCGGCGTCAACGTCCACCACGGGTCCGTCACCGGGGACCTGGAGATCCTGCGGGTCAGCCATGAGGTGGAGCGGGAGCAGGTGCGGGTGCTGGGCGGCCGCAGGGCCGCGCGGGACGAGGCCGCGGTACGGACGGCCCTGGACGCCATGCTCGCCGCCGCCCGTTCCGGCAGCAACATGATCGAGCCGATGCTGGACGCCGTACGCGCCGAGGCGACCCTGGGCGAGATCTGCGGGGTGCTGCGGGACGAGTGGGGGGTGTACACCGAACCGGCGGGCTTCTGACATCCGGGAGAAGGGTTTATGAAAATGTGACCTGCCTCCTTCTCTGCGATCGTTCCCGTGCATAGCATCGGCTCGTCGAGTCCGCCGATGCTCAGGGGAACTGACGGTGCGTAGGTTTTTCAGACCCAGAGTGGTACGGGCCGCGGTCGCGGTCGCGGTGGCCGTGCTGCCGTGTGCCGCGCTCGTCCCGGTCGCGTCCGCACATTCCGTCGCGCCACCGGCGAACCCGGTGGCGCAACGGCTGGACGCCTACTGGAACCCGGCCCGGCTGACGGCCGCGCTGCCCGTCGACACCGGCCTGGACCGGGACTCCGTCTACTCCACCGCCCCGGACACCGGCGCCGCCGCCTCCTCCGCGGTGGACGGCCCCATGCCCGGCGAGTTCATCCCGCCCAGCCACAGCTTCGACGGCATGCCCCAGGCCGGCACCTTCTTCTGGACCGACCCCAGCGGCACCGGGCGCACCTGCAGCGGCTCCGTGGTGCGCAGTCCGGGCCACAACCTGGTGCTGAGCGCCGGCCACTGTCTGCGGGGGTACTCCGGCACCTCCCCGCGCCGCAATCTGGCCTTCGTGCCGCAGTACCACGACGGACTCAAGCCGTTCGGCGTGTTCCCGGTCCGGGTCAACGGCGTCTACGTCCCGCAGCAGTACTACGACCTGAAGGAGCACGCCGGCGCCCAGTACGACTACGGCTTCGCCGTCACCGAGCCCAACCAGGACGGCAAGCAGGTGCAGGACGCAGCCGGCGCGGTGCAGCTGCTCACTGACACCGGGTACCACCACGCCCCGGTGCGGATGATCGGCTACCCGGGAGGCGCGGACAAGCCGCTGGAGTGCTGGAGCCGCACCACCCGCTACGACAGCGACGACCCCGACGAGCCCGGCAGCTATCCGCGCATCGCCTGCGACGCGTTCGTGGGCGGCACCAGCGGCGGACCGATGCTGGTGCCGTGGAAGGGCGGCTGGGCGGTGGTAGGCGTCATCGGCGGCTACCACACCGGCGGTTACACCTCGCAGATCTCCTACAGCGCCTACTTCGGCAAGAGCGTCGGTCAGCTCTACGGCGACGCGGTCACCGGCGCCCCGCCGGCCCGCCCGGCGTCGTAGACCTCCGGGAAGCGGGGGCGCGACTACGGCGCCCGGGTGTCCGCTCCCAGGCCGCCCAGGAGCAGGGTCGTGAACCCGCGCACCCACTCCTCGTCGGCGGCGTAGCCGCTCACCAGGGTGCGGTGGACCACGGCGCCCGCGACCACGTCGAAGATGAGGTCGACCGTGCGGACGGCCTCCTCGGGGTCGGTCTCGGGGGGCAGTTCGCCGCGGGTCTGGGCGCGGGCGCGGCCCTCCAGGACCAGTCTCTTCTGGCGCTCCACGATCGAGGAGCGGATGCGGTCGCGCAGGGCGTCGTCGCGGGTGGACTCCGCGACCACCGCCATCAGGCCGCTCTTCGCCTCCGGGCGGGCCAGGATCGCCGCGAACTGCAGGACCACGCCCTCGATGTCGGCCGCCAGGGTGCCGCGGTCGGGGAGGACCAGCTCGTCGAAGAGTTCGGCCACCGCGTCGACGACGAGCTCGTTCTTGCCGGACCAGCGGCGGTAGAGCGTGGTCTTTGCAACCCCCGCCCGCGTCGCGACGTCTCCCAGGGTGAGCTTCGACCAGCCCAGCTCCACCAGGGCCTCCCGGGTGGCCGCCAGGATCGCGGCGTCCGCCTCGACGCTGCGCGGGCGTCCTGAGGCACGGGTGGCGGGAGTGCGGCTCTGCATCCCACGACCATAACCGGCGGGTCCTGTGAGGTCGTGAGGGAGATCACCGGGGGGTGGTGTCAGGGAGGCACTCGGTGCCATTACGCTACGACTCGTAGCGAAAGCTCGTGAGTGGCTCCGCGGGCGACAACCACTGGCGTGGGGTGGGGACCCGGCGTCGAACAGAACGCAACAGGACCGGCTTTCTCAACGCTTTTCACTGATGCGCGGGAACGGGGGAGGATAGACGCATGCAGCCACGGAACATGTCCATGAGCGGAGTCGTCGACCTCGCCGCGGTGAAGGCGGCCCAGGAGGCCAAGGCGAAGGCGGAGCAGGCGCGCGCCGAAGCGGCCCGGCACGGCGGTGCCCCGGGCGCCGTCTCCCCGGCCGACCTGGTGATCGACGTCGACGAGGCCGGATTCGAGCGCGACGTCCTGCAGCGGTCCACCGAGGTGCCCGTCGTCATCGACTTCTGGGCCGAGTGGTGCGAGCCCTGCAAGCAGCTGAGCCCCGTCCTGGAGCGGCTCGCCGTCGAGTACGACGGACGCTTCCTTCTCGCGAAGATCGACGTCGACGCCAACCAGATGCTGATGCAGCAGTTCGGGGTCCAGGGGATCCCGGCCGTCTTCGCCGTGGTGGCGGGGCAGGCGCTGCCGCTCTTCCAGGGGGCCGCCGGCGAGCAGCAGATCCGGCAGACCCTCGACCAGCTCGTGCAGGTGGCCGAGCAGCGCTTCGGCCTGACCGGCCTGACCGTTGACCCCGACGCCCAGCCGGGCGGCGGCCAGGCCGCGGCCGAGGCGGCACCGGCCGGACCGTACGACGCGCTGCTCGAGGCGGCCGTACGGGCCCTGGACTCGGGGGACTTCGGCGGTGCGGTGCAGGCGTACAAGAACGTGCTGAGCGAGGACCCGGGCCACCCGGAGGCCAAACTGGGGCTCGCCCAGGCCGAGTTGCTGCAGCGCGTGGGCGGACTCGACCCGCAGCAGGTGCGCAAGGACGCCGCCGAGAAGCCCGCCGACGTAGAGGCTCAGATCGCCGCGGCCGATCTGGATCTGGTCGGCGGTCATGTGGAGGACGCCTTCGGGCGGCTCATCGACACCGTCCGGCGCACGGCGGGTGACGACCGGGACACGGTACGTCTGCGACTGCTGGAGCTCTTTGAGGTCGTCGGGGCGGATGATCCGAGGGTGGCGGCGGCCCGCAGGGCGCTCGCTCGGGCCCTGTTCTGAGCGGGGCGGCGGCCCGGTTCTGACCAGTCGCTAAACACGAGGGCATGTGATGCCCGAGTGAAAGATTTGCCGAAGGAACGTCAGTGCGGCCGCGCTTTACCAAATCTTGGTAAACGCGGCCGCTGTTACTGGGAGTAAGTTCCGGCCGTTGATCTGTCGGTTTCTGTCCAACGATCAATAGTTTTGTCCAGCCCTCCGGCTGTACCCTCTGTCGCCACCTGAGACCTGTGGGTCGTCCTTCGGTTATCCGGCCGTTACTACCCAGTAACGAAGCCCCTTGTGCGGGCGGCGAGAATGCACCACGATCGGCGACGCTCGGTCCTTTCCCGTACCCCGACAGCCGGTTGGGTCGCGGGAGTTCCTGGGTCCCCACCGAGCAGAGTCTGTGCCCCTGGCGCCGGCTCTTGGGCAGGGGGGTCTTCGCCGCTCGGCGAAGCCTGTCCAGCAAGGTTGTGCGTGATGTGCGTCAGGCGCGACCAGTGGTTGTCGCTCGGGGGTGATCGCCGGTGATCGGTGCGCGGTTTGCGCCTCCGAGTGCGGGCGCTCTCCTTCCCGAGGACGTAGCACTTCTCCCATCCCTGCCCGGCTGAGCCGCCGACAGGCAGCAGTCAGGGCCAGGAGATGTACGTCCGAGAAGGAGGAAATATGGAGTCCCAGGTGCGTGGCGGGACCAGATGGAAGCGGTTCGCTGTGGTCATGGTGCCCAGCGTCGCCGCTACGGCCGCGATAGGTGTCGCCCTCGCGCAGGGCGCTCTCGCCGCGTCGTTCAGTGTGTCCGGGCAGCAGTTCAAGGTGCGGGCCGCCACGCTGGAAGGTACAGGTTTCGAGCAGTACGGGGCCCTTGACTCGGGGTACGCCCTCGACGGCCAGAAGGCCACCCGCCCGGTGGCGGTCTCGGCGTTCGATCACGCGACCATCACTCATCTGTGCCAGTCGGTGGTCACCCCGAACATCCCGGTGTTGGGCAGTGTCAGCCTGCTCCTGCATGCAGGTGACGGCCCGAAGCCGGAGGACGCGGTCGAGGCCGACAAGCTGTACATCGACCTCGACAAGCTGGACGCCAAAGATGCGACGTTCACGAACATCGACATCGGTGTGGCCGCGGGCACCACGGGCAAGGACAAGGGCGGCAAGGGTCCGGGCATGAAGGGCGGCGGCGAGGCCGCCAACCCGTTCGGATTCGCACAGCAGGCCGAGAAAGCGTCGCTGACCGATGTCAAGCAGACGGCGTGGGCGACCACTGCCGGAACCTTCAAGCTCAGCGGTCTGAGCATGGAGGTCAAGGCGGGCACCCACGAGTGCTACTAGGCACTCGGTGACGGGCGGGGGAGCCTATGGCGCCCCCGCCCGTCGACCTTCCACCACATTCTTCACATGTAGTGCAACTCACCACCACAGCATCACCACCACAGCAAAGCCGCACCAGGGAGCTGTTTTCCATGAGCGCCGAGACTCCTGCCGTATCCGCCGGCCAGTTCAGTCGCCGGAGGGCGCAGTTCCGCGCCTGGCGGGGCACGCGGCCGTTCTGGGCCGGACTGTTCGTCATGCTCGGCGGACTCCCCATCGCCTACTTCCCGTACGCCCACCTGCAGCTGGGGCATCTGACGCTGGCGATGTCCACCACCGCGGGTGCCGGGTCCCTGATCATCGGCGTGCTGCTGATCGTCCTGGGCTTCAGCCTCTGGTTCCAGAAGCACGTGCGTACCTTCGCGGGCGTCGCGGCGATCCTGCTGGCGCTGGTGTCGATCCCTGTGTCCAACCTCGGTGGCTTCCTGCTGGGCTTCCTGTTCGCGATGCTCGGCGGCGCGCTGGCCGTGGCCTGGGCGCCGGGCGAGCCGCCGGCCGAGGCGGCGCAGGGGGAAGCACCGGGAGCGGGCGGTGCCCCGCAGGCACTGGACCCGGACACCACCATCCTGAAGCCCGTGGTGGGCGAGCCGATCGATCTGTCAGGAACGAGCCCGGCGAACGGGGCGAACGGGAGGCACAGTGCCGGCTGACGAGGTGACCCACGGGGCTGATGTGGACGAGTCCCGTGTGAGAACCGGGCCGCGCCACGCGGCACCCAAGAAGCCGCTGTTCACCAGGTTCCACATGCCGGCGGGCAAGGCGATAGCCACGGTGGCGATGCCGACCGCGGTCCTCATGGGAATGGGGTTCACGTCCTCGCTCGCGCTCGCCGACAGCGGCGGCTCGTCGCCGTCGTCGAAGAGCCTGACCGCGGACGAGTACAAGGACTGTGTGGCCGCGCTGGGCGACAACGCGTCGGCCTCGCCGTCGCCGTCCGCCTCGCCGAGCTCCGGTGACACGGCCGACAAGGCGACGCCCTCGTCCTCGTCGTCCACCGGCACGTCCAAGGACAGCTCGGACTCGGGCAAGACGGGTTCGTCCGGTTCGTCGGATTCAGGTTCCGACGGGAAGGCGACGCCCGCCCCGTCCCCCTCGGAGAGCTCGTCCAAGGACACCTCGGGCAGCGGCACCGCGACGCCGAGTCCCTCGGCGTCCGCGAGCAGCGGAGGCGGTCTCCTGGGCGACCTGGGCAACGCGATCGGCAGCATCTTCACCGGCGGCAGCGGCAGTTCCACGTCGAGCGCGAGCCCAACGCCCACGCCGTCCGCCTCGGACAGCGCGAGCAAGGACTCGTCGTCCCCCGGCACGAGCGCCTCGGACACCGTCAAGGACACGACCAAGAAGGTCACCGACACGGTGAACAACACCGTGAAGGACACGACCGACAAGGCGACCAAGACGGTCGAGGAGGCCACCAAGGCGGCACAGAAGGCGGCCGACTCGGCCACCTCCGCCAGCCCTTCGCCGAGTTCGTCCACGGACGCGCAGAACTGCCCGGCCGCCACGGACGACACGGGCGGCGTCGACAACAAGGTGCCCGTGGCGGACGACCCCTGGTACCTGAGCGCCAGCGTGCTGAAGCTGCATCACGCCGACTACCAGGGCATCGTCAAGGTGAGGACGGCCAACGGCACCATCAAGAGGGTGCTGAAGTACGTCATCTCCGGCGGCACCGACATCGGCGACCTGCACCAGACGGTCAAGGACCACGGCATCAACAAGACCTACCACGTGCAGGCCGGGCCGGGTACGACGTCCAAGATCACCGGTGGTCCGACGACGATGTACACGGAATCCATCTCCGGGAATCTGCTCGGTCTGATCCCGCTGACGTTCACCCCGGACAGCCCGCCCCCGCTGAACCTCCCGGAGATCCTCTTCACCAACGTGAAGGTCGTCCAGGCCGCGCAGTTCGGCGGCACCTTGAACGTGCCCGGTATGCGCATCTACACGACCGACGGAACCGGCTGAGCGCCGTCACAGACCCGTTCGGGAGCCGCAAAAGACTGTGCCCTCGCCGGGCGTTGACCCGGCGGGGGCACAGTTGTGCCGGTCCTGCCGTGCGGCGCGGGCCCCTTAGTCGAATTCAAGAGCGAACCAGGGTTTCGTAAAGTCTTTCTCGATGCCATGATGATCGCGTCCCCCTGGGGAGGGGGCGCGGGGGGCGCGTGTTGACCACACGCGACACAGACGGGGATCTCTTCATTTCCTGACTTTCTCGCATGGCGGGTCCGAAACGGCATGACCACCGGCCGGGCACCGCCGACGCCTTGGCGTGCCTTCTTCCCGCGCGGACGAGACCAACCCTTCGGACTGACCATCCAGGCAGGCAGACGTGCGAACGACACGAAGAAGACCCCTCAGACCTTTCCCGACCGGGCGTGCACGAAGGAAGTTCGCGGCCGTCGCGCTCGTGACCGCGACGGCCGTGCTCGGCGGTCTCGTCTCCACGGCCCCCGCGGCCGCCGACGAACCGGGGGACAACCCGGCCAACCCGTACGAACGCACCCTCCGCATCAGCCTCGGCGCCCAGGCCCGCAAGGACCGTTGCCAGGTGGCGCGGGCCGTGCACTTCGGCGGGCCCGAGATGAAGACGTACGCGGCGACCAAGCTCGCCGGCACGGACGCCGAACTGCGCACCGTCGTGGCGAACTGGACGTTCGGCGGACTCGGCGACGCCCACCAGCGGGACAAGGACGCAGGCCTGGCCGACCTGCAGACCTACCGGGACCGCCAGGACAAGCTGAACACCGGCAACAAGCCCTACGCCGCGGTGAACGACCAGGGCGGCCGGGACTACTTCGCGCCCGACTTCGGCAAGGACATCGTCGCCTTCACCCTCGGCACCCAGCAGGACCTGTACAACAAGACGTGGGAGAACCCGACGCCGAGGCCCGGCCAGGCGGCGCTGGACCAGGCCCGGAAGGTGTTTGACGCGTTCGACACCGGGGACGACGCGTGGGCCGCCGAGTACAAGAAGGTCGCCGGCGACGAACTCCTCAACACCAGCAACCTGGGCTACTCCTCGGCCAACGACGTCGCGACCTTCCTGCGCTTCGGCGGCTTCCCGACCAAGGCCCCCGAGCCGGACACGCTCGAGTTCCGCACCGAGGTCGAGGCGCTCAAGACGGCCTGGGCGGCCTGTGACAGCAGCAACCCGATCGATCAGTACCGGGTTCTGACCGGGCCGGTCGTGCAGGCGTACTCGGAGTGGGAGGCGGAGTACTCCGGCCAGGCCGAGCAGCGGGCGGCCATCGTCACCGCCGAGTCCGACGCGGCGAAGGCGGCACGGGCCGCCACCGGCGCGATGATCGAGGCGGTCCGGCAGGCCTGGCAGGCGGACCAGATCCTGTACTGGCAGAAGTACTGGGCCGCGCACAAGGACTCCCTCGACTATCCGACGAAGGCCCAGTTCACCAAGGCGACGGCGGATCTGAACGCGGCGAAGACGGCCGCGGCCAAGCAGGTGACGGTGGCGGACGCGGCGGCCGCCCGGGCGAAGACGGCCGCGGACACCGCGGGCACCCAGCAGACGAAGGCGTATGCGATCGCCGACGCCGCGAAACTGCCCCGCGGCCGGGGCCTGTTGTATGCCCAGCAGTCGGTGCAGGTCGCCAAGGCTTCGGCCGCGGCTGCCCAGGCGGCGGCGAAGGCCACGCTGACGGCCTCGAACGCGGCGAAGGCCACGGTGGCCGACTCCCAGACGCTGCTGGCGCTGGCGAAGACCCAGACGCACGCGCTGAACACGGAGTTCCGCAAGACGGCGGCGCTGGAGGCGAAGGCGCAGGCCAAGGCGGCGGCCGAGTCCGCGGCCAAGCTGGCCACCGAGGCGGCGGCCGACGCCACCACGGCGAAGAACGCCCGCGCGACCGCTGAGAAGGCGGAGCAGACGGCCAAGGAACAGGCCGCCGAGGCGAAGCGGCAGCGCGGTATCGCGGAGGC
The DNA here is from genome assembly GCF_053598255.1 of Streptomyces sp. NPDC001157. NCBI lineage: Bacteria > Bacillati > Actinomycetota > Actinomycetes > Kitasatosporales > Streptomycetaceae > Streptomyces > Streptomyces sp. NPDC001157. The sequence goes on from NZ_JBSFJW010000051.1 coordinate 17,648, forward strand.
CGAGAAGGCCAGCGCGGAGCGGGAGCGCGACAACGCCGCCGCCGAACGGAAGAAGGCCGAGGCGGCGGAGTCCCGGGCGCGCGGTGAGGAGTCCACCGCTCAGAAAGCCCTCTCCGACGCGACTACAGCGGGTGTGACGGCGTCCGAGAAACGGGCGGCGGCCGGGGCGGCCGAACGGCTCGCCTTCCAGAAGCGGAACGAGGCGGTGAAGGCCGAGCATGAACGGGACGCCACTGCGTCCCGGGCAGCGGCCCTCGAATCGGCCGCGGCGGCGGCCCAGGGCACCGGTGCCGCCGCTGAGACGCGGCAGGCAGCAACCGAGGCGCGCAGCGCGGCCGGCACCGCAGCCGGCGCGGCGACGCGGGCCCGGGCCGCGGCGAACGACGCCTCCACAGCGGCGGTGAACGCTCGTGCCGCGGCCACGCGCGCCGAGGCCGCGGCCTCACGTTCTCGTTCCGCCGCGGACGCCGCGCAGGCTGCCTACCAGAAGACCAGCGCGGCCGCGGCCACCGCACACGCCGCGGCAGCCGAGGCGATCGACGCGGCGGCAGCGGCGAAGGAGAAGGCCAAGAAGGCCGACGGGGAGGCCAAGAAGGCCCAGGCGGCCGCGATCACCGCGCGGAAGGAAGCCACCGCCGCACAGGCGGAGGCCGCCAAGACGGCCGTATGGTCGGCGAAGACGGCTGGCTACGCCACCGCCACGGCACAGTACGCGCAGGCCGCCCGCGACGCCGCGGCCCAGGTGACGAAGGCGGCCGACCAGGCGATCACCATCGGCTCCCCGTACCGCGAGTCGGACTCGTCGGCCGCGTTCGCGGTGCTGGTCGGCCAGACCTCCAAGACCCTCGCCCAGCAGCAGGCCGCCGCGGCCAAGGCCAAGTCGGACGAAGCGAAGAAGGCGGCGGCCCAGGCCAAGGCGCTGGCCGACAAGGCAGCCGGAGACGCCAAGATCGCGCTCCAGGCCGCAGCCGACGCCGCTGACTACGCGGTGCAGGCGGTCGACTCCGCTGCAGCCGCGAATGCCTCGGCCGCAGCGGCGTCCACCGACGCGGCGGCGGCGAAGAAGGCCGACGCCAACGCCCAGACGTACGACGCGCAGGCGGGCACCGACGCGTTCTACGCCAACTTCGCTGCGAACGAGGCCGAGTCGGCGTCCGTCCAGGCCGACCGCGACGCCACAGACGCCGAACGGGACGCGGCGAGCGCCCGCTCGGCAGCCGACTCCGCCGAGAGCGCCTCGGCGAAGGCCGACCAGATCGCCACCACCGCCGAGTCGGACGCGGGCAAGGCGGAAAAGGCGGCTTCCGACGCGGAGGGACACGCCAAGGAGGCCGACAGCGCCGCCGACCGTGCCGAGAAGGCCCAGCGCGAGCAGATCGAGGCCCTCCGGAAAGAGCGCGCCGATCAGCCGTACGACGCTCCAGACCTGAGCAGTGATCTGGAAGCGGCCCTGCTGCGCGTCTGTGGCCAGGAGTGCCTGGCCCAGTACCGCGCGGCCCAGGCACTCGCCTCGATGGACCTGCTGGCCTGGGTCAAGGAGAACGGCGGCGAGATCCTCCTCGACTACATCGGCTGGACCGACCTGAAGAACTGCTTTACCAAGGGCGATGTCGAGAGCTGTCTGTGGACGCTGGTCAACGTGGTCGGCGTCGCCATTCCGCTCACGAAGATCCCCGCGGTCGGCAAGGCGATCATCAAGGTCACCAAGGGTGTCACAGGCTTCTTCGAGAGCTCGGCCAAGGCGAAGCGCACACTCGACACGCTGCGCAAGCTGGCGGAGAAGGCGAAGAAGGAGCCCAGGCTTCCGGCGTGTGCGCGCAAGCCCGCGGTGCGGACTGCCGCCTTCTCGGCGATGTCGGCGTCGGCGACCCTCGCCGCTGCCTCGGACGACGACGAGCCGGATCTGTGCAACCTCGACGAACTGGCGGACCTGTCCTACGAGATCCTGGACCACTTCGACGAGAAGTACGGGCCCGACGTGGCCGACGGCATCGAGTACCAGTGGAAGCGGATGATGGGGGACAGCAGCGAGGCCGCAGACCACGACATCCCTGGCATCGGCCGCGACCTGAAGGCCATGGCCGAGTACTTCAAGGGCTGGCGAGGGAAGGCAACGCACAGGGACTCGCGGACCGGCAACCCCGTCGCCTACGACGACGACAAGGGCGTGATCGTCATCATCACGTCCCGGTTCATCCACGGCTACAAGCTGTCCAAGGCCGACTTCCTGAGAGGTGGGCGTTATGTACCGAACCCCTAGAGAGACAGGACGGTGACGGCGTGAGAACCGATATCGCGCTCGACCGGGACGGAGAGGATCTCGTCGCTCGGCTCACGCGCTCCCAGGCACTCGCCATACGCGAGGCTCTGTCCTTCCTGCGCGACCGGAATCTCGGTGATGGCATCCTGACGCTGCAACTCGGCGCAGACGCGGACGTGGTCGACAGCCTCGTTGAGCGTCTGGCCGTCGGCACTGGGGAACCGGTCGAGGTTCGGTTCCAGTGGGAGGAACTGCACGTGGTGCACGCCGCGCTGACCTCGGTGGCAACAATGTTCGTCTCGCACGGCAGAATCTCGCAGGAGGCGTTCCGTACTCGGCTGGGCTTCTTCAGGGAGAACCTCGACGCTCTCGCGCTCGGCATCGTCCATGCTGCTTCCGAGGTGACGGCATGAGGTCACGGCTCCGGCTCACCCGGGACGGCGACGCGTTCACCGTCCGGATCACCCCGGCCCAGGCCGAGAGCTTCCACCGGGCGCTGATCTTCCTACGCAGCCGCAATCTCGGAGACACGGCACTGGTCGTGCAACTCGGCGCGGGCCCGGATACGGTCGACGCCCTCGTTGAACGCCTCGCGGGCGAGCACGAGAGTTCATTCGAACTCCGGCTTTCTCTCCACGAGTTGCACATCCTGCACAGCGCGATGACCGCATCGGCCGTCATGTTCCTGGAACAGGGCATGTTCTCGGAGGAGGACTTCCATCGGGAACTGGGCTTCTACCGGGAGAACTTCGACTCCCTGGCGCTCGGGATCGTCGAGGTGACCGCCGGGGTGTGATACAGGAACGCGAATGACTGGGGGCGCCCCCTGCCGCAGGAGGCGCCCCCAGTGTCGTACAACAGCCTCTACAGGGCTGCTAGTTGCCGCCGCCCCCGATGTGATGGACGCGGAGCATGTTGGTGGTGCCCGGGACGCCGGGGGGTGAGCCGGCGGTGATGATGACGATCTCGCCCGGGTTGAAGCGGTTGATCTTGGCGATCTCCTGGTCGACCATGTCGACCATCTCGTCCGTGGTGTTCACGAACGGCACCACGTGCGACTCGACGCCCCAGCTGAGGGTGAGCTGGTTGCGGGTGTTCTCGTCGGTGGTGAAGGCGATGATCGGCTGCTGGGCGCGGTAGCGCGACAGCCGGCGGGCCGTGTCACCGGACTGCGTGAAGGCCACCAGGCCCCGGCCGCCCAGGAAGTCCGCGATCTCGCACGCGGCACGCGCGACCGAACCACCCTGCGTACGCGGCTTCTTGCCCGGCACCAGCGGCTGCAGGCCCTTGGAGAGCAGCTCCTGCTCGGCCGCGGCGACGATCTTCGACATCGTCTTCACGGTCTCGACCGGGTAGGCGCCCACGCTGGACTCCGCGGAGAGCATGACCGCGTCAGCGCCGTCCAGGATCGCGTTGGCGACGTCGGACGCCTCGGCGCGCGTGGGACGGGAGTTGGTGATCATCGACTCCATCATCTGGGTCGCCACGATCACCGGCTTGGCGTTGCGGCGGCACAGCTCGATGAGGCGCTTCTGCACCATCGGGACCTTCTCGAGCGGGTATTCGACGGCGAGGTCGCCGCGGGCGACCATCACGGCGTCGAACGCCATCACGACGGCCTCCATGTTGTCGACCGCCTGCGGCTTCTCCACCTTGGCGATGACGGGGACGCGACGGCCCTCCTCGTCCATCACGCGGTGGACGTCGTCCACGTCCTTGGCGTCGCGGACGAAGGACAGCGCGACCATGTCGCAGCCCATGCGCAGCGCGAAGCGGAGGTCCTCGACGTCCTTCTCGGACAGCGCGGGCACGTTGACGGCCGCGCCGGGCAGGTTGATGCCCTTGTGGTCGGAGACGACACCGCCCTCGATGACGATCGTCTTGACCCGGGGGCCCTCGACGTCCAGGACCTTCAGCTCGACGTTGCCGTCGTTGATCAGGATCTGGTCGCCGCGGTCGACGTCACCGGGCAGGCCCTTGTAGGTCGTACCGCAGATGGACTTGTCGCCCGGGACGTCCTCGATGGTGATGACGAACTCGTCACCGCGCTCGAGCTCGACCGGGCCTTCCGCGAAGGTCTCCAGACGGATCTTCGGACCCTGCAGGTCGGCGAGGACACCGATGGCACGGCCGGTCTCCTTGGACGCGGCCCGGACACGGTCGTACCGCCCCTGGTGCTCGGCGTGGGTGCCGTGGCTGAAGTTGAACCTGGCCACGTTCATTCCGGCCTCGATCATCGAGACCAGCATTTCGTGGGAGTCGACCGCGGGGCCGAGAGTACAGACGATTTTCGAACGGCGCATGGGGCGATCCTATCGGTTTGTTTCGCCGCGGAATATTCCGTCTGGCGGAAGATACAAATGGGCGGGTCCGCGCTCAGGCGTGTTACTGCGGTGTATTCCTCGGGGTTCTTCAGCTGGCCGTGCGGAGAAGGAGCAAATCGTTACCCTCCGACCAGTGCATAGGTCTGTGTGGCGATCTCCAGTTCCTCGTCGGTCGGCACCACGGCGACCGCCACGCGTGCGTGCGCGGGCGAGATCAGCCGCGGTTGGTCACTGCGTACGGCGTTCAGTTCCCCGTCCACCGCCAGGCCCAGCTCCTGAAGGCCCGCAAGGGCAGCCTCCCGCACCGGACTCGCGTTCTCCCCGACTCCCGCCGTGAAGGCGACCGCGTCCACCCGGCCGAGTACGGCGTAATAGGCGCCGATGTACTTCTTCAACCGGTGAATGTAGATGTCGAAGGCGAGCTGCGCCTCTTCGTCACCTTCGTCGACCCGGCGACGGATCTCCCGCATGTCGTTGTCACCGCACAGCCCGATCAACCCGCTCTTCTTGTTGAGAAGAGTGTCGATCTCGTCCGTGGACATTCCGCCAACACGCATCAAATGGAAGATGACGGCCGGATCCATGTCCCCGGATCGCGTACCCATCACGAGCCCCTCCAAAGGCGTCAGCCCCATGGAGGTGTCCACGCACTTCCCGCCCCGTACGGCAGAGGCGGACGCCCCGTTGCCCAGGTGCAGCACGATGACGTTGACCTCCTCGGGCGCCTTCCCGAGCAGCTCGGCGGTGGCCCGGGACACGTATGCGTGCGAGGTTCCGTGGAAGCCGTACCGGCGGATGCGGTGCTCGTCGGCGGTCCGCACGTCGATCGCGTAGCGGGCGGCCGACTCCGGCATCGTCGTGTGGAACGCCGTGTCGAAGACGGCGACCTGCGGCAGGTCGGGCCGCAGCGACTGCGCGGTGCGGATACCCGTCAGGTTGGCCGGGTTGTGCAGGGGGGCCACCGGTATCAGCCGCTCGATCTCGGCGAGCACGGCCTCGTCGATCACGGTCGGCTCGGTGAAGGACTGCCCGCCGTGCACGACCCGGTGCCCGATCGCGGCGAGCTCGGGGGAGTCCAGCCCCAGCCCGTCCTTCGCCAGCTCCTCCGAGACGGCCTTCAGGGCCGCCTCGTGGTCGGCGATCGACCCGCTCCACTCACGGGACGCGCCGCCCGTCCCGAGCGGTGTGTGCCTCAGCCGTGAGGTCTCCTCGCCGATCCGCTCGACGAGGCCCACGGCGAGCCGGCTGCTGTCCCGCATGTCGAGCAGCTGGTACTTCACCGACGAGGAGCCGGAGTTGAGGACGAGGACACGGGTCGGACTCACTGGGCGGACGCCTTCTCTGTAAGGGCGATCGGGGTCTGGGCCTGTATGGCGGTGATCGCGACGGTGTTCACAATGTCGGAAACAAGAGCGCCCCGGGACAGGTCGTTGACCGGCTTGCGCAGACCCTGCAGCACCGGCCCGACGGCGATCGCGCCGGCCGAACGCTGCACGGCCTTGTAGGTGTTGTTACCTGTATTGAGGTCAGGAAAGATCAGAACCGTTGCCTGCCCGGCGACTTCGGAGTCCGGCAGCTTCGTCGCCGCGACCGTCGGCTCCACCGCGGCGTCGTACTGGATCGGCCCCTCGATCTTCAGGTCGGGCCGCCTTTCCCGGACCAGCTCGGTAGCCTCCCGCACCTTGTCGACGTCGGCGCCCGAGCCGGACGTACCCGTCGAGTACGACAGCATCGCGATCCGCGGCTCCACACCGAACTGCTCGGCGGTGGCGGCCGACTGGATGGCGATGTCGGCGAGCTGCTCGGCGTTCGGGTCGGGGTTCACGGCGCAGTCGCCGTAGACGAGGACCTTGTCGGCGAGGCACATGAAGAAGACGGACGAGACGATGTCGGCGTCCGGCTTCGTCTTGATGATCTCGAAGGCGGGGCGGATCGTCGCGGCCGTGGAGTGCACCGAGCCCGACACCATGCCGTCCGCGAGGCCCTCCTGGACCATCAGCGTGCCGAAGTAGTTGACGTCCGAGACGACGTCGTACGCCAGCTCCACGGTGACGCCCTTGTGGGCGCGGAACTGCGCGTACTTCTCCGCGAAGGAGTCACGCAGCTCGCTGGTGGCGGGGTCGATCAGCTCGCACCCGCCGAGGTCGATACCGAGGTCGGCGGCCTTCTTGCGGATCTGCTCGACCGGGCCGAGCAGGGTGAGGTCGCATACCCCGCGGCGCAGCAGCACCTCGGCGGCGTGCAGGACGCGCTCCTCGGTGCCCTCCGGGAGGACGACCCGGCGCTTGTCGGAGCGTGCCTGTTCGAGCAGCTTGTTCTCGAACATCATCGGGGTGAGACGGTCGCTGCTCGGCGCGGAGACCCGCTTGTTGAGGTCGCCGGTGTCGACGTACCGCTCGAAGAGGCCGAGCGCGGTCTCCGCCTTGCGCGGGGTCGCCGCGTTCAACTTCCCCTCCAGGGCGAAGAGTTCCGCGGCCGTCGGGAAGCTGTTGCCGGACACAGAGAGCACCGGGGTGCCCGGGGCGAGGCGGGCGGCGAGGGTGAGGATCTCGTCGCTCGGCACCTCGTTCAGGGTGAGCAGCACGCCGGCTATCGGCGGGGTGCCGGCGCTGTGCGCGGCCAGTGAGCCGACGACCAGGTCCGCGCGGTCGCCCGGGGTGACGACCAGACAGCCCGGGGTCAGGGCGGGCAGGAAGTTCGGCAGCATCGCACCGCCGAAGACGAAGTCCAGGGCGTCGCGCGCCAGCCCCGAGTCGTCGCCGAGGACGACCTTGGCACCGAGCGCCTGACCGATCTGGGAGACGGTGGGGGCGGCGAGGGCGGGCTCGTCCGGGACGACGTAGCACGGCACGGGGAGGCGGGAGCCGAGCTTCTGCGCGATCTCCTCCCGGTCCTCGCGCGCGACCCGGTTGCTCACCATGGCGAGGACGTCGCAGCCCAGGCTCTCGTAGGCACGGTAGGCGTTGCGCGTCTCGGCGAGCACGGACTCGGTGGTCTGCCCCCGGCCGCCCACGACCGGGATCACGGACGCGCCGAACTCGTTCGCCAGCCGGGCGTTGAGGGAGAGCTCGTCGGGGAGCTGGGTGTCGGCGAAGTCCGTGCCCAGCACGAGGACGACCTCGTAGTCGCGCGCCACCACGAGGAAGCGTTCGACGAGGGTGGACACCAGCTCGTCCGTCCCCCGTTCCGCCTGGAGGGCGGACGCCTCGTGGTAGTCCATGCCGTAGACCGTGGCCGGGTCCTGGGAGAGCCGGTAGCGGGCGCGGAGCAGCTCGAACAGGCGGTCGGGCTGGTGGTGGACGAGCGGCCGGAACACCCCGACCCGGTCGACCTGCCGGGTCAGGAGCTCCATGACTCCCAGCTCCACGACCTGACGGCCGTCGCCTCGGTCGATCCCGGTCACGTACACGCTGCGCGTCACGCGTGCTCTCCGTTTCCTTACGCTGTTACAAAAATCGCCCACCGAGGTGAGCAGAACCCTCTTGACAATACCCCTGACGCTGGATAAGGCGCCCGTCAGGACCAGGGTCGGGGCCGACGTCCCGATAGGGCCAATCGGGTCATAGGGAGCGGAAGGGATATCGTCCTGTCGGGCATGAAACAATCGGACCGGCTCACCGGAACCACCGGGCTGGCTCACCGGTAACGACAGCGAGCAGGAGACACAGCACGATGCGCATCGGAGTTCTCACCGCAGGCGGCGACTGCCCCGGCCTGAACGCCGTGATCCGGTCGGTCGTGCACCGAGCGGTCGCACAGTACGACGACGAAGTGATCGGCTTCGAGGACGGGTACGCGGGTCTGCTGGACGGCCGCTACCGCACCCTGGACCTGGACTCCGTCGGCGGCATCCTGGCCCGCGGCGGCACCATCCTCGGCTCCTCCCGGCTGGAACGCGACCGCCTGCGCGAGGCCTGCGTCAACGCCTCCGACATGATCCACGAGTTCGGCATCGACGCGCTGATCCCGATCGGCGGCGAGGGCACATTGACCGCGGCCCGGATGCTGAGCGACGCGGGCCTGCCGGTGGTCGGCGTACCGAAGACGATCGACAACGACATCTCGTCCACGGACCGCACCTTCGGTTTCGACACCGCGGTCGGGGTCGCCACGGAGGCGATGGACCGCCTGAAGACCACGGCCGAGTCGCACCAGCGCGTGATGGTCGTCGAGGTCATGGGCCGGCACGCGGGCTGGATCGCCCTCGAGTCCGGCATGGCGGCCGGCGCGCACGGCATCTGCCTCCCCGAGCGCCCCTTCGACCCGGCCGACCTCGTCAAGATGGTCGAGGAGCGCTTCTCCCGCGGCAAGAAGTTCGCGGTCGTGTGTGTGGCGGAGGGCGCCCACCCCGCCGAGGGCACCATGGACTACGGCCACGGCGAGATCGACCAGTTCGGCCACGAGCGCTTCCAGGGCATCGGTACGGCACTGGCGTACGAGCTGGAGCGGCGGCTCGGCAAGGAGGCCAAGCCGGTCATCCTCGGCCATGTGCAGCGCGGCGGCGTCCCCACCGCGTACGACCGTGTGCTCGCCACCCGCTTCGGCTGGCACGCGGTGGAGGCCGCGCACCGGGGCGAGTTCGGCCGGATGACGGCTCTGCGCGGCACGGACATCGTGATGGTGCCGCTGGCGGAGGCGGTGACCGAGCTGAAGACGGTCCCGAAGGACCGGATGGACGAGGCGGAGTCGGTCTTCTAGGCCTGCTGGATCCGCCTCATCCGGTGTTGTCCTGGACCGCGGCCCAGAAGTGGTCGACGATCCGGTCCAGGAACGCGCGGCCGGCGTCGCTCGACTCGCCGGCCGCGTTTCCGTCGCCCCAGCTCAGCGAGGCGACCATCTGCCCCTGGTAGTCCTGGTGCAGCGTCTGGAGGGCGTCCTCCAGGAGGCGTCGGTCCAGGGGTACGGTTTTGGCCACCGGGCGGACGTACGCCTGCCAGCGTGTGGTCACCGCACTGCGCAGCAGCTCGGCCAGCTTCGGCTCGCGTCCCGTGACGGTGACGAAGTCCGGGAGCGAGAGGTCGAGCACATCGGCGAGGGTGGCCGACTGGCGCTCGTTGCCGCGCCAGGCGTTGTGCTCCTCCATGTGCATATAGGCGAGGAACTCCAGGCCGACGGCCCGGGCGACGTCCTCCGGGGCGAGGCCGCGGGCGACGCGGTGCTCGCGAAGGGTGCGGGGCGGACCGGTGATCTCACCGGGGGAACACCACAACACGCCTGCGAGAGCGGTGAGTTCGGGGCTGGAAGGGGTGACGGAACCGCGCTCCCAGGCCAGCACGAGATCCGGGGAGACGTACGGCAGTCCGTACGAGGCACGCAGGCCGTAGGCGACATGTTCGGGGCCCATGTTGAGGGCCGCGCGGAGCCGGCGGGCGGCGGGGGCGTTGAAGGGCGGGGCGGACTGGTTCGAGCGGGCTGGACGTTGGCGCACGGGCCACAACGTAGGCGGGCCGTGACGCGGTGACTACGGTCTGTTCGGCCAGGATCACGGATTGTAGGAACGTACGGATTCGGCCACCTGTGCGGACTGAACGGGGTGGCCGAAGATCGTCTGTCGTCGCGGCGGGCGCGCTCGCGAGGATGGCGCGAAGCCGTCCGGGCGGGCGGCCCAAAAGGGCGGTGACTTTGTGAACGTCAAGCTCGAGGGGCATATTCGCGAGCGTCTGCTGGCGCCGAACTTCTGGCATCTCGCCACCGTGGACGCGGACGGGATGCCGCACGTCTCGCCCATGTGGGCGGACATCGAAGACGAGTACGCCATGGTCAATACGTCGATGGGCCGCGTGAAGATCGACAACCTGCGGCTCAATCCCAACGTCTCGCTGTCCCACCACGACCCCGACAACCCGTACGACCGGGCCGAGATCCGGGGGCGGGTCATACGGTTCGTGGAGGGGGAGGAGGCGGAGCGGGCCATGGACCGGCTGGCGCGGAAGTACATCGGCGAGGACCGGTATCCGTGGCTGCTGCCCGGGGAGCGGCGGGTGATGCTGCTGATCGAGCCGGTGCGGGTGCGGAGGGTTGTGGGGGTGGAGCCGTTTCGGGTGGGGGTGCTGCCGGAGGCCTGAGCAGGATCCTGGGCGGATTCCTGAGCGGCTCACCCTTTGACCGCCCCGCCCAGCGCGAACCCGCCGCCCAGCCGCCGGGCGATCAGCACGTACAGCAGGATCACCGGCGTCGAGTAGACGATCGAGAACGCCGCCAGCTGCCCGTACGCCACCATTCCCCGGTTGCCGAAGAACTCGTTGATGCTCACCGAGGCCGGCATCTGGTCGGGCGTCAGGAGCAGCATGAAGGGGACGAAGAAGTTCCCCCACATGATCACGAACGAGAACACCGTCACCACCGCCACTCCCGGACCCATCAGCGGCAGCACGATCCGTAGCAGCGACTGCATCGACGATGCCCCGTCGGTCCACGCCGCCTCCTCCAGCTCCTTCGGTACGCCGTCCATGAAGTTCTTCATCAGCCAGATGGCGAAGGGGAGTTGGGAGGCGGCGAAGAAGAGGATCGTGCCCTGCAGGGTGTCGATCAGGTCCACCTGAACGAACAGCGCGTACACCGGCACCATGATCGCCGTGATCGGCAGACTCGTCGCGAAGAGGATGGTGAGCAGGAACGGGCGGTTGAGCCGGGACCGGAAACGGGAGAGCGGGTACGCCGCAAGGGCCGCGCACACCACCGTCAGTAGCGTCGCGCCGCCGCACAGGATGAGGCTGTTGAGCAGCGGTGTGAAGGTGATGTCCGAGGTCAGGATGGCGTCGAAGTTGGACCAGGTGAGGCCGTCCGGGGCCTTAACCTTCAGGTTCGCGTGCGGGTCCACCGACGACAGGAGCACCCAGGCGAGCGGCAGCGCGAAGCCGGCGGCCACCACCAGCAGGCCGGCGTCGGCGGCCAGCCGGTGGGTTCTGCGGCGGGAGGCGAGTGTGCGGGCCATGGTGGGGGTCAGAGCTCCGTCCGCAGCAGGCGCAGATATACGAGGGAGAACAGCGAGCCGACCAGGAGCAGCAGCAGGGCGACGGCGGTGCCGTAGCCGATCATGCTGTTCTGAAAGGCCTGCTCGTACATGAACAGCGGGAGGGTCTGGCTCTTGTTGCCCGGGCCGCCTCTCGTCATCACCCAGATCAGGCCGAAGACGGACAGGGTCTGCAGGGTGTTCAGCATCAGGTTCGTGGCGATGGAGCGGCGGATCATCGGAAGGGTGATGTGCCACATTCGGCGCCAGCCGCCCGCGCCGTCGACCTCGGCGGCCTCCGTGATCTCCTTGGGGATTTCGTTGAGTGCGGCCGAGTAGACCAGCATCGAGAAGGCCGTACCGCGCCAGACGTTCGCGAAGGACACCGCCAGGATCGGAAGGGTGAACAGCCAGTTCTGGGACGGGAGTCGGAGCCAGTCCAGGATGGCGTTCAGGGTGCCTTCGCGGCGGAAGAAGGCGTAGAGGAGGAAGCCTGCGACGACCTCCGGCAGGACCCATGCCGTGATCACGATGCCGCCCGTCAGCGTGCGGACGGGCTTCGACGCGCGCTGCACGAGCGCTGCCAGCGCCAGTCCGAGCGTGTTCTGGCCGAGCAGCGACGACACGACCGTGAACACCAGCGTCAGCCATACCGCGTTGAGGAACTCCTCGTCCTCGAAGGCCTTGCGGAAGTTCGCGAGGCCGACGAAGGAGGAGTGGGCCTGGCCGGTGAGCTGGAGGTCGGTGAAGGCGATGTAGGCGCAGTAGGCGATCGGGCCGGCGAGGAAGAGGAGCAGGAGGGCGACGGCGGGGGAGAGGGGGAGGAGACGGGCGAGGGTGCGGGGGAGCGTTCGGCGGGGCCGGTTCTCGGAGGGGGCGGGTGGGCGCGATGTCGACTCGGCCGCCTTCGCGCCTGGCGCGTGCGGGGTTGCGGCGGTCATACGTGGTCGCCGCCGCTCACTTCGTGACGACCTGGTTGTCGGTGGCGTCCTTGAGCGCGTCGTCGTAGCCGCTCGCCGCCTTGTCGACGGACGTGTCGCCCGTCGTGACGCCCTCCATGGCCTCCTGGATGGCGGTGGAGACCTTGGGATACGCCGGGTAGGCGGGCCGGTAGTGGGTGCTAGCGACCAGATCCGTGAAGAACTTGATGCCGGGCTGGGCGGTGGCGTACGACGGGTCGCTCGCGACGTCCTTCCGGACCGCGATGCCCGAGTTGGCGATGTACCACTTCTCCGCGTTCGCCTTCGTCTGCATCGTCCTGATGAAGTCGAAGGCGAGGTCGGGGTTGCCGGCCTTGGACGGGATCGCCCAGGTCCAGCCGCCGGACATGCTCACCTTGCCGGGGGCCTGGCCGTGCTGGGTCGGCATGTACGCCAGCCCCAACTCGCTGGACCACTGCGGCCATTCGTGGCCGCTGCCCTTCAGCCAGGCCTGCGGCAGCCACGAGCCGTCGAGGGCGATGCCCAGCTTGCCCTTCGGCAGCAGGTCGCCGGCCACGATGGTCTGGATGTTGGGGTCGAGGGCATCGGAGACGTCCGGGCCGAGCTTCTCCTTGTAGACCGTCTCCACGAACCGGAGCGCGTCCTTGAAGCCCTGGCTCCCGGCGATCCACTTCTTGGCCGACTTGTCGTAGAGGGGGTCGGCGGTCCCGTCGCCGGTGCCGTAGAGCAGCATCTCGAAGGTCTGCATGGTGGCGGCCTCACCGGCGGGTTTCCCGGTGTAGACGTTGAGCGGGGTGACCTCGGGGACCTTCTTCTTGATCGCGCGGGCGGCGCTGAGCACGTCGTCCCAGGTCTTCGGCTGCCAGTTCGCAGGCAGACCGGCCTTCTTGAAGATGCCCTGGTCGAACCAGAGCCCGCGGGTGTCGGTGCCGTCCGGGACGCCGTACGTCTTTCCGTCCTCGGCCTTGGCCGCGGTCTTCGCCGTATCGATGAACTGCTTCCAGTCCGGCCACTTGTCGAGGTACGGGTCGAGCGGCTTCAAGTATCCGCTGGTGATGTCGGAGTTGATGAGGAAGGTGTCCTCGTAGACGAGATCCGGGGCGGTCTTGGGGGAGCGGAGCATCTGCTGGAGCTTGGTGTAGTACTCCGAGTCCGGCGCCTTGATCGGGACGAGGTCGACCTTCTTGCCGGGGTACTTCTTCTCGAACTGCTTCTTGATGTCGGCGAGATAGTCGTCCATCACCTTGATGGAGTTGTCCGTGGACTGTTTGAAGGAGACCTTCAGGGTGTCCGGGTTGCTTCCGGAGCTGCTGCTGCACGCGGTGCTGAGGGCTGCGGTGGCGATGAGGGTGGGGGCGAGGACTAGAGCGGCGGTGGGGCGCACGGGCATGACCTCCTGCGGGCTCACGTGGGGGTGGAGCGCGGGATGGGTGCCTGGTGAACGTAGGTGGGGTGGTCTAGTCAGGTCAATGCGTGTGCGCGGGATTGAGGCGGGGCGGGGTGGGGCTACAGGAGGTGGTCGGCTTTGCCTGCCTTGATGTCGCGGAGGCGGGCGGCGTTGCGGGTGCTCGGGTGCGTGGTGCGGGCGTGTGAGGGGGGAGTGGGGATTCGGGGAGGCTCGGGAGCCTGGGGGTGGGACTCGGATGTGGGCGGTGGTGCCTTGGCGGGGGGCTCGGGGGTATTCGGGGGTGGGGTGAGGGCGAGGGCTACTCGGGGAGGTCGGCGGCCCAGGTGCGGGCTTGGGCGGCTTCGGTGGTGGCGTTGGCTCGGGTGTAGGCGTCGGCGGCCTGGAGGTAGGTGGCGCGGGCTTCGGCGGGGCGGCGAGCGGCCTCGTGGGCGCGGGCCAGGTTCTGCAGGGTCTGTCCCTTGACGTACCAGTCGTCGAATTCCCGGCCGGCCTGCAGGGATTGGCCGTACGCTTCGATCGCTTCCTCCGTCCGGCCCGCCTTCTGCAGGGCGTTGCCGAGGTTGTTCCACGCCGTGGCCTCACGGTGGCGGTCCTGGGTGTCCTGGTACAGGTCGCGGGCGCGGGTGTGGGCGTCGATCGCTTCCTCAGCCCGGCCCGCCCGCTGTAGGGCGGCGCCGAGGTTGTTCCACGCCGTGGCCTCACGGTGGCGGTCCTGGGTGTCCTGGTACAGGTCGCGGGCGCGGGTGTGGGCGTCAATCGCTTCCTCTGTCCGGCCTGCCTGCTGTAGGGCGGCGCCGAGGTTGTTCCACGCCATAGCCTCACGGTGGCGGTCCTGGGTGCCCTGGTGCAGGTCGCGGGCGCGGGTGTGGGCGTCGATCGCTTCCTCAACCCGGCCTGCAGACCGCAGGGCGAGGCCGAGGTTGTTCCACGCGCTTGCTTCGCCCGGTCGATCCTGGGTCCGCTGCCCGGCCGCCCGCGCCGCCTCAGCGACGGCGATTCCGTCGTCGAAATACCGCCGCCAGAGCAGATACTCCGTCAGGTGCCAGGCCAGCCCCACCCCCGCTTCCGCGAACCGCTCCTCCCGCGCCCACTTCACTGCTGCCACCAGACCGGCACGCTCCCCATCCAGCCACGCCAATGCCCGCCCCCGGTCTCCGAACAGCTCTGGCACCGGCATCCCCGGCAGCCACCGCAACCGGGCATCTGCGGCACCCGCCCACCGGCAATAGAACGCCATCACCCGCTCTCGCGCCGACTCCCCCTCCTCCCGTAAACCCACATCCCCCGCCACCACACCCACCCCAAACACGCGCACCAAGTCATGCACCCGCCACCGTGTGGAACCCGAACCGTCGGCGCCCCGCACCGGCGTGACGAGATGAGTCGCGGCGAGATCCTCCAGAAGCGACAGCGCGGTCCCCGTGTCGAGGTCGGTCAGGGCGGCGATCGTCTCCGTGCCCGTCTCCGCGCCCGGCGCCAGGCAAAGCAGTCGCAGCATCCGGGCCTGGTCGGCCGGCAGCCGTCGGTACGACGCCTCCAGCACAGGCCGCAGAACGAGCGAGCGCCCATAAAAATCCGTGCCGAGACTGCCACCGTCGAGAACCGAGGTCGGGTCCCCGGCCTCCCGGATCTCGGTCACCAAGGAGGCGATGTCCCGATTCCGTCGCCGACGCAGCATCCCCGTGGCGATCTGGAGCGCCAGCGGCAAGTGGCCGCACAGGTCGGCCAGTTCGCGCAGCGCGTCAGGCTCCCGCGCCGCGCGATCGTCGCGTTCGTCGGTGTCGTGCAGGGATCGCGTCACCAGGGCCACGGAGTCGTCCGGGGCGAGGATCTCCAGGTCGATGAGGCGGATCGGCAGTGCGTCGGGACGGTCTCGTGACGTGATCAGCACCCTGTGGTGGTCAGTGCCGGGCAGCAGCGGCAAGTACTGCGACGGGTCCGACGCGTTGTCCAGGATCAGCAGCATCCGTTCCCGGCGCTCGCCGAGCAACGCACGATACGCGTCGTACTGGCGCTCTGCCGTCGGCGGCAGATCCTGGTCCCGCACCCCTAGCGCATCCAGCAGAGCCAGCACTGCCTGATCAGCCATGACTGGATCGTCGTCGTAACCGCGCAGGTCTACGAACAGCGTTCCGCCCGGGAACCAGCCCTTTCCCCGCGCCTGGTGCGCCGCCTCCACCGCCAGCGCCGTCTTGCCGATGCCGCCCATGCCGGTCACGGCGAAGATGAGGAGGGGGAGCGAGGCCGAGTCGTCCTCCCTAGGGGCGAGGTGGGGCAGCAGACGGCCCAGTTCCGCCGACCGCCCTGTAAAACCCGGCGGGCGCAGCGGCAGCGTCGCCGTGGCGCGCGGAACCGGGCCGTAGGCCGTACCCCTACCGCTGCTCGGTTCTCTTGCCGGTGACGGGACCGTAGAACGTCCCGCCCCTGAAGTCGATGTGGTCTCCGCCGTAGGTTGCTCCCCCGTCCCCGCGTGAATAGGGACCCTCCTGGTCGGAGGAACCGCCACGTGGCCCGTGTCTACGGAGCACCGCCACCGTCACCGCCGCAGCCTGCTGGGCGGCGAGCGGCTGTGAACCCGTGGCGTCGGCCGCGTGCTTGTCCGCGTTGGCATGGTCGCTGATGCCACGGACGACCAAGGAGTCCAACCGGCCGTTCAGATGGGCCGCTTGAGTCGCTCCATAGCCCTCCATCTCGATCGCCGCCGCGTCGTTGTAGTTCCGGCGGATGAACTGGGCGATCTCTGAGTCGGCGTCCGCCAGGACTACGTCGCCCGTCGCGATCGGCGCGAAGTGGGGCCGTACGTCGGGCATGTCCCGGACCGCGAAACGGGCCGCCTGCTCCAGCGCGTGCGAACCCGGCAACGACTTCGGGCGGACCAGGAAGCCCTCCGGCGTCTGCTTGCCGCCGTGGATCTCGTACACCTGCGTGCCCACGACGACGTCCCCGATCTCGACGTCGTCCTTCAGGCCGCCGGCGACACCGACGAAGAACACCGCCTCCGGGCGCAGCCAGTCGATGAGCTGCGTCGTGAGCGCGGCGGCCCGGTCGGCGCCCACGCCCAGTTCGGCGAGGACGACCTGCCATGCCGTACCGGGCAGTCGGCCCTGCTCGATACGGGTTCCGTCGCGATGCGTTCGCTCTCGGCGCTCCTCGATGTGCACGCGTACGGCGGCGTATTCGAGTGGGAGCGCGGTCAGGACGAGAGCGGTGGATACGGTCTCGGGCACACTCATAAGGTACGCCGGGGGAAGGGGCACGCGTGGCTGAACAGGACGTCACCGTCGGGCAGTTGCTGCTCGCCGAGTATCAGACCATCAAGGACGAGCAGAAGGCGCGGATCGGGTTCCGGGACAACCTGCTGTACGTGACCCTGACCGTCGTGGCCGCCGTCATCGCCGCCGCCGCGCAGGCCAAGCAGGCGTCGATGCTGCTGGCGCTGCCGCCGGTGTGTGTCGTGCTCGGGTGGACGTATCTCGTGAATGACCAGAAGATCTCGGCGATCGGCGCCTATGTGCGGGGTGAACTCGCGCCGAAGCTCGCGGAGTTGGCCAAGCCGGGGGGTGGGGTGCAGGCGTTCGGGTGGGAGACCGCTCATCGGGGGGATGCGCGGCGGGGGTCGCGGAAGGCCGTGCAGTTGGCGGTGGATCTGCTGGCGTTCTGTGGGGTGCCGTTGGCTGCGCTGGTTGTCTTCTGGGCTTCCGGAGGCAGCGGGCTGCTCGTCGCCCTGTCCGGGTTGGAAGCGCTCGCCCTGGGTGGGCTCGCCTCGCAGGTGGTGTGGTACGCGAACGCGGCGTGAACTCCAGTAGGACGCCCTACCTTTGACGTACGGGTACGGAACGGCGGGGGACGGGCGGATGGAAGCGGCGGCGTGGCTTTCGGCTCTTCTGATGGCTCTGGTGGAGGGCTCGGGCGGGGACGCTGGGCGCCGGGCGGTGGAGAAGCTGGCGCAGGCGGTGGGGCTGGGGCCTGGGGCTTCCGCCGGGGAGATTGCCGAGGCGGCGATGGCTCCGGCGCGGCGGGATGCGGTGCGCGAGTGGGGTGAGGCCGTTGCCGACCTGCTCGCCACCGATCCTCGGGGTGTCGCCGGTGCCGTGGCGCAGGTCATGGAGCGGCACGCGCCGGGGAGCGGGAACTCCTGGTACGACGGTGATCACGCCGACTTCCGGGGCGGGGTATTCCTGCGTGAGGTGGTCGGCGTACAGGTGGTGATCCAGCAGGGTGCCGCCGCCGTACCCGAGGCGATGGCCGGTCTGCCGCCGAGGGCCGGTGCCTTCACCGGTCGGGCGGAGGAGACGGCGGCGTTGCTGTCCGCGCTGGACCCGGCCACGGCCGATTCCTCCGAGTCACCCGCCGTCCTCGTCGCCGCCGTGTCCGGCCTCGGCGGCATCGGCAAGACCGCGCTCGCCGTCGAGACCGCCCACCTGGCCCGCGAGCGGAACTGGTTTCCCGGCGGATTTCTGTTCCTCGACCTGCACGGCTACGGCCCCGAGCCCGTCACCGCCGACCGAGCCCTTCAGGCCCTCCTCCGCGCCCTAGGCATCCCTCCGGAACACATCCCCGCCACGGCGGACGAGCGTGCGGCCCTCTATCGCTCGACTCTCGACGCGCGGGCTCGGGAGCGCGGTGCGGTACTCGTCCTCGCCGACAACGCCTCGTCACCGGACCAGGTGCGGCCCCTCCTGCCGGGGGACTCCCGGCATCATGTCATTGTCACCTCCCGCGACCGGCTGCCCCAACTGGGGGCGCGGCTCTTGTCTCTGGACCAGCTCACACCGGAGGAGGCGCACGAGCTCCTCGAACGTGCCCTGTGGATCGCCGATCCGCACGACACCCGGATCGCCGACGATCGTGACTCGGCTGAGCAACTTGCACGGATCTGTGGGCACTTGCCGCTGGCCTTGCAGATTGCGGCCGCTCTGTTAGCGGAAGACCCCGGGATGCCGGTGACCGAACTCGTCGCTGAGCTTGCCGAGTCCCGTGATCGCCTCGACCACCTCGACGACGGTGAGCGCAACGTTCGCGCCGCCTTCGAACTCTCTTACCGTCGTCTGCCGCCCGAGCAGGCGCGGTTGTTGAGGCTGCTCGCCCTTGCGCCGGGGCCCGACGTGAGTGATGAGGTGGTCGCCGCACTGGTCGGCGCGGAGATGCCTCCGGTACGGGAGCTGAAGGCGCTGGCTCGTGCCCATCTTGTTGAGCGGGGGAGTGGGCGTGGGTGGTGGCGGGTGCATGACTTGGTGCGGGTGTTTGGGGTGGGTGTAGTGGCGGGGGATGTGGGGTTGCGGGAGGAGGGGGAGGCTGCTCGGGAGCGGGTGCTTTGGTTCTACTGGCGGCGGGCGGATGCGGCGGACGACCGGTTGAAGTGGCTGCCGGGGATGGACGAGCCGGAACGGTTCGGGGACCGGGCGGGGGCGTTGGCGTGGTTTGACGGGGAGCGGGCGGGTCTGGTGGCGGCGGCGGGGTGGGCGCGGGAGGAGCGGTTCGCCGAGGCGGGGGTGGGGCTGGCCTCGTGCCTGGAGGAGTACCTGCGTTGGCGGCGGTATTTCGACGACGGGACCGCCGTCGCGCAGGCGGCAGCGGCGGCCGCGCAGCAGGCCGGGGACCAGGTCGGCGAGGCCGACGCGTTGAACAACCTCGGTCTCGCCCTGCGGCAGACGGGCCGGGCGGAGGAGGCGATCGAGGCCCACACCCGGGCCCGCGACCTGCACCAGGCCGCCGGGGACCGCCACCGTGAGGCCACGGCGTTGAACAACCTCGGTCTCGCCCTGCGGCAGACGGGCCGGGCGGAGGAGGCGATCGAGGCCCACACCCGGGCCCGCGACCTGTATCAGGCGGTTGGGGACCGCCACCGTGAGGGCATGGCGTGGAACAACCTCGGCAACGCGCTGCGAGAGGCGGGCCGGGCGGAGGAGGCGATCGAGGCCCACACCCGGGCCCGCGACCTGTATCAGGCGGTTGGGGACCGCCACCGTGAGGCCAGGGCGTGGAACAACCTCGGCCTCGCCCTGGCGGAGGAGGGCAGGGTGGAGGAGGCGATCGAGGCGTATGGCAAGGACCTGGAGATCTGCCGGGAGTTCGACGACTGGTACGGCGAGGGGCAGACCTTGGGGAACCTGGCTCGCGCCTACGAGGAAGCCCACCGCCCCGCCGAGGCCCGCGCCGCCTATCTCCAGGCCGCCGACGCCTTCACCCGCGCCAACGCCCCCACCGAGGCCGCCCAAGCCCGCATTTGGGCCGCTGCCCTCGACACCCCCACCCTCTAACGCCCCAACTCCCCCCGAACCCACCGATACTGCAACTCCGGCCGCCCCACAGTCCCATACTGCGGAGCCCTCGCCGCCCGCCCCGCATCCACAAGATGCTCCAGATACCGCCGAGCAGTAATCCGCGAAATCCCCACCACCTCGGCCAGCCCTGTTGCCGTAAGCCCCTCCCCGGAATCCCGCAGAGCGACCGTCACCCGCTCCAGCGTCGGCGCACTCAACCCCTTCGGCAGCGCCGCAGGCGACGGCGCCCGCAGCGAAGCCAACGCCCGGTCCACCTCGTCCTGCCCGCTCGCTTCCCCCACCGCCGCATGGAACTCCGCGTACCGCACCAGCCGGTCCCGCAGGGTCGCGAAGGTGAACGGCTTCAGCACGTACTGCACCACGCCCAGCGAGACCCCCTCCCGCACCACGGTCAGATCCCGCGCCGACGTCACCGCGATCACATCCGCGTGATGCCCGGCCGCCCGCAGCGACCGCGCGAACTGCAGCCCGTGCACATCCGGCAGATGCAGATCCAGCAACAGCAGATCCACCGGCGTACGGTCCAGCAGCCGCCGCGCCTCCGCGCCCGTGTGCGCCTTGCCCACGGCCACGAAGCCCGGCACCCGGCCGACGTACATGACGTGCGCGTCGGCGGCCACCGGGTCGTCCTCCACGACCAGGACGCGGATGGGCTGCTGGGTCGTCATGCGTCACCTCTCGTGGCGGCGTGCCCGGTCGCTTCGGTGGGCCGGGCGGCTGCGTCTGGAGGCAGTCGTGCTTCGAACGCGGCGGCGCGTCCCTGTCTCTGCGCAGCCGGGGAGTCCACGACGAGAACGCGGATGCGCTGCCGAGTCGTCATACGTCACCTCTCACCGCGGCACGCCCGGGCGCCTCGGCCGGAGAGGCGCCCGTGTCCAGAGGCAGCCGTACCTCGAACACCGCACCGCCCGCCCCACCCTCTGTACCTTCCGCCACCGTCAACGTGCCCTCCTGCCGGGTGACCGCCTGCCGTACCAGGGCCAGCCCGAGGCCCCGGCCGCCCGGACCGGACGGCTTGGTCGAGAACCCCCGTTGGAATACCAGCTCGGCATGGGCGGGATCCACCCCCGTGCCGGTGTCCGCGACCCGCATCACCAGTTCCGTGCCCTCCGCGTACGCCGTCACCGTCACCCGGGCGCCGATGCTGCCCTGCGCCGCGTCCACCGCGTTGTCGATCAGGTTGCCGAGGATCGTCACCAGGTCGCGGGCCGGGAGGCTCGGCGGGAGCAGGCCGTCGTCGAGGCGGCTGTCCTCCGAGACGACCAGCTCCACGCCTCGCTCGTTGGCCTGCGCCGTCTTGCCGAGCAGCAGGGCTGCCAGCACCGGCTCGCTCACCGCCGCCACCACCTGGTCGGTCAGTGCCTGGGCCAGTTCCAGTTCGGCCGTCGCGAAGTCCACCGCCTCCTCCGCGCGGCCGAGTTCGATGAGCGACACGACGGTGTGGAGGCGGTTCGCCGCCTCGTGCGCCTGCGAGCGCAGAGCCTGTGTGAAGCCCCGCTCGGAGTCCAACTCGCCCATCAGGGACTGGAGTTCGGTGACATCGCGCAGGGTTACGACCGTTCCCCGGCGCTCGCCGCCCGACACCGGGGAGGTGTTGACCACGAGGACGCGGTCCGCCGTCAGATGCACCTCGTCCACCCGCGGCTCGGACGCCAGCAGTGCCCCCGTCAGCGGGCCGGGCAGCCCGAGATCCGCCACCGACTTCCCGACCACCTCGCCCTCGGGGCCGACGCCCAGCAGCTCCCGGCCGCCGTCGTTGATCAGAGCCACCCGGTACTGGCCGTCCAGCATCAGCAGCCCCTCCCGCACCGCGTGCAGCGCGGCCTGGTGGTAGTCGTGCATCCGGCTGAGCTGGGTCGCGTTCATGCCGTGGGTGTGCCGGCGCAGGCGGGCGTTGACGACGTACGTGCCGATCGCACCCAGGGCGAGGGCGCCGGCGGCGACGCTGAGGAGGGCCGAGACCTGGCCCTGCACCCGATCACTGATCGCCTTGACCTTGATGCCGGCGCTGACCAGGCCGACGACCCGCTTGTCGGCGTCCTCGATGGGGGTGACCGCGCGGACCGACAGACCGAGGGTGCCCTTGTAGGTCTCGGTGATGGTCTCGCCGTTCTGGGACCGCTCGATGTTGCCGAGGAAGTGCTTGCCGATCTCCTTCTTGTTGGGGTGGGTCCACCGGATGCCCTGGCGGTTCATGATCGTGACGAAGTCGACGTCGGCGTCGCGCATCACCCGCAGCGCGTACGGCTGGAGCTGCGCGCTGGGGTCGGGGGTGCGGGTCGCCGCCAGTACGGACGGAGCGTCCGCGATCGAGCGGGCCACCGCCAGGGCCTGCCGGCGTGCCGCGTCCTCGGCCTGCTGCTTGTCGCTGACGTAGGTGAACAGTGCGTATCCGGCCACGAGCACCGCTATCAGCACGGCCTGCATGGCGAAGAGCTGGGCGGCCAGGCTGCGGGGGCGCGGGACGGGGATGCGCATGCCGTCAGTGTGCCTCGCAGGTTAAGCATGAACTAAATGAACGGAAGGGTGACCGCCCTCACAGGGCACGACATAGTCACGGCATTGAGGGAGCGAGTGGAAGCGGGGCATCAGGTTCCAGCCACCGTTCCCGGCACAGAGATCCGCACCCCCATCCCCATCTCCATCCGGACGTGAGCCGCACGCCGGTGATGCCGACGAAGACGTCAAGGAGGGCAGCCGTGGCCGCCAGCACCCCCGATACGGCACCTGCCGCACCCGCTGGGAAGCGGGACCGCACCCACTATCTCTACATCGCCGTCATCGCAGCGGTGGCCCTCGGTATCGCCGTGGGGCTGATCTGGCCGAGCGTGGGCGTGGAGCTCAAGCCGCTCGGTACGGGCTTTGTGAACCTGATCAAGATGATGATCTCCCCCATCATCTTCTGCACGATCGTGATCGGTATCGGCTCCGTACGGAAGGCCGCCAAGGTCGGCGCCGTCGGCGGTATCGCGCTCGGCTACTTCGTGGCGATGTCGCTGGTCGCGCTGACCATCGGCCTGGTGGTCGGCAACATCCTGCACCCGGGCGACGGGCTGCACATCACCAACGCGATCAAGGCCTCCGGGCACGACCAGGTGGACAGTGAGGCGCTGCCGCCGGTCGACTTCGTGCTGTCGATCATCCCGACGACCTTCATCTCGGCCTTCACCCAGCAGCAGGTGCTGCAGACCCTGCTGGTCGCCCTGCTCACCGGTTTCGCGCTGCAGGCCATGGGCTCGGCCGGGCAGCCGATCCTGCGCGGTGTGGAGCACCTCCAGAAGCTCGTCTTCCGCATCCTCGGCATGGTGATGTGGGCCGCCCCCGTCGGCGCCTTCGGTGCCATCGCCGCCGTCACCGGATCCGCGGGTCTCGGCGCGCTGAAGCAGCTGGCCATCCTGATGCTCGGCTTCTACGTCACCTGCTTCCTCTTCGTCTTCATCGTGCTCGGCGCCCTGCTGCGGATCGTCTCCGGGCTCAACATCTTCAGGCTCTTCAAGTACCTGGGCCGTGAGTTCCTGCTGATCCTGTCGACCTCCTCCTCCGAGTCCGCGCTGCCGCGCCTCATCGCGAAGATGGAGCACCTCGGTGTCAGCAAGTCGGTGGTCGGTATCACCGTCCCGACCGGTTACTCCTTCAACCTCGACGGCACCATGATCTACATGACCATGGCCTCGCTGTTCATCGCCGACGCCATGGGCACGCCGATGGCGATCGGCGAGCAGATCCCGCTGCTGCTCTTCCTGCTCCTCGCCTCCAAGGGCGCGGCGGGTGTCAGCGGCGCCGGCCTCGCGACCCTGGCCGGCGGTCTGCAGTCGCACAAGCCCGCCCTGGTGGACGGCGTCGGCCTGATCGTCGGCATCGACCGCTTCATGAGCGAGGCCCGTGCCCTGACGAACTTCGCGGGCAACTCCGTGGCCACGGTCCTGATCGGCACCTGGACCAAGGAGATCGACAAGGAGCGCGTGGGCCGGGTCCTCGCCGGTGAGCTGCCCTTCGACGAGACGACCCTCCTGGACGAGGACGTCGAGCCGCACATCGAGGTGCCGGAGCAGGGCGGCGAGAAGGAGCTGGCGAAGGCCTGAGCCCCGCCGGGACTCCGGGCGGCCGGCACACCCCCCGTCGGTCGGTCGCCCGGCCGAGAACGCCGAGCAGTCGGGTTCCTCCCTCGTGGACCCGACCGCTCGGCTTCGTCATCTCCTCCTGCTCATGCCCAGCGATCCTCACCGATCTCTTACCGAAGTCCACTAGCGTGCCGCGCCGGTGCAGTACACGCGCGACGCGTTTCGTTGGTTGGAGGCACGGGGGATGAAGATCGACTGGGACCGGCGCACATGTGCCCGCAAGGGGCACATCACCTATGCGCCCCTCGAGCCGGGACTGAAGGCGCGGCTGCACGCGCAGACCGCCCTCGGAGACGTCTGGCGCTGTCTGCGCTGCGGCGACTTCGTGCTCGGCGAGCCGCACGGCTCGGGACCGGCGGACCACGCGCCCCTCGTGCCGCGCGGCAAGGTCCTGCGGGACCTGTTCATCCTGCGCTTCCTGGCGATCGAGCGGGCCGTGCGCGGCGTCTTCATCGTGCTGGTGGCGCTGGCCGTGTGGAAGTTCAGCAACAGCCAGGACTCGGTGCGCCGGCTCTTCGACGAGTACCTCGACGTCTTCCGGCCCGTCTTCCGGCACTTCCACTACGACCTCGACCACTCGCCGATCGTCGGCACGATACAGAAGACCTTCGGCTACAAGCACTCCACGCTGCTCCTGGTGGCCGCACTGCTGCTGGCGTACGCCCTGATCGAGCTCGTGGAGGCGGTCGGCCTCTGGTACGCCAAGCGCTGGGCGGAGTACCTCACGGTGGTCGCCACCGCCGCCTTCCTCCCCCTGGAGATCTACGAACTCACCGAGCACATCAGCTGGCTGAAGATCGGCACGCTGGTCCTCAACATCCTCGCCGTCCTCTACATCGCCCTCGCCAAGCGGCTGTTCGGGCTCCGGGGCGGCCGCAGGGCGTTCGAGGAGGAGCGGGAGAGCGCGTCGCTGCTGGAGGTCGAGGAGTCGGCAGGGGTGCCGGCCCACACCGGCCAGGCCGTCTGAGTCGTCTCCTCCTGGCTGCCCAAATCCTTTGACCCGTGAGCCCGTAGGGTCCCAGGCTGGAGAGCCTCGGGGGCCGCGCAGTCGCACACACGGAGGCGGACATGGGGGAGCCCGACGGGCTGGAGATCATCAGCTCGGACGAGTACGAGAAGCGGTACGGCGCGGGGCGCGAGCCCTCGCCGCTCTCGCTGGAGCGGATCAACGAGCTGTTCCACGAGTTCCTGACGGCGGTCGCCCGCCCGAAGCGCAGTGACGCCGACGGCAGCCGCGACCTCGCCAAGCGGCTGCGCGAGCACCTGGGCTCGGCGCCGACCGACCGCCCGGTGGTCAAGGCCGCGTACGCACCGTACGACCTGCCCAACGTCCATCTCGCCCTGGAGCGCTGGTTCGCCGCCGACGGCCGTTCCTACGAGCTGGTCGGCATGCGCGGCGCCCAGCACCACGGAGAGCTCACCCTCGGCGACATCATCGAGGCCGCCGACCGCTACGACCGCTTCGTGATCGGCGCCGTCGACTACGCCCATATGCCGGTCTCGGCCGACGAGGAACTGGCCTGTGTCTCCTGCGGGTTCTACCTCGGCGCGGAGGGCGACGAACGCTTCGCCGTCCTGCTGCGCGGCCCGCAGGACGAGTACGGCCGCAACAAGGTGGAGATCGAAGTCCTCGCCGGGGAGAAGGAGTTCGCGGACCGCCTGCTCGCCGAGATCGACGCCCTCGTGCGCGAGCACAACGTCTTCCGCGGGCAGGTCCTCTCCTTCGAGGGCTCCCAGTTCGGCCACGGCCTCGGCCCGTTCCGCTTCCACCGCCGCCCCGGCCTCACCCGGGACGACATCATCCTGCCGGCCGGACTCCTGGAGCGCGTGGAACGCCAGGTGGTCGGGGTGGCCCGGCGCCGCGAACAGCTGCGCGCCGCGGGCCAGCATCTGCGCCGCGGCCTCCTCCTCTACGGCCCTCCCGGCACCGGCAAGACCCACACCATCCGCTATCTCCTCTCCCACCTCCCGCAGTTCACGGTGGTGATCCTGTCCGGCGAGAGCATCGGCGCGATCGGCCCGGCCTGCGCGCTGGCCCGGATGCTCCAGCCCGCCCTGGTCGTGCTGGAGGACTGCGACCTGATCGCCGAGGCCCGCGACTACGGAGGCGGCGAACAGCCCCTGCTCTTCCAGGTGCTGAACGAGATGGACGGCCTCGGCGACGACGCCGACGTCGCGTTCCTCCTCACCACCAACCGCGCCGACCTGCTGGAACCGGCCCTCGTCCAGCGCCCCGGCCGCGTCGACCTCGCCGTCGAGATCCCCCTCCCGGACGCGGAGGGCCGTGCCGCCCTGCTCGCTCTCTACGGCGGTGGTCTCGGCCTCGACGAGGACATCACCGAGGAGGTCGTGACCCGGACGGAGGGCACGACGGCCTCCTTCACCAAGGAGCTGGTACGGCGGGCGGTCCTGATCGGCGCGGAACGCGAGGCCCCCCGCACCGAACCGGCCGACGTACGGGCGGCCCTCGACGAGCTCCTGTCCGACCGTGACCGCCTCACGCGTCGGCTGCTCGGCGTGCGGGACGGGAGCGAGGACGAGGAGTGGTTCTCGGCCGAGGACGGGGACGAGGACGACGACGCAGACGTACGGGGCCATGGCGGACCCCCTTCAGGGGAGTGGCTGCTCCGCCCCCGTCCCGGCCCGTATCCCCGCTGACGTGCGGACGTCCGAACACCGGACGCCTCAGCAGGCCGGCGCGACCGCCTCGTCCAGCCGCGCCAGCTCCTCCCCGGTGAGCACCAGGTCCGCCGCGGCCGACGAGTCCCGGATCGTCTCCGGACGGCTCGCCCCCGGGATCGGGACGACGACCTCGGACCGCGCCGACAGCCAGGCCAGGCAGACCTGCTGGGGGCTGACACCGCGCTGCGCCGCCACGGAGTGGAACGCCCCGAAGCGGACCTCGCCCTCGCTCCTCGACGGCCCGTCCAGGGAGCTGCGGGAGATACCGCCCAGCGGGCTCCACGGCAGGAAGGCCAGCCCCAGTTCCTCGCACAGCCGCAGCTCGGCCGCGCTGTCCTGGACGGCGGGAGAGTACTGGTTCTGTACCGAGACCAGACGGTCGCCGAGGATCCGGTGCGCGGTGCGGATCTGGTCCACGTCGGTGTTGGAGACGCCGGCCAGCCGGATCGTGCCCTCGTCCAGGAGTTCGCGCAGCGCGCCGACCGACTCCTCGAAGGGCACCGCCGGATCGGGCTTGTGCAGCTGGTAGAGGCCGATCGCCTCGACGCCCAGCCGCTTCAGGGAGGCCTCGGCCGCCGCCTTGAGATGGCGGGGCGTGCCGTCCACGGTCCAGCTGCCGTCCGCCGGGCGGCCCCGGCCGCCCTTCGTGGCCACCAGTACGTCCGCCGTGTCGCCGCCGTACGCGGCCAGGGCCCGGGCGACGAGGTGCTCGTTGTGGCCGGGCTCGGCGCCGGGCAGGTGGTAGGAGTCCGCCGTGTCGAGCAGCGTCACGCCCGCGTCGAGGGCGGCGTGCACGGTGGCGAGGGCACGGGACTCGTCCGGGCGGCCCTCGATGGACAGCGGCATGGCGCCGAGGCCGATCGCGCTCACCCGCAGATCGCCAAGGGTGCGGAAACGCATGTCAGTTGCCGTCCTTGCGCAGTGTCTCTGCTACTGCTCCCGGCAGCCAACGCCGCGCCTCACCGAAGGTGAAACCGAGCCGGGCGGCCCGGGAGTTGTCCATGCCGTAGGAGCGGGTGAAGGAGAACGGGGAGACCTCGCCGACCTCCACGGGCCGAAGGATCGTCCTGCCCTCCGGGAAGTGCACCGCCACCGCGGCACACAGTTCCTCCGTGGTGAGCAGCCCGTGAGAGGCCGCGTTGACGGGGCCTGTGAAGTCCTCGCCCGCCGCCCAGAACAGGAAGTCGGCGATCTCCTCGACGTGGATGTAGGTGGCCGGCCGGTTCGTGAGGGGCACGGAGATCGGTTCGCCGCTGCGGATGCGCTCGGCGTAGTGGTCCACACGTCCCGTGAAGTCGTCTTCGCCGCCCAGGACATGGGCCACACGCACGGCCGCGTACGGGAACCCGGGTCCGGCGGCCGTCAGGACCGCTTCCGCCTGGCGCTTGCCCTCGCCGTAGTGGGCTTCGAGGAAGTCCTCGTCGTCCCACGGGAGTTCGAGGTCGACGGAGACCGTACGCGGATCGACGGCCGCCTCCCTCACCAGTGCGGGGGAGTCCTCGTACTCGTACACCTCGACCGTCGACGTCAGCACATAGCGCCGGGTGCGGCCGGTGAAGACGCGGCGGGCGATCGCCGCCTGGCGCGGGGTGTAGCAGACCTGGTCGACGACGACGTCGAACGTGCGCGGACCGAGAGCCTCGCGCAGGGAATTCTCGTCGTTCCGGTCGGCGATCAGGTGAATTGCCCCGGCGGGGGGTGGTGAAGAACCGCGATTCAGGACCGTCACCTGGTCTCCGGCGGCCAGCAGACGTGCGATCAGCCGCTTGCCGAAATAGCGGTTGCCGCCGATGACCAGTACCTCTCGCGTCTTCTTCATGACCATAATTCTCCCGGCGTATGTCCACGTCCTGAAGGGGGAACCATGGGATTTCAGGCCGCCGTACCGAAAGAACCGCGGCATCTGCGCGCCACCGCCAACGAAACCTCGGTGGCCTTCGATGTGCTGGACCGGCAGATCCTGGAACTGCTCCAGACCGACGGCCGGATCAAGCTCAGTGAGCTGGGCCGCCGGGTGCGCCTCAGCCCGGCGGCGGTCACCGAGCGGGTGCGGCGGCTGGAGGCGGCGGGCGTGATCACGGGATACGGCGCCCGGGTCGCCCCGGCCCGTCTCGGCTACGGCATCCAAGCGTTCATCAGGGTCAACCCGCACGGCGGCTACAACCTGAAGCACCCCCGCACCCTGGAGCTGATCGGACGGCCGGAGATCACCGAGGTGCACCACGTGGTCGGCGAGGACTGCTGGATCCTCAAGGCCGCCGTCCGCGACACGGTCCACCTGGAGGAGATCCTCGAAGAGGTCTCCGTCCTGGGCCGCACGACGACCTCGATCGTGCTCACCTCCCCGGTGGAGCGGAAACCGCTGTTGCCTTGACGTCGGCGTCAAGTCGTACGGTCGTACGCATGCGAATCGGCGAGCTGGCCGCACGGGCCGGGACCACGACGCGGACGCTCAGGTACTACGAGTCGCGCGGGCTGCTGTCCGCGCGGCGCGGCGGGAACGGGTACCGCACCTACGACGAGAGCGATCTGAAGCTGCTCCGGCAGATCCGGACGCTGCAGGACTTCGGGTTCGACCTGGAGGAGACGCGGCCGTTCGTGGAGTGTCTGCGGGCCGGGCACCCGGAGGGCGACTCCTGTCCGGCCTCGCTCGCGGTCTACCGGCGCAAGCTGGACGAACTCGACGCGTTGATCGGCGAGTTGCAGGCCGTGCGGGCGCGGATCGCCGTGCGGCTGGCCGTGGCCGACGGGGAACCACCGTTGTGCGAACTGGGAGGGCGGGAACTGTGATCGATGTGACGGACGAGGATTTCGCGGCGCAGGTGATCGGGTCCGAGGTGCCGGTGCTGGTGGAGTTCACGGCGGACTGGTGCCCGCCGTGCCGGCAGATGGGGCCGGTCCTGCACGCCCTGGCCGCCGAGGAGGCCGACCGCCTCAAGGTGGTGCAGCTGAACGTGGACCGCAATCCGGAGACCACGAACGCCTACAAGGTGCTCTCGATGCCCACGTTCATGGTCTTTCGCGGCGGTGAGCCGATCAAGTCGATGGTGGGGGCCCGGCCCAAGCGGCGGCTGCTGGCCGAGCTGGCGGAGGTCCTCTGACCTCACGCAGTACAGAAGAAATCCCCCGGGCAATTGCGCTCGGGGGATTTCTCTGTGTAAGTTTAATGATTCGCGACTTCAAGGGGATTGGGTCGCTAAGAAGTTCACTGGCGTCATTGTATCTGCCCGGGAGTGGAATTGTCAAACAGCGATGAAATTCGCAGAGAACAGGAATTCATCGACACCCTGTACGCGCGCGTGGACGCCCTGCGCGGCCACACCGAGGCCGGCGTCACGGATGCGCTCGCCCAGGGCAACACGCCCATGCAGGCCCGGCTGGAGCGGGACATCCTGGTCGCCGAGCGGTCCGGGCTGCTCGCCGCGCTGAACGCCGTCGACGGTTCGCTGTGCTTCGGCCGCATCGACTTCACCTCCGGCACCCGGCACCACATCGGCCGTATCGGGCTGCGCACCGACGACGCCGAGCGCACGCCGGTCCTGATCGACTGGCGTGCCGATGTCGCCCGCCCCTTCTACCTGGCCACCGGCCACACCCCGATGGGCCTGCGCCGGCGCAGGCACCTCACCACCGAGGGGCGCCGGGTCACCGCCCTGCACGACGAGATCCTCGACCTGGGCGACCAGGAGCGGACCGGCCATGAGGACCCGACCGGCGACGCGGTGCTGCTCGCCGCCCTGGACGCCGCGCGCACCGGCCGTATGCACGACATCGTGCAGACCATCCAGGCCGAGCAGGACGAGATCATCCGGGCGCCGCACCGGGGAGTGCTGGTGGTCGAGGGCGGTCCGGGCACCGGCAAGACCGCCGTCGCCCTGCACCGGGCCGCCTATCTGCTCTACGAGCACCGGGAGCTGCTCGCCAAGCGGGCCGTGCTCATCGTCGGCCCCAACCCCGCCTTCCTCGGCTACATCGGCGAGGTGCTGCCCTCGCTCGGCGAGACGGGCGTGCTGCTCGCCACGGTCGGGGAACTGTTCCCCGGAGTGAAGGCGACGGCGAGCGACAGCCGCGCGGCGGCCGCGGTGAAGGGGCGCGCCGACATGGCGGACGTGCTCGCCGAGGCCGTGCGCGACTGGCAGGCGCTGCCCGACCCGGTGATCGCGATCGAGCACGACCGGGAGATCCTGATGCTCGACGACGGCCTGGTGAAGATGGCCCGCGAGCGCACCCGTGCCGCCCGGCTGCCGCACAACGTGGCCCGGGAGCACTTCGAGGGGCACATCCTCAACACCCTCACCGAGATGTACGCCGAGCGGGTCGGGACGGACCCCTTCGACGGCAGCAGTCTGCTGGACCCGAGCGACATCACGCAGATCCGGGACGAGATCGCCGAGAACCCCGAAGTGTGGGCCGCCATCGACCAGCTGTGGCCGCGGCTGACCCCGCAGCGCCTGGTCGCGGACTTCCTCGCCGATCCCGTCGGCTATCTCCCCGACGAGGACGCGGCCGCGATCCGCCGTCCGGTGACGCGGGCCTGGACGGTGGCGGACGTACCGCTGCTGGACGAGGCGGCCGAACTGCTCGGCGTGGACGAGCGGGTGGCGCGGGCGCGGGCCGAGCGGGAGCGGGAGACGCAGGTCGCGTATGCACAGGGTGTGCTCGACGTCTCGTACGCCTCGCGGACCTACGAGTTCGAGGACAAGGACGAGGAGGACTCCGAGGTCCTGTCCGCGCACGACATCATCGACGCCGAGCGGTTCGCCGAGCGGCAGGAGGAGGACGACCACCGCAGCGCCGCAGAGCGGGCGGCGGCCGACCGGACCTGGGCGTTCGGGCACATCATCGTCGACGAGGCGCAGGAGCTGTCGCCGATGGCGTGGCGGCTGCTGATGCGGCGCAGTCCGACGCGGTCGATGACGCTGGTCGGGGATCCGGCGCAGACCGCGGAGGCGGCGGGGGTCGGTTCCTGGGCGGGGATTCTCGAGCCGTATGTCGAGGACCGCTGGGAGCACGCCCGGTTGGGGGTCAACTACCGGACTCCGGCCGAGATCATGGAGGTCGCGGCGGCGGTGGTGCGGGCCGAGCAGCCGGGCTTTGAACCGCCGAGTTCGGTGCGGGCCACCGGCGTTCGGCCTTGGGCGCGGGCGACCGATGATCTGCCCGGCGCTGTCGCCAAGGCGGTGGAGGAACTGACGCCTGCGGAGGGGCGGCTTGCGGTGATTGCGCCGCGGCATCTGCACGGGAAGCTGGCCGCTCGGCTGGACGGGGTGGTGGCGGGGGAGGCGCCTGATCTGACGCGGAGGGTGGTGCTGCTCGATCCTCGCGGGGCGAAGGGGCTGGAGTTCGATTCGGTGCTGGTGGTCGAGCCCGGGCTGTACGGCACGAGTGACCTGTATGTGGCGTTGACCCGGGCCACGCAGCGGTTGGGGGTGCTGCACAGTCGGGCGCTGCCGAAGGCGTTGGCTGCGGCGCTGGGGTAATGGTTGATTTCGCCCCCTCCGCCCCTTCCCGTCCCGACCCGGGGGCCAGCCCCCGGACCCCCGCTCCTCAAACGCCGGAGGGGCTGATTTTTTCAGCCCGTCCGGCGTTTGAGGACGAGGCCGTTC
>NZ_JBSFJW010000052.1:0-49021 GCF_053598255.1 Streptomyces sp. NPDC001157
CCGACGAACGCGGGAGCCAGCTCCACCTCACCCGGACCGGGCGGCACATCGACCACGGGAGCCGTGTCCAGGGAGCGAGCGGAAACATAACGGACGGCGAGTGTCATCGTGTCGTCAGGGTCCCTTCAGCGCGGACGCCGATGGTCAGCAGCAGGTTGGCGTAGGTACGGGTGTCGGCGGTGACGATCGCCAGCGCCAGGTCGGGCGAGCGGGCGGCGTCGTAGAACTCGAAGCGGCCGAGCGTGTCCACCGGGAGGGGCGCCAGCATCGAGCGGTACTCGGCGATGGCGGGCGGCTCCGGTTCGCCCTCGGGCGGCACCATCACGTGGGCCGACTCGACGGGCAGGGCGCGCAGCAGGACGTCAAGCACGGTGGTGACGTCCAGCAGGCCTGGGGCCAGGTTGAGATGGACGGTCCGGGCGCGCTCGCCGGTGGCGGTGCTGGCGGGGTAGTGGCCGTCGGCGAGCAGCACACGGGAGCCGTGACCGGCTCCGGCCAGGGATTCGAGGATCCCGGGGTGCAGCAGTTCCGTCAGGAGCACGGTGTCACCTCCTTCATGGGACGGGGGTCGAGGTGGTAGAAGGCGGTCGCGGTGCCGGCGAGCACCGCGTGGATCTCGGTGTCGGAATATCCGTCCAGCAGTTCCTCGACGGTGGCGGCCCAGCGGTTCCAGCCGCCCGCGAGGTTCGCGACGGGCCAGTCGGAGCCGAACATCAGGCGGTCGGCGCCGAAGGCGGAGAGCAGGACGTCCCACACGGGGCGGATGTCGTCGACGGTCCACTTCTCGTGGTCCGCCTCGGTGATCAGCCCCGACACCTTGCAGCGGACCTGGGGATGCCTGGCCAGCATCCGCAACTGCTGTGCCCAGTCGGTGAGTTCGCGCCGCACGAGCGGCGGCTTGCCGGCGTGGTCGAGGACGAGCGGCAGCTCGGGGAGCCGTTCCGCGAGCCGGATCGCCTGCGGGAGCTGGTGGCTGCGGATCAGCACGTCGTATCCGAGCCCGCGCTCCCCGACCGCCCGCAACCCCCTTTCCACGTCCGGCCGCCCGAGCCAGTGCGGATCGGACTCGCCCTGCACGAGGTGGCGTACGGACCGCAGGTACCGGCCCGCCTGCCCGGCCCGCAGATCGTCGAGTACGTCACCGATCGCGGGGGACGAAAGGTCCGCCCAGCCGACCACGGCTCCGATCAGCGGGTCGATGTCGGCCAGGGCGAGAAGCTCGCGGGTCTCGGGCACTGAGGTGACGCACTGGACGACCACCGAGCTCGTCAGTCGCCGTCCGGCGATCGGCCGGGTCGCGGCCGAGCGCAGGTCGTTCGGGCTGAAGTTGCGGCGGATCGGCTCGTGCCCCGGCTCGTCCAGCCAGGGCTGCGGCCGGACGTCCAGGTCCCAGACGTGGTGATGGGCATCGACGAGGGGCCGGGCCTCAGACACGAGCTACCCAGACGGGGCCGTCGGGGTAGGCGTACTCCTTGAGGGACGCCTGGTGCATCTGCGCGCTCAGCCCGGGCAGCGTGGGCGCAAGGTAGTGGCCGTCGACGATGCGCACCGGGTCGACGAAGTGCTCGTGCAGATGGTCGACGTACTCGATGACGCGGTCCTCGGTCGTGCCGGAGACCGCGACGTAGTCGAACATCGACAGGTGCTGCACCATCTCGCACAGGCCCACGCCGCCCGCGTGCGGGCAGACCGGGACGCCGAACTTCGCGGCGAGGAGCAGGATCGCGATGTTCTCGTTGACGCCGCCGACCCGCGCGGAGTCGATCTGCACGATGTCCACCGCGCCGGCCTGCAGGAGCTGCTTGAAGACGACCCGGTTGGCGATGTGCTCGCCCGTGGCGACCTTGATGGGGCTGACGGCCTTGCGCACGGCGGCGTGACCGAGGATGTCGTCGGGGGAGGTGGGCTCCTCGATCCAGTACGGCTGGTAGGGCGCCAGGGCACGCATCCAGTCGATCGCGGGCTGGACGTCCCATCGCTGGTTGGCGTCGACGGCGATGCGGATGCCCTCCCCGACGGTCTCGCGCGCGGTGCGCATGCGCCGTATGTCGTCCTCCAGGTCCGCGCCGACCTTCAGCTTGATCTGGGTGAAGCCGTCGGCGACGGCCTCGCGGGCGAGGCGGGACAGCTTCTCGTCGGAGTAGCCGAGCCAGCCGGGGGTGGTGGTGTAGGCGGGGTAGCCCTGGTCGAGCAGGTGGCCGATGCGCTGGGCGCGGCCGGGCTCGGCGCGTCTGAGGATCTCCAGGGCCTCCTCCGGGGTGAGGGCGTCGGACAGCCAGCGGAAGTCGACCTGCGCGACCAGCTCCTCGGGCGACATCTCGGCGAGGAGGCGCCACACGGGCTTGCCGGCCCGCTTGGCGGCCAGGTCCCAGGCGGCGTTGACGACTGCGCCGGTGGCCATGTGGATGGCGCCCTTCTCCGGTCCCAGCCAGCGCAGTTGGGGGTCGTGGACGAGGGAGCGGGAGAACGCGCCGAGGTCGGCGCAGACCTCCTCGACCGACAGGCCCACCA
This sequence comes from Streptomyces sp. NPDC001157, assembly GCF_053598255.1. Taxonomy (NCBI): domain Bacteria; kingdom Bacillati; phylum Actinomycetota; class Actinomycetes; order Kitasatosporales; family Streptomycetaceae; genus Streptomyces; species Streptomyces sp. NPDC001157. The sequence goes on from NZ_JBSFJW010000052.1 coordinate 2,512, forward strand.
CGTACGGCGCGAGAGCGGCGATGGCGGCGGCCTGGACATCGTTGCCGCGGCCGGTGGTGAAGGCCAGGGCGTGGCCCTCCAGTCCGTCGCCGGCGTCGGTGCGCAGGACGACGTAGGCAGCGGAGTAGTCGGGTTCGGGGTTCATCGCGTCCGATCCGTCCAGGTGCTCGGACGTCGGGAACCGCACGTCGAGCACGTCCAGGGCGGTGATGCGGGCAGAGGCCGGGGATGCCTGGGAAGGGGACAGGGCGGATGACATGGCGGCAACTCCTGTGAGGTGCGGGGGTGATACGACCCCTGGCGACGAGATGAAGGGCGGAGGAGGGCGGGCGTCCGGGACGCCCGCCGGTTCACTCCTGGGCCTTGCCGCCCGTGATACGCGAGATGGCGAGGGCGACCAGGATGATCAGGCCGTTGAGAGCGCCGATCCACTGCGCGGGGACGCCCGCCAGCGTGAGCACGTTCTGGATCATGAAGAGCAGCAGGATGCCGCAGAAGGCCCCGAACATGGTGCCCTTGCCACCGTTGAGGCTGATCCCGCCGATGACGGCGGCGGCGAAGACGGTGAAGATATAGCCGTTGCCCTGCGCGGAGGCCACCGAGGCCAGGCGTCCGGAGAGCATCAGCCCGGCGAGGGCGGCGAGGACACTGCCGGTGACGATGACGATCCACAGCACCCGGTCGGTGCGGATGCCGGCCGCCTTCGCGGCGTCGACGTTGCCGCCGATGGCGTACAGCGAACGCCCGAAGCTGGTCCAGCCGAGCACCACGATCGCAACGGCGAACAGCACCAGGCAGACCCAGATGGAAGCGGGCATCCCGAACCATTCGGCCGTGCCGAGGTAGAGCATCGACGGCGGCAGCTGGAAGAAGGTCTGGCCGCCGGAGATGCCGGTGAGGACACCGCGCAGCACGATCAGCATGCCGAGGGTGACGATGAAGCCGTTGAGGCCGAAGCGGATGATCAGCAGGGCGTTGATCACGCCGACGAGCGCGCCCACGGCCAGGGTGACGGGAATCGACCACGCGCCGGGGAGCAGTCCGAGTCCGTGCCCCGCGCCGACCGGCACGACCAGCCAGGCCGCGACACCGGGTGCGAGGCCCATGGTGGACTCCAGCGACAGGTCCATCTTCTTGACGATCAGGATCATCGTCTGGGCGAGGACCAGCAGGGCCATCTCGGACATGGTCTGCAGGACGTTGATGAGATTGTCGGCCTGCAGGAAGACCGGGTTGACGATCTGTCCGACGATCGCGATGACCACGATGGCCGGGACGAGCGCGAGGTCGCGCAGACGGGCCAGGGGTATCCGGCCGCCGAGCAGCACGGTCCGCTTGGGCGCCGGCTCCGTGCCGCCCGCGGCGGCGGTGTCCGCGAGGACGGTTTCAGGCATCGAGGTCCACTCCTTCCATCGCCGCCACGAGGTCGTGGTCGTGCCAGCCGCGGGCGATCTCTGAGGTCACACGGCCCTGGAACATCACCAGGACCCGGTCGCACATGCGCAGGTCGTCGAGTTCGTCGGAGGCGATGAGCACTCCGGTGCCGGTGGCCGCGGTCTCCTCGACCTTGTCGAGGAGGAACTCCTTGGAGCGCACGTCCACTCCTGCGGTGGGGTTGATCAGGACCAGCAGCCGGGGGTCGTCGGCGAGGGCGCGGGCCATGACGACCTTCTGCTGGTTGCCTCCGGACAGGGCGGAGACGGGCAGGTCGGGGCCGGGAGTCTTGATCGCGAGGTTCTTGATCATGCCCTCGGCGAGCCGGTCCCGGCGGCTGCGGCTGAGGAAGCCGTTGGAGCCGAGCCTGCGGGGAACGGACAGGGTGGCGTTGTCCGCGATCGACATGCCGGGCACGAAGCCCTGGTGGTGTCGGTCCTGGGGGACGAACCCGGCGCCTGCGGCGAGCGCCGCGGGCACGCTGCCCGGCCGGGGCCGGCTCCCGGCGATCTCCACCTCGCCCGCCGCTGCCGCCCGCAGTCCCACGACGGTCTCGGCGACCTCGGTGCGACCGCTGCCGGCGGCCCCCGCGAGGCCGACGATCTCGCCGGCCCCGATCTGGAAGGTGACGTCGTCGTAGGCGTCGCCCCGCAGAGCGCGGACGTTCAGTGCGGCCGCGGCGCCGGAGTCGAGGGCACTCGTGCGTTCCTCGCGCCGGTCGGCCGCCGCCTCGCCGGTCATGGCGGCGACGAGGTCGGTGCGAGGCAGTTCCGCGACCGGTGCGGTCACGATGTGCCGGGCGTCTCGGAACACCGTCACCATGTCGCAGATCTCGTAGATCTCCTGGAGGTGGTGGCTGATGAACAGGAAGGTCACGCCCTGGCGCTGCAGGTCGCGGATGCGGTCGAAGAGCCGGTTGATGGCCGCCGCGTCGAGTTGGGCGGTCGGCTCGTCGAGGATGATGAACCGGGCCCCGAAGGACAGCGCGCGGGCGATCTCGACGAACTGCCGCTGCTCGACGCTCAGATCACCGGCCGGGGTCTGCGGGTCGACGTCCACCGACCAGGCCGACAGCAGGTCCTGTGCGCGGCGACGGGTGGCCTGCCAGCTGATGAGCCGGCTCTGTCCGTGGTCGTGCCGGTTCAGGAAGAGGTTCTCGGCGACGGTCAGCGTGGGGATGATCGTCGACTTCTGGTAGACGCAGGCCACGCGCCGGCGCCAGGCGTCACGGTCGCCGAGCCGGGGGGCCGGCTCGCCGCCGAAGGTCACCGTTCCCTCGTCGGGGGCCTGAAGACCGGTGAGGACCGACACGAGGGTCGACTTGCCGGCTCCGTTGCGGCCGACCAGCGCGTGGGTCTCGCCGGGCCTGATGGTGATCCGGGCGCCGTTCAGGGCCACCGTGGGGCCGAATCGTTTGACTATGCCCGTCGCCTCGACGACGGGCGGGTCCGAGGGGGCCCGCCCGTCGTCCGCCGGGGCGGGCGCGGGGGTGACTGCTCGCTCCCCGTCGCTCATCTCAACCGCCTTGATCTTGTGGGCTGTTGTTCCGGAAGACGAATCAGCCGAGGTTGTTGCCCCACAGCGACTTGTCGTCGCTCTTGACACTGGCCACGCCGCCGTAGGTGGCACCGTCGGCGGTGACCAGCGGGGCGGAGAGCTGGTCCTCGAGCACGCCCTCGCGGACCTGGATGATGGTGCTGTCGTGGTCGGTCTTGCCGGGCTTGAACGTCTTCCCGTCGATCGCGGCCTTGAGGTAGTACAGGGCGTACTTGGCGTACAGGTCGGCCGGCTGGGAGACGGTGGCGTCGATCTTGCCCGCGGCGATGTCCTTGAGCTCCTCGGGGATGCCGTCGTTGGACACGACGAACACGTGCTTCTTGTCCTTCGGGTCCACCAACAGACCCTTCTGCTTGAGGACTTGGAGCGTGCCGGAGAGCGCGAAGCTGGCCTCCATGTAGACGCCCTTGATGTCCGGGTTGGCCGTCAGGTCGGTCTGCAGCTTCTGGGCGGCTACGGCGCCGTCCCAGTTGGTGGCCTCGCCGAACACCTTGATGGCCGGGTAGTTCTTCTTCATGCAGTCGTTGAACGCCTCGGTGCGGTCACGGCCGTTGATGGAGTCCAGGCCGCCCTCCAGCATCACGACCTTGCCCTTGCCGCCGAGCTTGGTGCCCAGGTACTGGCAGGCCTTCTCGCCGTAGGCGCGGTTGTCGGCGCGCACGACCATGAACACCTTGCCGCTGTCGGGGCGGGTGTCGACGGTGACGACGGGGATCTTCTTCGCCTCCAGCTGCGCAAGGGTGGGCGCGATGGCGGCGGTGTCCTGCGGGGCCATGGCTATGCCCTTGACGCCCTGGCTGATGAACGTCTGCGCGTTGGCGGTGAGCTTGGCGACGTCGTTCTGCGAGTTGGTCGTCTTCAGGTCCAGGCCCAGCTCCTTGCCGTACTGGGGTGTGTACTTGATGTACGAGTTCCAGAAGTCCGTGTCGGAGCGCGGGTAGTCGACGCCGACCAGCGGCTTGCCGCCCGACGACGCCGACGTGGTGGAGCCGCTGCTGCACGCACTGAGCAGAGTCAGTGCGGACAGGGCGGAGACAGCGGAACAGAGGGCGGTTCTGAGTCTCATCGGTGCTTCCTCGCGCCGGTCCCGTAGCGGGAGATGTTTCGCCTCGACGACATCTGTGTATCGCCGTGCTGTAGAGATGGGATGTTTATAGGTGGGCCCACGACCCCCTGTCTACCCCCGCGATCGAGGGATCTTCGTAATACCAGCTCAAACCCCACCCGGGATGAACACGGGTGGCACCAAGGGGGCAAGATCCATCCCATCAATTGTCGCGCTTGGATCATTCAAATCGGTCACGCCACCCTGACAGACATGCCATGTTTAGCCAGTGGTGAATCGCAATAAATCGCCCTCAAGCATGTCCAACTGCCTTGGCATGTAGCGCTTTTCATCCCTGCACACTGGTTGACATCCCAGGGAGACATGGCCGACCTTCATCCGTAACAAGCGGCGCCCTGCACTCCCCTCTCCCCTTCTGCACCAGGGATGTCTCCATGTCGAGTTCGATCAACAGACGCCACTTCCTGGCCGGTGCGACCTGCGTCGCCGCTGCGGCCGTTGCCGGAGGTCTCTTCGGTGCCGGGATCGCCCAGGCGGCGCCCAGCACGTACACGCCCGACTGGAACTCGGTCGACCAGCACCCGCCGGCCCCGGAGTGGTTCCAGGACGCCAAGTTCGGCATCTACTTCCACTGGGGCGTCTTCAGCGTCCCCGCGTACGACAACGAGTGGTACCCGCGCAACATGTACCAGGCGGGCAGCAACGCCAACCAGCACCACATCGCGACCTACGGCCAGCCATCGGCGTGGCCGTACCACAACTTCATCAACGGCGCGCAGGACCTGGCGGGCAACTTCGTGAAGTTCGCGCCGAAGCTGAAGTCGGCCGGCGGGAACTTCGACCCCAACGAGTGGGCCCAGTTGTTCGTCGACGCGGGCGCCAGGTTCGCCGGCCCGGTCGCCGAGCACCACGACGGCTTCTCGATGTGGGACAGCCAGGTCAACGAGTGGAACTCGGTGAACAAGGGCCCGGGGCTGAACCTGCTGCAGCTCTTCTCCACGGCCATCCGCGCCAAGGGCCTCAAACTGCTGGTGGCCATGCACCACGCGTACCACTTCAACGGCTACTACGAGCACGTCCCCGCCCAGACGGACCCGAGCCTGAAGAAGCTCTACGGACAGCTGGGCTCGGCCGCGGAGAACCAGCTCTGGTACGACAAGCTCAAGGAGGTCGTCGACCGCGCCCAGCCCGACATCCTGTGGCAGGACTTCAAGCTGGACGCCGTCGACGAGACCCAGCGCCTGAACTTCCTGTCGTACTACTACAACCAGGCCAACAGCTGGGGCCGTGAGGTGGTCGCCACCTACAAGGACGGGTTCGACAACAAGGGCGAGGTCTTCGACTACGAGCGCGGTGGTCCGGCCGACATCACCACGCCGTACTGGCTGACCGACGACAGCATCTCCAGCTCCAGCTGGTGCTACACCCAGGGCATCGGTTACTACAGCATCCAGCAGATGCTGCACGCGTTCATCGACCGGGTCAGCAAGAACGGCAACATGCTGCTGAACATCGCGCCGATGGCCGACGGCACCATCCCCCAGGCGCAGAAGGACGTCCTGCTCGGCATAGGCGACCATCTGAAGCGTTTCGGCGAGTCGATCTACTCGACCCGCGCGTGGAGCGTGTACGGCGAGGGCCCGACGAAGATGGGCGGCGGCGCCTTCACCAATCCGACGGCCGGCACGGCGCAGGACATCCGCTTCACCCGCAACAAGGACAACAACGTCCTGTACGCCACCGTCCTGGGCTGGCCGGGCAGTTCGCTGACGATCAAGACACTCGGCTCGGGCAGCATCAACCTGTCGTCGCTGACCTCGGTGAAGCTTCTCGGCTCCACCGCCGGCACCTACATCGACCTGCCGACGCCGACCCAGAGCGCCTCCGGCCTCACGGTCACCCTGCCGTCCTCCGCGCCGTACAGCGCGGGCGCCTATGTCCTGAAGCTCTCCTTCTCCGGCACCATCCCGGCCCTGACGCCGCTCGCCGGGGCCGCCGCCTTCGCGGACGTCAACTACACGGGCAGCTCGGCCACGTTCGCCCTCGGCGACCACACCGCGGCCGACCTGACCGCGGCGGGAGTGGGCGCGCGCAGCATCTCCTCCCTCCGGCCGGCCCCCGGCTACCAGGTGATCGGCTACTCAGCAGACAACTTCACCGGCACCGCCTGGACGTTCACCGCCGACAACCCCGACCTCAGGGTCACCGGCAACAACGATCAGATCACCTCGCTGAGGGTCCAGTTCAACCCGTCGACGTACTTCCGGCTCACCAACGTCACCGACGGCCTCGCCCTGGACAGCGGCGGCAACGTCGCCTCCGGATCGAACCTCAAGCAGTGGACCTGGAACGGCAGCTCCAACCTCCAGTGGCAGGCGGTCGATGTGGGCGGCGGCTACTACAAGCTGGTCAACCGCACCAACGGCATGGTCGCCGACGGCTGGGGTGCCACCGCGGACGGCTCCGTGGCCCGACAGGCCGCCTGGAACGGCGGCAGCAACCAGCAGTGGAAGATCACCCACCGGGGCGGCGGCAGCTACTCGATCGCCAACCGCACCACCGGCCTGGTCCTCGACGGCGGCGGCAACGTCTCCTCGGGCTCCGTCACCAAGCAGTGGACGTACGGCAGCAGCTCCAACCTGCTGTGGTCCTTCACGGCCGTCTGATCCCTTTCCCCGCGAACCCCCGCCGCCGCCCGGATTCCGCTTTAAGTCGACCGGGCGGCGGTGGGGCACCACCACGACGGGCCACCGCTCCTCTCTTCCACGACCACGCACCGCCGACCGGCCACAGGAGTCCCCTTGACGGACAGCGCCATGGACCGCAGACGGTTCCTCACCGCAGCCGCACTGACCGCGGGAGCCGCGACCCTGCCAGGCGGCCTGCTCCCGGGCACGGCGGAGGCGGCCGTCCCCCCGCAGATCACCCTCCCCGAGCGCGGCATCCATGACACGTCCCCGGCCTCCTCCTGGACCGACGGCTTCCTCACCGGCAACGGCGAGTACGGGGCCGTGCTGCACGGCGCTCCCGCCCTGGAGAAGGTGGTCTTCAACCATCACCGGTTGGTGCTGCCGAACGGCACCCGTGACCTGACCCCGCCCGTGATCTCCGGCCGTCTGGAAGGCGCCCGCGACAAGGCACTCGCGGGTGACTACGCGGGCGCCGACCGGGACTTCGCCGCGGGCTGGTCGCTGCGGTGGACGCAGGCCTACCACCCCGCGTACGAACTGCAGATCGACACGCCCGGCATGACCACGGTCAACGACTACGCACGGGTCACCGACTTCCGTACCGGCGAGGTGAGTTCGAGCTGGACGGACCAGTTCGGCACCTGGACCCGGCGGGCGTTCGTCTCGCGGGCCGACAAGGTGATCGTCCATGAGCTGACGCCCGCTCCCGGCCGCACCGTCGACACCACGCTGAGCGCCAACACCGCGCTCACCGGGGTCCCCAGCAGCATGAGCTTCACCACGCGTGCCACCGTCAGCGGCGGCTCCGGCTACCTGAATCTGCGCGGCACCTACCCCTCGGGGCAGGGCGCCTTCGGCTACGAGGGCGTCACCCGCGTCGTCGTCTCGGGCACCGGCGCCACGGTCACCGTCAACGGCTCCACGATCGTGGTGGCCAAGGCGGCCAAGGTGCTGCTGCTGACGAAGCTGGGCCGCTACGAGTCGTCCACGGGCTGGGACTCCCAGCCGCTGCACACCCAACTGGCCGCGCTCGGCACCGACTACGCCGGACTGCTCGCGCGGCACACCGCCCTGCACACCCCTGTCTACGACCGTTCCCGCCTCGACCTGAACGTCCCGGCCGCCGACCGGCAGCTCTCGGTCAGTGAACTGATCGCCCGCCAGAACGCCGACCGCACGGTCATAGACCCGGCACTGCTGGAACGGCTCTACGACTCCGGCCGCTACCTCTTCCTCAGCTCCAGCGGCATCCTGCCACCCCGCCTCACCGGCATCTGGGCCGGATCGTGGGGCGCCGCCTGGGCCGACGACTTCACCACCGACGCCAACGTCAACCTCCAGGTCGCGGGCGGCAACATCCTCGACCTGACCGAGCCCATGCAGGGCTATTTCGACCTGATCCTGGGCCAGCTCGACGACTGGCGCACCAACGCGAAGAACCTCTACGGAGCCCGCGGCTTCCTCGCCCCCTCCCGCACCGACGGCGAGTACGGCCACATGCTCCACTTCAACAACGGCAACTTCCCCGGCCAGTGCTGGACCGGCGGCGCCGACTGGCTCCTCTTCCCGCTCCTGGAGTACTACCAGGTCACCGGCGACCAGGCGTTCCTGCGCGACAAGCTCGGCCCCGCGCTGATGGAACTGGCCCTGTTCTACGAGGACTTCCTCACCCGCACCGACGCGAACGGCAAGGCGGTCTTCGTACCGTCCTTCTCCATGGAGAACGCCCCCCGCAACACCGGCGTGTACCTCTCGATCAACGCCACCGGCGACATCATGGCCGGCAAGCACGCCCTTCAGGCCGCCGTCGACGCGGCCAACACCCTCGCCGTCGAACAGGGCGGCGGCCAGGGCGTCGCCCGCTGGACGGCGCTGCTGAAGAAATTCCCTGACTACCGCGTCAACGGCGACAGCGCACTGGCCGAATGGTCCTGGCCGAGCCTCACCGACAACTACAACCACCGGCATGTCCAGCACCTGTACGGCGCCTGGCCGCTGCACGAGATCAACCCCGAGACCGCGCCTTCCCTGGTCCGCCCGGCGCAACGGGCCCTCGAACTGCGCGGCGACCAGAACATCTCCGCACACGGCAGCCTGCACCGGGCACTGGCCTGGGCCCGGCTGAAGGACGGCGGCCAGGTCTACGGCAACCTGCGCAAGATCCTCGGCAACAACATGGTCTTCAAGTCGCTGATGACCTCGCACAATCCGAACCTCGACATCTACAACGCCGACGCGGCGAACGCCATCCCCGGCGTGCTGGCCGAGACCCTGATCTACAGCCGGCCCGGGGTGCTGGAGATCCTCCCCGCGCTGCCCGACCAACTGCCCAAGGGCACGATCACCGGGGTACGGGCCCGCGGCCGGATCCGGATCCACAACTTCGCCTGGGACCTGAACGCCCGGACCGCCACTCTGTCCGTCACCTCCGACGTCAACCAGGACGTCACGCTGATCAGCCGCCGAGGCATGACCTCCGTGACCACGACCGCGACCGTCACGGCCTCATCCCTCGGCAGCCACGCCAGGAAGGTCTCCCTGACCGCCGGGCAGCGCACCGACATCACCGTCTCCCTGCTCAGCGGCTTCTTCCGGCTCGAGAACCGGCGCAGCGGCAAGGTACTCGACGTCGCCGGCGGCAGTACGGCCGACGGCGCCGGCCTCATCCAGTGGGGCTGGTCCGGCAGCCAGAACCAGCAGTGGCGGCTCCAGCCCGACGCCGACGGCTCCTTCCGCCTCGTCGCCCGCCACAGCGGCAAGGTCGTCGACAGCCCCGGGAGTTCCGGACAGGGTGCCCAACTCATCCAGTGGCCGGACGGCAACAGCGACAACCAGCACTGGAAGGTGGTCGACGCAGGCGGTGGATACGTCCGGCTCGTCAACGTCCGCACCAGCCTGTGCGCGGACGTGGACGGCGGATCGGCGGACAACGGCGCCAAGGTGATCCAGTGGCCCGTCGGCGACGGGACCAACCAGCAGTGGCGGCTGGTCGCCCTCTGACCGTCGCCGCTCTACGCGCGCCCCAGCACCGGATCGGCGGCTCTGAGCACCAGGTCGTGATCACGTGTCAGCTGGGGCCGCAGCGACAGCGCGCCGCCGGGGCCCGCGCACCGGAGGGCCGGAAACACGCTGATGTCCCGGCGGTCGACAACACCACCGGCCGGCATAGCCAGCCGGATCTCCGGCCCGCCGTACGCGCTCAGGCGCAGATCCCACAGCGCCTCGCCCCCCGCATGGCGTTCCGCCACCACGTCGACCGGCAGGGTGATGTGGAAGCAGCCGTCCTGATCCACGAAACAAGGGGCGTCGACGACAGGCCCTGCGCTGTCCTGGAGCCGCGCCAGGAAGCGGTAGTGGTACGCCCGCGCGGTCCTTCCGCGGAGCGAGCCCTGCACGCGGATCACATGGTCGTCCACTTCGACGGAGACGACCTCGGCGTGCGCAGGACGGTGCCGGGCGCGCACGGCGAGTCCTCCGTCCTCCGTCGTGTACGGGATCCACGTGCGCCCTGCCCCGTCCGCCGGCCGCCGGGCCGCGGGATCCAGGAGGCGCGCCGTCTCGACGAGCCCCGCCCGACCGGGCGCGACCTGCTGCCGCCCGAATGACGAAGGAACACGTCCAGTCGCCCTCGGCAAGGTCCCAGTGACGCTTGTCGAGGATGGCCCGTACGCGGCAGTCGCCGCCCGTGCCGGACTGTTCGAACTCGATCCTCGACGTGGCGGCGAGGTTCTCGTGACGGGGTTGCACGACCAACTGCCCGTTCCGAGGCACCGACTGACCTGCGGACACCTCGAAGGCGAGCGAGCCTCCTGGCAGCACCCGGCAGTCGACCGTGAGCAGCCGGGTGCGCCGGGCCATGCCCAGGCCGGTCAGCCGCCCGCGCCTCAGTCTGCTCATTCCGCACTCCTCATGGTCTTGGTCCGCGCCTCCATCCCATCGCGGGTCCCCTCGGTGTTCACTCCGCCGACCAGCGGGACCACCCCCGCCGACAGGCCGGACCCTCGTCGTCCGAAGCCGAAAAAGTTGTCGGCAACCTTTGCGCTCCCTGCGGCGACTGAACAGTGCACCGTCGACTCGAGCATCCGAACGGACAGGTATGAAGACAGCACGGCAGGCCGCACGGCAGCGCAGGCGCAGACACAGGCTGCTGGTGGGCACTTCGGTGGCGCTGGCCTCCGCGGGCGTCGTCGCCGCCCTGGTCATGATGTTGCTCCCCGACCGCGACACCGACGGGACGTCGGTCGCGGTCGCACGCGCCGCCGGCACCCCGGCGAGGACCACGCCCCCGACCGGCACCCCGAGTCCCACGGGCACCGCGACCGGCACGCCGACCGCCACAGGCTCGCCGACCCCGAAGGCCCCCGCGCACACCCCGTCGAAACGACCGTCGGCCGCGCCCACCCCGCGGGCCGCGCGAACGACGTCGACCACGGCACCGTCGACAGGACGGATACGGCCCGGGGCCACCTACACAGGAGTCGCCACCGCCTACGAAGCAGGCGACGGAGACGGCGCCTGTGGATTCGGCCCGAGCGGCGACATGATGATCGCGGCGATGAACACCACCGACTACGAGACGTCCAGGGCATGCGGCGCGTACGTCCACGTCCGCGCGGCGAACGGCGCCTCCATCACGGTACGGATCACCAACGAGTGCCCCCTGCCCTGCGCACCCGGGCAACTCGACCTCAGCCAGCAGGCCTTCGCCAAACTCGCCGACCTCAGGGTCGGCCGGCTCTCGATCACCTGGAACCTGGTCAGCCCGAGCACGTCCCAGACGCTGTCCATCAGGTACAAGACCGGGTCCAGCCCCTACTGGTGCGGCATCCAGACGATCGGCCAACGCAATCCGGTGACGCGGCTGGAGGTCCGCACCGGAAGCGGCTGGCGGCAGTTGCCCCGCACCTCCTACAACTACTTCCTGTCCGCCAACGGCACTGGATGCGGCAGCACGATCAGAGTCACGGACATCTACGGGGAACAGCTGACCGTCAGCGGGATCGCCCTGCGGCCGAACGTCGTGCAACCGACCCGGGTCCAGTTCGCGCGGCACTGACACGCGCCCTCGTCGGCCATACCGAAGCCCTGCTGGGTCATGAGTAGTTGACCCAGCAGGGCTTTGGCGTCTTTGGAGTGTCGAAGCGCATCGACAGAGCCTTCGCCCCTGGGGAACTGTCAATGGACCAGGGAAAAGAGAGCTTCCTGGCGCCTGAACTCTTGTTCCGCACGAAACTTCTCCGTTACCTTCGCCTGCGAGGTGAAGCGCTTCGACAATCCCGAGTACCCGTCCTGACGTTTCGTCAGAGGGTCACTCGTCCCTCCGTACCCAAGGAAGCCTCATGACGGCACGCAGCATCACCGACCGCCTCGGTGGCCTCGCCTTCGGCGGGGACTACAACCCCGAGCAGTGGGACGAGCCGGTCTGGAAAGAGGACGACGAACTCATGCGTCGGGCCAGGGTCAACCTGGCCACGCTGGGCGTCTTCTCCTGGGCCCTGCTCGAACCGGAGGAGGGACGCTACGACTTCACCTGGCTGGACACCCACATCGAACGCCTCCATGCGAACGGCGTGGCGGTCGACCTCGCCACCCCGACGGCCTCCCCGCCGCCCTGGTTCACCCTCGCCCATCGGGAGGCGCTGGCAGTCAGGGCCGACGGCACCCGCCTGGTCCACGGCAGCCGCGACACCTACTGCCTCGCCTCACCCGCCTACCGCAACGCGGCCCGCCGGATCGCCTCCGCCCTGGCCGAACGGTACGGCGACCACCCCGCGCTCGCGCTGTGGCACGTGCACAACGAGTACGGCACGCTGTGCTGGTGCGACCAGGCGGCGGCCGCGTTCCGTGTGTGGCTGCGCGCCCGGCACGGCTCGCTGGACGCCCTCAACGAGGCGTGGGGCACGGCCTTCTGGAGCCAGCGCTACACCTCCTGGGAGCAGGTCCTGCCGCCGCGTGCGACGCAGTACCACAAGAACCCAGGCCAGACAGTGGACTTCCACCGCTTCTGGGCCGACGAGATCATCGCCGCCTACTGCGAGCAGCGCGACGCGATCCGCGAGCACAGTGACCGCCCGGTGACGACGAACCTGATGCTGCCCTACGACCTGCGGCTGAACGTGTGGGCGTTCGCCCGCGAACTCGACGTCGTCAGCTCCGACCAGTACCCGGACGCGAACGGCCCCGACGGCGCCGCACATGCGGCCTTCTACGCCGACCGCTCCCGCTCCCTGGCCGGCGGCCGGCCCTGGCTGCTCATGGAGCAGGGCACCAGCACGGTCTACGACGGCGATCAGGTGATCGGCAAGGAGCCGGGTGACGTACTGCGCCACAGCCTCGGTCACATCGCGCGCGGTTCGGAGGGCGCCCTGTTCTTCCAGTGGCGGCAGTCCCGGGCGGGCGCCGAGACCTGGCACTCGGCGATGCTCCCGCACGCGGGCCCGGACAGCCGTATCTTCCGCGAGGTCACGCGGACCGGTGAGGCAGTCGCCCGCCTCGGGGAGCTGGCGGGCTCGACGGTCACCGCGCAGGCGGCCGTGCTCGACGACCCGGACGCCATGTGGGCGCTGGAGGTGGACGGCCTGCCCTCCTCCCGCCTCGATTACCATGCACCGCTCGCCGGGGCGCACCGCGCTCTGTGGGACGCGGGCGTCACGACGGACTTCGCCCACCCGGAGCACGATCTGAGCCGCTACCGGCTGGTCATCGCCCCCTCTCTGTTCCTGCTGTCCGACAGGGGCGCGGAGAACCTGCGCCGATACGTCGAGGGCGGGGGAACGCTTCTCGTCCAGCACGCCGCCGGCTACGTCGACGACCGCATGCACGCCCGTCTCGGCGGCTACCCGGCCGCACCGCTGCGCGAGGCGCTGGGCATCCGCGTCGAGGAGCACCGGCCGCTGCGGACGGAGCAGCGGATCACCCTGTCCGACGGCTCGCACGGCACCGTCTGGAGCGAGTCCCTGCGCACCGTAGGCGCCGAAACGCTCGCCGCCTACACCCACGGCATGCTCACGGACAGCCCGGCACTCACCCGGCACCGCTTCGGCACCGGACAGGGCTGGTATCTCTCCACCCGCCTGGACGACGCCGACTACGGCGCACTGGTCGGACGGCTCCTGAAGGAAGCCGGCGTCGAGCCGGAGCCGGCGGGTCTTCCGGCCGGTGTCGAGGCCGTCACCCGGCAGGCAGCCGACGGCCGCCGCTGGCACGTCCTGATCAACCACACCGAGGACACCGTGCCCCTGCCGGAACCCGCCCACGACCTGCTCACCGGCACCACGGCCCACGAACTGCCGCCCGGCGCCTGCGCGGTCGTGCGCGGCCACTGACCTGGAAAAGGCCACCATGGAATCGGAATCGGAACTGCGGAGCTTCCGCTGGGGTCATGAGGCCCTGCACCTCGAGTTCGTCCTCGGCGACGACGGCGACGCTCGTCTGACACACCTCGGACTGCCGGGCGAGACGGCCAACGGCCCCCGTGGGTCCCTGCCTCTGGTGGAGGTGACGGCCACGGGTCACGGGCGCGACTGGTCGGGCAGCCGCCTGGTCCGGACGGCGATCGGCGGGCGGCTGCGCCACCGATCCCACCGCGCGGGCCGCGACGGTGACTGGCACACCCTGACCGTCCAACTCCACGACCCGGACACCGGTCTGGTCGCGGAGGTGACCTACCGGTCGCCGGACGGCATCCCCGTGCTCCGCAGCGAGGTGAGCCTGCGCAACGAAGGGCAGGACACGCTCCACCTGGAGTCGGTCAGCTCGTTCGCCATGGGGTGCCTGACCACGCAGGATCCGGCGGACCTGGACGCCGCCGACCTGCTGTGGGCGGAGAACGACTGGCTCGCCGAATGCCGCTGGCAGCGACAGCCGATGCGCCGGACGACACCCGGCGTCAGCGGACGCGTGACGTACGGGCACGGCAAGGCCGGCTTCGCCCTGAACGGCCAGGGCACCTGGTCCAGTTGCGGACATCTGCCCATGGGCGGACTGACGGACCGGCGCACCGGTCACACCTGGGTGTGGCAGATCGAGCACAACGGAGGCGGCTGGCACTGGGAGTGCCAAGAGCACGACCGGGCCGCCTACGCGGCACTGTTCGGGCCCACCGACGCCCACCACGGCTGGCGCCATCCCCTGGAACCCGGCGCCGCCTTCCGCACCGTACCCGCCGCCCTGTCCTTCAGCGCCGACGGCGGCCCCGACGCCGCGTTCGCCGCGCTGACCCGCTATCGACGCGCCCAGCGCCGCCCGCATCCCGACCACCAACGCCTGCCCGTCATCTTCAACGACTACATGAACTGCCTGATGGGAGACCCCACCACCGAGAAGCTGCTGCCGCTGATCGACGCGGCGGCCGAGGCCGGCGCCGAGTACTTCGTCATCGACGCGGGCTGGTACGACGATGGCGGTGGCGGCTGGTGGACCACCGTCGGCGCCTGGGAACCGGCCGCCTCGCGCTTCCCCGGGGAGAAGGGCATCCACGAGGTGCTGGACCGCATCCGGGAGCGCGGCATGGTGCCCGGTCTGTGGCTGGAGCCGGAGGTGATCGGCGTCCACAGCCCGGTGGCCGACTCCCTGCCCGACGAGGCGTACTTCCGCCGCGACGGCGTCCGCGTCACGGAGTCCGGCCGCTACCACCTGGACCTGCGCCACCCGTCCGCCCGGGCCCACCTGGACCAGGTCGTGGACCGCCTGGTCGGCGAGTGGGGCGTCGGCTACCTCAAGCTGGACCACAACATCGACCCCGGCTCCGGCACCAGCGCCCACCCCGGCGAGAGCGCGGGCGCCGGACTGCTCGGCCACAACCGGGCGCACCTGGACTGGCTCGACGGCATCCTGGACCGCCATCCGCACCTGGTGGTGGAGAACTGCGCATCGGGCGGCATGCGTTGGGACCACGCCCTGCTGTCGCGGCTGCAGCTCCAGTCCACCAGCGACCAGCAGAACCTCACCCGCTACGCGCCCATCGCGGCCTCCGCACCCACCGCCGTCACCCCCGAGCAGGGCGCCGTATGGGCCTATCCACAGCCGGAGGACTCACTCGACGAGGTCGCCTTCACCATGGCGAGCGCCCTCCTCGGCCGTGTCCATCTCTCGGGCCGCCTGCTGGAGTTGGGGCCCGAGGCCCGCGCCCTGGTCCACGAGGCGGTCGCCACGTACAAGGCCATCCGCGCCGATCTGCCGCGAGCGGTGCCCTCCTGGCCGCTGGGCCTCCCCGGCTGGGACGACCCCTGGATCGCGCTCGCCCTGCACACCCCCGCCACCACCTACCTCACCGTCTGGCGGCGCGCGGGCGGCGAGGCCACCACTCTCCGGATGTCTGAACTCGCGGGCGGCGCAGCCCATGTCGAGGTGCTGTACCCCGCCGCAGGTCAGGCAGCCGCCGTCTGGAACCCCGACACCACCGACCTCACCGTGACCCTGCCCGCCGCGCCGTCCGCTGTGCTGCTCCGCATCACCCGCACGGAACCGGACGCTCCCTGAGCGCCGACCCTGCCGCCCACCCGACGAAAGGACGACCGAGGGTGACCGCCCAGAACCCGCCCGCCCGCGCCACCAACCCCGTGATCTCCGGCTTCCACCCCGACCCCAGCATCTGCCGCGTCGGCGACGACTACTACCTCGCCTGCTCCAGCTTCGAGTACTTCCCCGGCATCCCCCTCTTCCACAGCCGCGACCTGGTGCACTGGCGGCAGATCGGCAACGTCCTGGACCGGCCGGAACAACTGCGGCTGTCGCAGGCGTGGTCCTCCGGCGGCATCTACGCCCCCACCCTGCGCCATCACGACGGACGGTTCTGGCTGATCGTGACCAACTGCACCGAGGACGGCGGCAATTTCATCGTCACAGCCACCGATCCCGCCGGACCGTGGTCGGACCCCGTCCGGGCACCGGGCGTGCCCCGCATCGATCCCGACCTGGCCTGGGACGAGGACGGCACCTGCTGGTGCACGGTCGCCGGGGTGTCCCAGGTCCGTATCGACCCGTCCACCGGACAGACATACGGCACACCGCACAGGCTCTGGTCCGGCGGTCCCGGCGCCAAGGCCCCGGAGGCGCCGCACCTGTACCGGATCGACGACTACTGGTACCTGCTCATCGCCGAGGGCGGCACCGAGCGCGGCCACGGCGTGTCGATCGCCCGCGGCCTTGCGCCGACCGGCCCGTTCGAACCGCACCCGGCCAACCCGATCCTCACCCACCGCGGCACCGACCACCCCGTGCAGAACACCGGCCACGCGGACCTGGTCCAGGGCCCCGACGGCTCCTGGTGGCTGGTCTTCCTCGGGGTACGGCCGGGCGGCGGCACCCCCGGCTGGCATGTGCTCGGCCGGGAGACCTTCCTGGCTCCGGTGACCTGGGAGGACGGCTGGCCCGTCGTCGGCGAGGTCACCCTGGACCTGCCCGAGCTCCCCTGGCCGCTCGACCCCGCCCCCGCCGAGGAACGGCGCGACGACTTCGAGCTCGGCGAACTCGCGCCGCTCTGGATCTCCGTGCGGGACCGGCTCCCCGAGCTCTGCACCACCAAGGAGCGCCCGGGATGGCTGACGCTCCGCGCGCGGGGCGGCTCCCTGGACGAGCCCGACGTGGTGTTCACCGGCCGTCGGCAGCAGCACCTCACCTGCCGGGCCCGCACCCTGATCGACCCGTCCGAGGGGCGTGGCGGTCTCGCGGTCCGGCTGGACGAGGCGCACCACTACGAGATCGAGGCGTCCGGCACCGAGGTGCAGGTGATCGCGCGCGTCGGCTCCCTGCGCACGGTCGTGGCCGCCCAGTCCGTGCCCGCCGGGCCCGTGGTCCTCGCCGTCACCATCGCTGACCCGCCGTCACCGCACGGGCCCTGTACCGGACCCGACGTCGTCTCTCTGGGCGTCGAAGGCCCGGACGGAACGTTCACCGAGCTCGCGAACCTCGACGGCCGCTACCTGTCGACGGAGGTGGCCGGCGGCTTCACCGGCCGGGTCATCGGCATGTACGCCGCCGACGGCTCCGTCCACTTCGACTGGTTCGACTACGAGTCCCTCGACGGCTGAACCCGAACGACCCACCGGAAGGCACGACCGGACGAAGGGAAAGAACTTGAAGGACATACGGCTACCCGCCCGCCACCGCGGGCGCGGACCCGGACGTCTGGCCGGCCTGCTGACGGCGCTGCTCGTCATCCTGGGACTGTCCGCCGGCGCCGGCACCTCGATCGCCGCGCCCGACAACACGGCGAAGCCTGCAACGTCGACGGTCGGAGTTCCGGCCCGTGCCATGGACGCCGTCGCAGCGATGCAGCCCAGCTGGAACCTGGGCAACACCCTGGACGCGATCCCGGACGAGACGTCCTGGGGCAATCCGAAGGTCACCAAGGACCTGTTCGACACCATCCGCGCGCAGGGCTTTCGCAGCGTCCGCGTCCCGGTGTCCTGGACCGACCACCAGTCCGCCACCGCGCCGTACGCCATCGACGCCACGTGGATGAGCCGCGTCAAGCAGGTGGTCGACTGGGCGCAGGCCGACGGCCTGTACGTCGTGCTCAACGTCCACCACGACTCGTGGCAGTGGATCTCGAAGATGCCCACCGACCACGACAACGTCCTCGCCCGCTTCAACGCCGGCTGGACCCAGATCTCCTCGGCGTTCCGGGACGAGCCGCGCACCCTGCTCTTCGAGAGCGTCAACGAGCCGGGCTTCGACAATTCCACGGACGCGCAGAAGAACCAGCTCCTGGACGAGCTGAACACCTCCTTCCACAAGATCGTCCGCTCCTCGGGCGGCGGGAACGCGAACCGCCTGCTCGTCCTGCCCACGGTGGGCTGCACGCCCTCCCAGACCTTCATGGACGCCCTGTCCGCCACGATCGGCGCGCTGCACGACAGCAACCTGGTCGCCACGGTGCACTACTACAGCTACTACCCGTTCAGCGTGAACATCGCGGGCGGCACACGGTACGACGAGTCCGCCCAGAAGGACCTCAACGAGGCCTTCGCCCGGATGCACGACACGTTCGTCGCCAAGAACATCCCGGTCTACCTCGGCGAGTACGGTCTGCTCGCCTGGCCGGACCACAACCACCCCGACCGTGTGGAGCGCGGTGAGGCGCTGAAGTACTTCGAGCACGTCAACTACGCGGCGCGCGTCGCCGGTGTCACCACCGCCCTGTGGGACCCCGGAACCTTCGCCTACCTGAACCGCCAGACGCTGAAGTGGACCGACCCCGCCCTGTACGCCTGGATCAAGTCGAGCTGGACCACCCGCTCGGGAACCGCCTCCTTCGACAAGATCTTCGTGCCCAAGTCCAGCCCGATCACGGCCAAGACGCTCACTCTGAACCCCAACGGCGCCAAGTTCCGCGGCCTGTGGCAGGGCAGCACCCCGCTCGCCCCGGGAAAGGACTACACCGTCACCGACGACCGGCTCACCCTCACGGCACAGGCACTGACCCGGCTGACCGGCGATCGCTCGTACGGGGTCAACGCAACGCTGCAGGCCCGGTTCTCCCGCGGACTGCCCTGGACGATCGACGTGATCACGTCCGACACTCCGGTGCTGTCGAACGCCATGGGTACGACCGGCTCGTTCACCATTCCCACCCAGTACCGGGGTGATGTCCTGGCGACCATGGAGGCCAAGTACGCCGACGGCAGCAACGCCGGTCAGGCGAGCTGGACCCCGTACCAGGAGTTCAACGCGGCCTTCTCACCGGACTACCCGGGCGGCACGATCATTCTGACGCCCGACTTCCTGAACGCGCTGCACGACGGCCAGCCGGTCACGCTGACCTTCCACTTCTACAGCGGCGCCACCGTCACCTACCACGTCACCAAGTCCCAGGGCTCGGTCACCGGCACGACATCCTGAACGACCGGCCCCCTCGCCCTGGTTGCCCCTCCGGCAACCAGGGCACCGCCCTTTCCGCGCGCGGTCGCGTCACTCCTCCTTGGGCGGAGCCGTGCCCTCCCTGACGGTGACGGTGGTCGCGATCTCCAGTCCCATCTGCGGCACCTCCTCGCCACCACAGGCGGTGACCAGCGGCATCCCGCCGGCCGCCGCCGCGCTGGCGACCGCCGCGGAGGCGAGGATGCTTCTCCGGCTTGGTCCTGAGGAGGTGGAGGCGGCGTTCGGCCTCACTGCGTCGACCCTTCATGGCACACCTGGACGCCCCGCGGAGGGGCGTCGGCTGCGGTGTCGTGACTGGAACAGGCTGAGCTGGGGAAGATCCCATCACTGGGGTGCATTTCATAGTCGAAGCGCTTCGAAACACTAGCAAGGTAGCGTCGACCTTGTGGCCCTTCCGCCGATGTCTAGCCCCCATCAGAATGTATCGAAGCGCTTCGAATTTGGGCCCCGAATACACCTCGCTGCATCTCATGTGATCCCATGTTTCTGCCACATGCGTCGCAGCACACCCCCGTGAACCCGAACGCACCGGCCGGGGCGCCGTAGATCAGGGGCGGAACTAGGCTGGAAGCGGCCGCTGGAATCCAGCCCTGGCGATTACGGCTGTCCGGACGGAGGCGTGGAGATGGCCGACAATCAGGACGCGCCCACTGCCGTTGCCGTGGTGGGCCCGGACGGCATGGTGAGCGGCTGGAGCGAGGGGGGTCGCCTCCTGCTGGGCTGGACGGCGGAGGACATCGTCGGCCGCCCCGTGACCGAGCTGCTGGTCGATCCCCGACCAGCCGGCTTCCCCGAGGCCTACGGCGCCGGCCCCGCCCCCACGGGGTTCGTCCCCCTGCGCCACCGGGACGGTTCCACTGTGGACGCCGTGCTTTCGGCTCATCCGCTGACCGGCTCCGACGGGCGGGCACTGGGTCACGCGGTGACCGCCCAGCGCTGGGGAAGCCGACCGGTGATCGCCGACCGGGCCTTCGAGCAGTCGCCCTTCGCCCTGGGCGTCTACGACCCCGATCTGCGGTTTCTGTGGATCAACGCCTCCTCGGGCCGGGTGATCGCGCACTCCGAGGAGCAAGTGCTCGGCAAGAAGTACCGCGATCTGTTTCCCGAATTCGACCGCACGCTGTTTCCCGAACGGGACGACAAGCCCTATACGGACGCGCTCGCCGAAGTGGCGAGGACGGGCGAGCCCACGCGTCTCATCACCGTCTTCCGTCCGCTCGGCAGTAACTACGCCAACGCCTGGGCCACCAGCATCTGGCCCGTCCGGGATGAAGAGGGCCGAGTCCGCGCGGTCGCCAACTGGGGATTCGACATGAGCGCCGAGTACTGGGCTCGGCAACGCCTGCTCATCCTCAACAAAGCCAGCGGCGGCATCGGCCGGACACTCGACGTGATCGGCACCGCCCAGGAACTGGCCACGACCCCGGTGCCGGGATTCACCGACCTCGTCACCGTGGATCTCTTCGACGAGGTGCTGCGCGGAGAGGAACCCCCCTCCGTGTCCGCGTTCACCTCCGGCGAGCCCATCCTGCTCAGCCGTGCCGCCCGGCACAGCGCACACGAGGACACCGAACGAGCTCCCGGGCCCACGACGCCGGTCAGCCACCCTCCCGGTTCCGTCGCCGCCCGCTGCCTGGCCACCGGCAGGTCCACGGTCGAGCTCGCCGCCGAACCCGGCGAGGGCGGCGAATGGGCCTTCGGGCCCGGGCTCGCCGCCGACCCGGCGCACTGGCCACCGGGCAACCCGGTGATCGACGGGTCCCTCGCCGCGGACGGGCTGACCGGCCGGATCACCGTTCCGCTCAGGGCGCGCGGCGCGCTGCTCGGGGTCGTCGCCTTCTCCCGGCTCGACCGGCCCGAGGCCTTCACCGCCGACGACCTGATCCTCGCCGAGGAGCTGACCGCCAAGGCAGCCGTCGCCATCGACAACGCCCGCCGCTACTCGCGCGAGCGCACGACCGCGCTGACCCTGCAACGCAGCCTGCTGCCACAGGAGCTGCCGGACAATGAGGCGGTCGAGGTGGCATACCGCTATCTGCCCGGCGGGGCCGGCGCGGAAGTGGGCGGTGACTGGTTCGACGTCATTCCGCTGTCCGGCGCCCGGGTCGCCCTGGTCGTCGGCGATGTCGTCGGTCACGGCCTGCACGCCTCGGCCAGCATGGGCCGGCTGCGGACGGCGGTCCGCACCCTCGCCGACGTGGACCTGCCACCGGACGAACTGCTGACCCACCTGGACGACCTCGTCCTCCACCTCTCCGGCGACCTCCAGCCCACCGGCGACTTCCAGCCGACCGGCGAGTCCGGGGCCACCTGTCTGTACACCGTCTACGACCCGGTGTCGCGACGGTGCACGCTGGCGAGCGCCGGCCATCCTCTGCCGCTGATCATCTCCCCGGACGGCACCAGGATCCCGGTGACCGCCCAGCCGGGACCTCCGCTCGGCATCGGCGGGCTGCCGTTCGAGGCCACCGAGCTCGAAGTGCCCGAGGGCAGCCTGCTCGCGCTCTACACCGACGGGCTGCTGGAC
This sequence comes from Streptomyces sp. NPDC001157, assembly GCF_053598255.1. Lineage (NCBI taxonomy): Bacteria > Bacillati > Actinomycetota > Actinomycetes > Kitasatosporales > Streptomycetaceae > Streptomyces > Streptomyces sp. NPDC001157. Next base: position 24,668 of record NZ_JBSFJW010000052.1, read on the forward strand.
GGCCGCGCACACGACGCCGACAAGGGAGTCGACGAACTGGAGCGGGTCCTGAACCAGTCGGCCACCTCACTGGAGGCCCTGTGCGACACGGTGATCGACGCGGTGCTCCCCGATCGCCGCACCGACGACGCGGCCCTGCTGCTCGCCCGCACGCACGCGCTGGCTCCCCAGCACGTCGCAGACTGGGACGTCGAGCCGGACACCGCGCAGGTGCCGCGCGCCAGGAAGTTCGCCGTCGACCAGGTGGACGCCTGGGGCCTGGAGGAGGCCGCCTTCGTCACCGAGCTGGTCGTGAGCGAGCTGGTCACCAACGCCATCAGATACGGCGAGCCGCCGATCAGGCTGCGGCTGATTCGCGACACCTCCCTGATCTGCGAGGTCTCCGACGCCAGCAACACCGCCCCGCATCTGCGCCGGGCCCGCGCCTTCGACGAGGGCGGCCGGGGCCTGTTGCTCGTCGCCCAGCTGACCCAGGGGTGGGGCACCCGGCACACCACCAACGGCAAGACGATCTGGTGCGCGCAGACCCTCCCGCTGTCCGCGCTTCACTGAGACTCAGACCCGCGGGCCGCCGCCGTCCCCGTGGGAGGGCTCGGCGACGGCCCTGCAGGCAGGTCACCGGCCCGTCGGCAGACCGGCGACGAACGAGGTGAGCCGGTCGGCGATGAGCCGGTCGGCGTGGCCCGAGCAGTGCCGGTCGCAGCCGAGGAAGTCCAGGCCCGTGTCGTCGAGGGCCCAGTAGCGGACCCGGCTGTCACCGGCGTCATTGGTTCCGGCGCCCGGTCAGGGGCGAGGGTCGTCCTCCAGCTTCTCGAAGAAGAACTCGTGCTTGAGGAAGGAGACGTCGTACTCGTGACCGGACTGAGGCGGCAGTAGTTGGGAGGCCTGGAGCAGGCGCCACCCGTCGAGCAGCGCGGCCAGCCCGGTGGGATAGGGCGGCTCGTCGCTGTCGCCGGTCGTCGGACGGGTCCGGCCGGTCCCGTCGTAGCGGGACCAGCCCACGACGTCGGAGTCCAGCGTCGACGTCGCGAGATAGAGGACCAGAACCTGCTGTCTCATGTGTGACTCCTCAGGGCGGGGCGGTTGCTGACGCGTGTGACCCAGTACTCGACGTCGAACGAGTCGTCACCGGTCAGGGCCCGCCACAGCAGGACCCGGTTGTAGATCTCCAGTCGGGCCGTGGCCTGCTCGTACCAGGGGAAGTACGTGTTGAGTTCCGCGGTCACCGCGGGATCGTTCAGGTCGGAGACGTCCCACAGACGCACCTGCGGCACGGTCGGGTTGAGGCGGAGTTTGTACATGTAGCGGCGGCCCGCGGTGTCGTTGCGGCGGCCGCTGTGCCAGATGCCGTGGTGCAGGAGGACGACCGTGCCTGCCGGGCAGGTCAGACGGGTCTGCCCTCTGAGGTTCTGGACGCGGCCGATGTCCGTCTCGTTGATCCTGCGCAGATGGCTTCCGGGCACACTGAGGGTGCCGCCCATATCGGCGGTCACCTCGTGCGGGTAGTACATGAGCTGGATGTCGAACGCATCCGGGCGCACGTCGATGATGGCGTCCCCGTGGAGCGGCTGCGCCTGTCCCTCGTGCGGCTCGCGCACATGAACGGCGTGGTGGTCGACGGTCGGCTCGGGGCCGACCAGGCTCTCGACGGCGCCTGCGACGACCGGCAGGGCGAGCAGCTCGTGGACGAAGGTGCCCGGTGCGAACGCCTTGCCCAGCGGAGTGCCGTAGGACACTCCCGGCAGGCCCTCGGTCAAGGCCGCGACGGCCCGTTCGTTGATCTCCTGCGGCACCACCCCGTCCAGGCGCAGAAATCCCTGCGCGACGAAGCGCGCCACCTGAACCGATGTCAGGAGTTGCTTGCTGGTTGACATGCGACGAACGTACGTGCCCGGTGCGGATCGGTCGTGGGCTGAAATCGTCCAGTGCTGGTAGTTTTCCATCCTCGTGAAACACGTGACACTACGGCTCGACGAGGCGCCCACCGTGGTCGGCGCAGGTATCGGGGTGCACGGCGTCTCCACCGCCCACGACGTCTTCCGGCTGCCCGACCTGTGGCAGCTGCACCTCTACAACTACGAGGGTGCCCTGTCCCTCGGGCAGTCGGTCCACCCCATACGCCCCGGCCACGTCAGCCTGGTGCCGCCCAACACGGAGGTGCACTTCCACTACCGGGGCAGGTCGGAGCATCTCTACGTCCATCTACGGCTGCACGACGGCGGAACCGCGCGGGTGCTGCCGGTGATGCAGGACGCCGCGGCCGAGAGCACACGCCTGGCGGAACTGCTCCGACATGCCGTGACGGCCATGCCGACTTCTCCCCCGCGAGCCACCGCCGAGGTCTGGGCCGCTCTGTGGCGCATCGCCGAGTTGCCGAGGGGCGAGGGCGCCGGGCGTCGCCACCCCTTCGTGTCCGCCGCACAGGCCTACGTCGAGGAACACCTGGCCGGCCCGCTGTCGGTACCGGAGGTCGCACACGCCGTCGGGATCTCCCACACACACCTGACGCGCGTGTTCCGTGCCGAGACCGGCCGCACGGTCGTGTCGTACATCCGGCACCGACGCCTGCAACGCGCCCGCCACCTCCTGTTGTCCTCCACCCTGTCCGTCACCGCCATCGCCGCGGCCGTGGGCATCGCCGATCTCCAGGCCTTCAACAAGGCCTGCCGCCGTGAACTCGGCGCGAGCCCTCGTGACGTACGTGCGGCTGGCCCCGCGGAGCCGGACGGTCCAGGACGCTGAGGGGGTCCCGCTCAGTTCTCGGCGGGGTTCACGTCGACGACCCTGCCCTTGGTGTCAGTCCTCAGGTATCCCGTCCGGCCGTACTTGTCGGTGCGATAGACACCCAAGCCGAACTCGGGGTGGAAGGCGTCGGGCATCATCACCGTGATGTACCGGTTCTCCGGGACCTTGACGTTGAGCTTCTTGTCCGCCTCCTTCATGAGCGCGGGAATCTTGTCCCAGTTGAAGCGTTCGGGAGTGAACGGCTTGTCGAGGCTGGTCAGGCTGCCGTCGATGATGTCCTTCTCCACGCCTTTGCCCGGGCGGTAGGTGTAGTCCTCGTACGCGACGTCGCTGCCGTTGACCATCACCTCCGCCGACACGTAGTCCGAGTAGACGGTGAGGTCGCCGAACCGCCCGCGGCCGGTCTTCTTCTCGATCGCCTTGATGGCCGTGCGGATGTGGTCCGGAGTGAGCATGTCCGTGTGCACGGACAGGGTCCCGGAGTCCTGCGGCTTCCGGGAGACGGGCGTGGCACCCGGCGAGCCGGTCGGGGTGGAGGTCGAACCGCCCGCGCCCGCGGAGTCGTTGCCGCCCAGGGGCAGCACCCACCACAACACGGCGAGGGCCCCGACCAGCGAGGTTGCGGAGAGGCTGAGCAGGACGGGCCGGGCGGGACCGCGTCGGCGGGGTGCGGTCGCAGGAGCCGTGGGCGCGCCGGCCGGAGCGCCGCCGTAGGGGACGAAGGTGGGCGGGGAAGAGGGGTTGCCCGGGTGGGTCGTCGGGGTGGACGGGGGCGCCGGCGGGGTCAGCTGGTACGAGGTCGGCTCGTCTCGCGTGCTCGCCTGTCCGGTCGGATCCGCCTCGATCTCGGCCAGGCGTCGGTCGAGCACGGCGGCCGACGGGCGCGCCGCGGGGTCTCGTACGAGGACGTCCATCAGGACGGCGCCCAGAGGGCCGGCTTGCGTCGGTGGCGGGACGTCCTCGTGGAGGACCGCGGCGAGCGTTGCCAGGGTGGTGCCCCGGCGCAGTGGGTGGCGGCCCTCGACGGCGGTGTACAGCATCATCGCAAGGGACCACAGGTCGGAGGCGGCTCCGCCCTCGTCGCCGGTTATGCGCTCGGGTGCCATGAAGTCGGCCGTGCCGATGATGGAGCCGGTGGCGGTGAGGGTGGTCGTCTCGCGGATGGCGGCGATGCCGAAGTCGGTGAGGACGGGTCGTCCGTCGGGCCGGAGCAGGACGTTGGCGGGTTTGACGTCCCGGTGCTGGATGCCGGCGTCGTGCGCCGCGGTCAGCGCCGCGAGGACGCCGCGGCCGATCCGTGCGGCCTCGGCCGGGTGCATCGGTCCACGGGCCAGGCGGTCGGCCAGGGAGCCTCCGGCGACCAGCTCCATCACGAGCCACGGGTACGTGCCCTCGCCGCCGTCGACGATGTGGTGGATGGTGACCACGTTCGGGTGGTCGATCCGGGCCAGAGCCCGAGCCTCGCGCAGGACACGTTCGCGCAGCATCCGTGCGCTGTCGGGGTCGTACTCGGCGAGGTCCCGGTCGGGCGGGCGGACCTCCTTGACCGCCACCGACCGGTGCAGAACCAGGTCCCTGGCTCGCCAGACCGTGCCCATCCCACCGCCGCCGAGGCGGGCCTCCAACTCGAAGCGCCCGTCGACGACTCGTCCGGCGGGACCTCTGTCTGCCTCACTCATGGGCCGGAGCTTAGTTGGCCGCGATGACCCCTCTGACCACTCGTCCAGGTGGGCCCGTGCCAGGCACTATGGGGCGTGTGGAGCACGCCGACGGTGAGGGGCCGAGACCGGGCGCCCCGGGGCCGGAGGCCTGGGGGGTCGCCAGGCTGCGGGTCGGTGTGCTCGGTGAGTTGACCGTGACGCGCGGCGGACGGGTCCTGAGCCTCGGTGGGCCCCGGCCGCGTGCGCTGTTCGTGCTGCTGGTACTGGCTCGGGGCGCTGTGGTCACCTGCGACGGGCTGGTCGACGCCCTGTGGGGCGAGGAGCCGCCGCCGAGCGCGGTCGGTGCTCTGCAGGCGTACGTCTCGCGGCTGCGGCGGGAGCTGGAACCGGCCCGGACGGCCGGTTCCCGCAGCGGTGTCCTCCTGCGGGAGGGCGCCGGTTACGCGATCCGTCTCGCCCCCGACGAGGTGGACGCCTGGCGGTTCGAGGCGCTGCTCGAACAGGCCGGTCGGCACGGAACATCCGCGACGGACAAGGTCGGCCTGCTCACCGAAGCACTCGCCCTCTGGAGGGGCCCGGCCTTCGCGGGGTTCGAGGACGAACCCTGGACGCGGGCCGAGACGGCGCGTCTTGCGGAGCTGCGTGAGGTGGTACGAGAGCGGCTCCTGGCGGCCCGCCTGGAGCGCGGGGAGCATGGCGAGGCGCCGCTCGACGAGGCCGAGGACCTCGTCGCCGAACAGCCCCTGCGCGAGGAGCGCTGGTCCCTGCTGGCCCTTGCCTGCTACCGGGCCCGTGGTCAGGCCGAGGCCCTCTCCGTCCTGCGTCGCGCCCGCCGTACTCTTGCCGACCGGTTGGGCATTGATCCAGGTCCCGCCCTGCGTGCCGTCGAGGCCGAGGTCCTGTCCGATGCGCCGCGCCTCGCCGTGCCCGTACCGCCGCCTGGGTCGTCGGTCACGTCTGCCTTTGGCCAACCCGTCGAGCGGGCACACGAGTTGGCCGAGCTGCAGGAGTGCGTGTCGGACGCGGTCGCCGGACGCGGTGGGCTGGTGTGTGTACAGGGCCCCGCCGGGATCGGCCGGAGCGCACTGCTGGCGGAGGCGGCCCGGTTGGGCCGGGAGTCGGGCGTACGGGTACGCGGTGCGCACGCTCCCTCGCTCTCCCGCCCGCGCGAACCCTACGCCGTCGTACGCCAGTTGCTCGGCCCTGAAGTCACCGAGGAGGGTGGCCTGCTGCCGGCCGAGGCGACGCCGGTTTCCGATGGGCGGAGCACCGACGGACCGGACGGCTTCGACGTTCTGCACGCGCTGTACCGACTCACCGAGCGCCTCGTCACCGTCGACGAAACGCCGCAACGGCCCCTGCTGCTCCTCGTGGACGACCTACAGGCCTGCGACACGGCGTCCCTGCGTTTCCTTGCCCATCTGCTGCCGCGCATCCAGAGGTTGCCGATTCTCGTCGTCACCGCGCTGCGCACGGGCGAACTTGCTGCCCTGGACGAGAACGAGCAGGTCCTGGCCGACATCGTGCAGGATCCGGCGGTGGTGCACATCCGGCCGGAGCCGCTCGGCGCGGCAGGTGTCGGTCTTCTTGTACGCCGCCGACTCGGCGCCCTGGTGCACGAGGACGTCGTCCAGGCCTGCCACCGGGTGTCGGCGGGGCTGCCGCTGCTGCTGACGCATGTGCTCGCGACGTTGGAGACGGCGGGAGAGGGGACGGATCCGCGCGTCGTGGAGGAGGCCGGCATCCGTGCCGTCTCCGATCTCCTGCTCGCCCGCCTTGACCGGCTGCCGTCGGCCACCGCGGACGTCGTACGGGCGATCGCGGTGCTCGGAGGCGGGGCCTCGCTGCCGGCGGTCGCCGCCTTCGCGGAACTGTCCGAGCAGGACGTGACCACGGCGACGGCCGCGCTGGTGCGGGCGGAAGTGGTCCGTGACCAGTACCCGTTGGACTTCGTCCACCCCCTGGTCGGCGAGGCCGTGCTGCGGAGGGTGTCCCAGCGGGAGCGTCCGGCCCTGCACGCGAGGGCGGCGCGGCTGCTCGACCGTGCCGGGGCGGCTCCGGAGCGGATCGCCGCGCATCTGCTCCTGGTCCCTTACAGGGGCGACCGCTGGGTGGTCGACGTCCTGCGCGCCGCCGCGGCCCGCGCGAGCGCCCGCGGCGCCCACGACGCCGCAGCCACCCTGCTCACCCGGGCGCTGCTCGAACCGCCCGCGCGGGACGTCCGGCCCGAAGTGCTGCTGGAACTGGGCCGGGCCGAAGCGCTCGTCGACGGGCCGGCGGCGGCCCGGCATCTGCGGGAGGCGTACGAGGCGGCACCGTCGGCCGTGGGCGCCGCGCGCCTGCTCGCGCAGACGCTGATCTACACCGGCAAGCCCGGTGAGGCGGCCGAGTTCGCGGCGCGGGCGGCGGCGCGGTTGACGCCCAGCGGGGGAGCCGTCGCGGACGGTACGGCCGACGAGCGGCAGGGGTTGGTGGCCCTGGCGCGGCTCGGCGCCTTCGCGCACGGGCTCTACACCGAAGGCACCGTCGGCACCGCCGGCACCGAAGGCACGGACGGTCGACCGCCGGCTACCCTCGGCGACGGGCCCGGCGCCCGTATGCTCGCCGCCGAGGCCGCGAGGGATGCCACCGTCCGGGGCCTCGACCGCGCCGCGGCCCTCGCCTCCGCCCGGTTCGCGCTCACCGAACGGGTACTGCTGCACAGCGGCGAGATCCTCTCCTGGTGCACCGCGGGCGTGGTGCTGCAGCTGTCCGGCGAGGACGTGAGGCGACTGTGGGACGAGACGCTGACGTACGCCGGGCAGCGGGGGTCGCTGATCGGGGCGCTCTCGGCGCACCTGTGGCAGGGGTTCACGCGGTGGCGGCACGGCGAGTTGGATCAGGCGCGCCGGTCTCTGGAGACCGCGCTCGAACAGTTCGGGGCGTGGGGCGTCAGGCCCGGCGCCCCGCAGTGCCGGGCCTTCCTGACGGGCGTGCTGCTCGACCTGGGGGACGTCGCCGCGGCGCGTGCCTGTCTGGAACGGATGCGGCAACGGAGCGCGGGTGCCGAGGGGGCGCGGTTGCGCGGGGAGAGCGAGGCTCGCGTGCTGATCGCGGAGGGCCGGTACGCGCAGGCGCTGGCCGTTCTGGACGACGTACGGCATCTCCAGCCCGAGGTGCTGAACCCCGTGTGGTGGGACGGGGAACTGCTGCGGGTGCGGGCGTTGACCGGGCTGGGTGAGCAGGACCGGGCCGAACTGCTTGCCCGGGAGCAGCTGTCGATGGCCCGCAGGTGGGGCGCGCCGGGCACCGTTGCCCGGGTGCTGCGGCTGCTCGGTGAGGCGCGCGGAACCGACGGCGCGGCCGAACTCCGGGAGGCGCTCGCCCTTGCGACCGACGGCCCGGCTCGCCTGGAGCACCTGCGTGCCCGGCAGTCCCTGTCCGCCGTGACCTGCGGGGATACCTCGAAGGACGGCGTCGTACGCCGATTCCCCCCTGTGTGACCGGCGTACGACATGCCGTCGGCAGGAGAATCCGACGCCCGACTTGCGATCGGCTTGCAAGCGGTTCGCAAGACCGATGGTGCATCGTCCAGGTCCCAGACGAAGCAGACGCATCACGCAGCAGGCGCACGAACGGGGGCGGTCCGGGGGACGGGCCGGATGCAGAGGACATGAGCGAAGCGACACGCGGTGGGGACCCGTGGGCGGTCCCCGGCTACACACGGATCAAGGAGCTGGGTTCGGGGGCCAGCGGGCGGGTGGTCCTGGCCACGCACGACACCACCGGCACCCACGTGGCGATCAAGTACCTCGCCGAACAGCTCTGTGACGACCCCGCCTTCCGTGAGGTCTTCCGCGCCGAGGCCCGGCTGCTGGGCGAGCTCCGCTCCCCCCATGTCGTGGCGCTGTACGAGTACGTCGAGAGTCCGCGCGGTGCCGCCATCGTCATGGAGCTCGTGGACGGCGTGCCGCTGCGCAAGCTGCTGCGCGAGCACGGCGCCACCACCCCGGAAGCCGCGCTCGTCGTGCTCAAGGGTTCGCTGCTCGGCCTCGCGGCCGCCCACGCGGAAGGGGTCGTGCACCGCGACTACAAGCCGGACAACGTCCTGGTCGCCGCCGACGGCTCCTCCAAGCTGGTGGACTTCGGCATCGCCGTGCCGAGCGGGGTGGCCGCCAATGCCTCGGGCACCCCGACCTATATGGCACCCGAGCAGTGGACCGGAGGCGCGGCCGGGCCGGCCACCGATGTGTACGCGGCGACCGCGACCTTCTTCGAGTGCCTCACCGGAATGAAGCCCTACCCGGGTCAGACGCTGGCCGAGCTGGCGATCCAGCACATCGAGGCGCCGATCCCGGACGAGCTGGCTCCCGAGCCGGTGCGCCCGTTGATCCGCAGGGGCCTGGCCAAGACGCCCGAGGAGCGTCCGGAGAGCGCGGCGGCGTTCGTCGAGGAGCTGGAGGCCGTCGCGGCGGGCGCGTACGGAGAGGAGTGGGAGGAGAACGGCCGACGCGAACTCGCCGCCCTCGCCGCTCTGTTCTTCCTGCTCTTCCCGCTGGCGGACGGTACGGCCTCGGGCACGACCGCCCTGGCCACGACCACCCTCGGGGCGGGCGCCCGTCGGCTGCCCGGCAGGAGAGGGAAGATCCTGGCCGGACTGGCGGCGGGTGTTGTGCTGGTGGTCGGCGGGGTCGCGGTGACGGCGGTCGCCACGGGTGGGGGCGGTGGGCACCGCACGACGAACGGTGCCGGGTCCGGTGCGGGATCGGGCGGCTCCGCCGACGGGACCGGTCCGAGCGGGTCGGCCGACTCCCCGGACGGCAGTCCCTCGGCATCGGACGGCTCCGCGTCGCCCTCCGGCACCGATTCGCCGTCCGCGTCGGCGTCCGGAAAAGACGGCGCCTCACCCAGTGCCGACGGGACCTCCGCCGGCTCGGGCGGCGGATCGTCGGGCGCAGGTGGGACGACGTCCACGACGGGCGGCGGTACGAGCAGCACGGGCGGCGGTGGGACCGTCGGCGGCAGCACCTCCACCGGCGGTACGAGCACGAGCGGCGGTGGCGCCACCGGCGGCGGGACGACGACAGCCGGTGGTTCCACGAGCGGGGGTGGCACCTCCTCACCGCCGCCCGCCCTCGACGTCACCTCGGCGCAGATCAACGCGGTAGGCCCGACCTCGGCCGCCTGCACGATCGTGGCCTCCGTCAGCGCGACGACCGACGGCGCCGCCGACGGCACCCTCTACCTCAGCTGGTACGTCAGCGACTCGGCCGGTGCCGTCGGCACCGTCGTCGCCACCGACCCGGTCGCACTGCCCAAGGGGAAGACGCAGATCTCGGGCCGCTACACCCACGCCTTCCCCGTCCCGACGCGCTCCGACTACCTCGGCGTCAGGATCACCACCGATCCCGCGGCCGACTCCGGCAACGGTTCCTTCCAGTCCACTGCGGCTCCCGTCGATTGCGACCCGCCCCGATGAGCACACCTTCCGAGGACCCCCGGCTGCGGTTCGCCCGTACCGACCCGGCCTCCCGGCCCGGCGATCCCGACCTCACCGCCACCCTCCCGCCGACGGATCCGGCCGCCACCCTGCACCTTCCGCCCTCGGAAGCGGCCGAGGGGGAGACCCGGTTCGGGCCCGGCGTACCCGGTACGTCGGGCACGGCCGACAACCGCGCGACGGGCATCTGGCGGGGCACGGTCACCCCGGAGGTCCCGTCAGGCGTGACCGCTCGGCGCCCCCGGCCGTGGTGGCGACGCGAACTGCGGTCCCTGGTGGTGGTGATCGCCCTGGTCGTGGCCGTCGTGCTGGCCATGCGCTCCTGCACGGCTGCCGGGTCACCGCTGAACGTGCTGGACGCCACGGTCACGGCGCCCGAGGTGGGCCACTGCGCGAAGACGGTCGTCGTCACCGGAGTCCTCAGGACGGACGGCCATGCCGGCACCGTCGACTACCGCTGGAAGCGCAGCGACGGCACGGCGTCGGCCGTCCTCCACCAGGAAGTCGGCCGCAACGTCAGAAGCTCGAAGGTCGTGCTGCGCTGGAGCTTCGACGGCCGCGGCACCATGAAGGCCACCGCCACCCTCGAAGTGCTGTCGCCGGACCGGGTGACGGCCTCGACCAGCTTCACGTACGACTGTTAGACCGTTCCGCGAGGCCCACGGCCCCGCACTCCCGCGCGATGCTCCGCCCCCGGCTCAGCAGGGAGCCGGCCTCGTCCTCCGAGGCATGTGCGGCGAGCGCACACAGCGCGCGGGCGTGCTCCAGGCGTGCCGGGCCGGGTGCCAGGAGGGCGACCGCCTCACGCAGTTGGGACTCGCCCTCCCTCCCGCGCAGCTGTCCGACGATCCGCAGCAGCCGCCCCAGCGTGCTGGGGGCTCCCCACCCGCGGGCGACCGTCAGCTGCTCCTCGGCCAGCGCAAGCGCCTCGGCCCGCCGACCGACGCCCGCGAGCGCCCGTACCCGCAGCAGCGACCAGGGCCACCAGGCCGGGTTGGCCACCGCGGGCTGGAGGTGCCCCACGCCGTCGAGGGCGGCCAGCGCCTCCTCGTAGCGCCCTTCCGCGTTCAGCACGCCTGCCTCGCTCTCCCCCAGCAGCCGCTGGCCCTCCGTTCCCCGAATCCAGCCGCGCATCCGCTCCAGACAGGCGCGAGCCCCGGCGGTGTCGCCGAGGTCCAGCAGGACGGCGGTCAGGAAGGTGCGGCCCTGTGGGGCGCCCGGCGCGAGACCCCAGATCTCCGACTGCCCGACCGCGGTCTCCAGCGACTGCCGTGCCGCGTTCAGGTCCCCCTGGTTCCACTGGGTGAAGCCGCGCCAGAGGTGTGTGGCGAGGACGGAGAACAGTGAGCCGCGCTCGACGGCGCGGGCCACCGCCGCGTCCCACAGCTCGCCGACGTCCTCGTCGGCGAGGTGCAGCACGATGGCGGCGGTGTACCAGAGCATCTCCTCCCCGGCGGCCTGGAGCACTCCTTCGGCGACGGCGAAGCGGGCCAGTTCGACGGCTCGGGCCCGGTCGCTGCCGTCCGAGGCGGCCTCCCGGGCGAGGTTGGCGGCGAGCATCCGCGCGCCGGGACCCTCGCCCTCGACGACCGGGTTCTCGACGGTGCGCCACAGCCGTTGGTCCAGGCCGTGCATGAAGCCGCTGATGCGCTCCAGGGCCAGCAGCCCCTGCCGTTCGTCGCTCAGCTCGGCGGGCAGTTCCGCCGCCGCCCGGCGGGCGAACTCGGTGGCCTGGCCGTGGCCGCCGGCGAAGACCAGGATCCGGGCGAGCAGCAGGGCGGCGACCGCTCTGCGTTCCGGATCGGCGAGGGTGTCGTAGGCCTGACGGAGGTGTTCGACGGCGGCCGGGCCGTTGCCGGGCATCTCGGCGCGCCCGAGTTCGAGAAGGACCTCGGGGCGGCGTTCGGGGGTGGGCGGTTCGTCGAGAACGCGGGTGAGGTAGGTGGCGGCGGCGTCGGGGGCGCCCCGGCCGACGGCCTCGCGGGCCGCCGCGCAGAGGATCTCCACCACACCCGGATCACCGCGGTGCGGGGCGAGCAGCAGCTGGGCCGCCGTGCGCTCCGGCGGTGCGCCCGCGGCGGACAGCACCCGGGCCGCCCGCTCATGCCGCAACTGCCGCTCCCCGGGCGGAAGTTCACGGTAGACGGCCTCACCGACGAGGGGGTGCACAAAGGCGTAGGGCCGGCCGTCGCGCAGGATGTCCGCCTGCACGAGCGGCACGATCGCCTGCGCCGACTCGGCCTCCGGGCGCTCCATGAGCGCAGCGACCTCGGCGAGCGTTGCCGCCCCGTCTCCCAGCACGGCGACGGCCTGCGCCGCGGCCCGTGCCCCCTCGGGCAGCCGCGCGATCCGGCCCAGCACCAGCCCGGACACCGCCCGCGCCCCGGTTTCCGCGACCTCCCCGCTGTGCGCGGCATCGGGCCGCGTTCCGCGCGTGTGCAGCGCGCGCAGCAACTGCCGTAGCAGCAGCGGGTTTCCGGCCGTGGCGCGATGGCAGGCCGCCGTGAACTCCTCCTGGGGCTCCTCGCCGAGCGTCCGGCGTACGAGGCCTGCGACCCCGCTCGCCGTCAACGGTGCGGGCCTGATCCGCACCACTGACGGATCCGTCGTCAACGTCCCCGGCAGCTCCTCGCCCTGTTGCTGCTCCCCCGTCCGCAGGGTGAGGGCGATGAGCGCCGGCAGCCCTTCGAGCCGGCCCGCCAGATACGCCAGGAAACGCAGCGAACCGCTGTCGCACCACTGCACGTCGTCCACGGCCAGCACCAGCGGCCCACGGGCTCGCACCAGCTTCCGCGTCAGCTCGCACAGGCCGTTGAGCACCGCGAAGCTCTGCGGCTGCTGCCCCCGTATCCCTCCGAAGACCGCGCCCGCCGCGACGGCGGCGCCGGTGAGGAAGGACTCCTCGCTGCCGCTCACCACCCGCTCGAACAGCTGGCGTACGACCCCGAAGCCGTAGTCCCTCTCCCGCTGGCTGCCCCTGGCGGTCAGGGTCAGGACCCGTTCTCCGGCGGCCAGTTCGGGAACCTCGCCGAGCAGGCGGCTCTTGCCGATGCCGGCCGGGCCCTCGATGAGCACGACGCCGGGTCTGCCCTCCAGGGCGTCGCGCAGGCTGTCGCGCAGCTCGGCGAGGTGGAGGTCGCGCTCCACGAGCACGTCTGTGCGGGGGGCCGGTATCCGGCGGGAAGGGGCGTCCAGGGCAGGAGACTGGGCCAGGATGCCGGCTTCCAGGTCGCCCAGGGCCGTGCCTGGAGCACACGACCCAGCGGGCAGCAGCTTCCTCGCGCGTCGGAGGGCTTCCAGGGCGTCGGCCTGGCGGTGGGAGCGGTAGAGGGCGAGGGCGAGCAGACGCCGGCGCTCCTCACGGAGGGGGTCCTCTGCGACCAGGGATTCGAGTTCGGGCACGAGAACGGCGTCCTCGCCGAGGGCGAGGCGGGCGGCGAGCAGACGCTCGCGGGCCAGCTCGCGCAGTTCGGTGAGACGCACGGCCTCCGGGCGTGCCCAGGGTTCGCCGGCGTACTCCGCGTAGGCGGGGCCCCGCCACAGCGCCAGCCCGGCCTCCAGGTCGGACACCGCCGCCGAGGGCCGGCCCTGGTCGGAGTGCACGGCGGCGGACCGCAGCGCCGCCTCGAACCGCCAGGCGTCCACCGCGTCGTCCGGCAGCCGCAAGGCGTATCCCGCCCCCTCGCTCACGATGACTCCGGCGCGCGCCCTCGCCTCCCGCTCCGGTTCGAGGCAGCGCCTGAGGTGGGAGACATGGGCGTGCAGCGAGGCGGCGGCACTGGGCGGCGGCGTACCGCGCCAGACGCGTTCGACCAGCCGGTCACGGGTGACGACCGAGCCCCGGGCGACGATCAGCAGGGCTAGCACGGCACGCTGCCGCCGCCCACCCAGCTCCAGCGGCCGGGCCCGGATTCCGGCACCGACCTCGCCGAGCACCGTCATGCGCAGTTCGTGCAGCGACACGTGGGGCATCAAACCAGAACTTCGCCACACTGCTCCACAGCAGTCTCACAACAAAGACACTTCTCCCGCCGGTGCCCGCCCGATCCGCCCTCAGCGGAGTGGCACGGTGCCAGGACGTCGGAGGTGCGGATGCGGTCGCCGTCGATGACCTGCTGGGCGATGATCGGGCCTTCGTCGAGGCCGGCAGTGCCGAGCAGTTCGTCAAGCAACTTGTTGAGGAAGTAAGGGAGTTGGTCGTCGGGTGCGGCCGCTCCGAGCTTCTCGATGCTCGCGAGGCCGGCGGCCACCGCCGCCGGCGGGCGGGCGGGCGATCGTCCGCGCGCCGCCGCCGGTAGTGCTGGGGCTGTCCATGCCGGAGCACGGCACCTGCCGCGGGCTCCGTATCGAGGCCACCGATGCAGGGCCGGTACGTCGACGACGACGTCCCATACCCGGCGGCCCGCACCTCGCCGGACACCACGAAAACGGCCGCGGGACCGGCATCGTCGCGGCCCTCGCCAGCCGGCACGGAATCGCCCGATTCAGCTGACGTACCGTCAACGCGTCGGCGGCCAGAGGGCGTCGAGGATCACCTGTACCTGGTCGATCAGGTGCGGCGGGTCGAATCTGCCGGGATCGGTGAGGGCGATGCGTCCGAAGTGTTCCGCGCAGGCGACGAGGGCATGGGCGAGGACCTGCGGGTCGAGTGCGGGGCCGCCCCTGTCGGCCAGGACGATGGAGATCCATTGCTCGACCCGGAGCCGGAACCGCTCGCGGTCCGCCTCGATGCGGTCGCGGACGACCGCGGGCATGTTGCCCGGGGTCAGCAGGATCAGCCGCCAGGTGTCGGGGTCCTCCCGGAGCATCGCGGACATCCGGCGCACCGCCTCGGAGACGAAGGCGGCGGGGTCGCGCAGATCCCGCGCGCCGGGGATGGTCTCCAGCAGGCGTGTGAAGGCGCGCGCCTGCTGCCGGTCGAGCAGCGCGGTCAGGAGGGCGTCGAGGTTCTCGAAGGCGCCGTAGACCACCGACCGGGCGACATCGGCCCGCTTCGCTATGGCATCGATGGAGACCCGGTCGTAGCCGTCGCTCACGATCACGGCGAGGGCCGCGTCGAGCAGCTGCTCACGGCGTTCCGCGAGCGGGACACGTGGGGCGTAGGGGCGTCGTTTGCGCGGCCTGTCTTCCGAGGTTGCGGGTGCTGACACCTTGGCATCTTACGACATGCGTGTCTTAATTTAAGACAGTAGTGTCGTAATCGAGGGCGGCGGACGCCCGGACGCATGAGGAGCGGCTCCATGGCGAAGTCGAAGTGGAGTGAGGTCGCACCGCACGAGGACTACGGCTTCTTCGGCCCGGGTTCGGTGGTGTGGAAGGTCTGGAGCTATCCGACCGCGCCGACGGTGGGTTTTCAGCGGGCCGTGGTGGTGGAGGAACTCGACCCGCCACTGGTGGCCGCCGTCCACGCGACCCAGGGCATCTACCGGCGCTCCCGCACCCGCTACGACCGCACCCTGCGCTACTTCGCGATGGTGGCCTTCGCCGGCTCCCGGGAGGTGTGCAAAGCCGCGGACGTCCTGGTCAAGGTCCACTCCAAGGCGATCGGCGAACTGCCCTACGGCGGCGGGACCTACGACGCCAACGACCCTGCATCGCAGCTGTGGATCCAGCTCACCGGCTGGCACTCGATCCTCTACGCATACGAGAAGTACGGCCCCGGGAAGCTCACCGCACAGGAGGAGAAGGAGTACTGGCAGGCCTGCGCGGTCGCCGCGGAACTGCAGACCTGCTCCCCCGACGACATCCCCCGCAGCCGTGAAGGCGTCCGGACGTACTTCGATCACATGCGCCCACGGCTGTCCGCCAGCCCGATCGCCCGGCAGGCCATGAACCACCTGCTCAGGAGTGAGCTCGTGCTGCCACCGACGCCATGGTGGGCGAAACCGGCGAGCCTGGCCGTCGCGAAGGCACAGCGGATCGCCACGATCGCCACCATGCCGCGCTGGATGCGCGAGATGGCGGGAATCCGGCAGTCACGTCTCCTCGACACACTCATCGTGCCCGTCATGAGAACGGCCTTCGCGCTCGCCCACCTCAGCCCCAAGGCCGAACTACGCCTGCTGGCACGGCTCTCGCCCTCCACCGTTGCGGTGATCGCACCGATGAAGCTCGGCGTCCCTCCCCGCAAGGAGGAGGTACTGACGCCTGCGGAGGCCCGCGCCCGCCACGGCTACGCCAAGCCCTCCGAGGCCCACCTCGAATTCCGGGCCCGCCAGGCCGCCCGGGTCTTCGACGACGGCAAGGCACCCAGCGACCAAGGACTCATCGAGTCCCAGGACATTCTCGGGCCGCTCTCGTAATTTGGGTAAGTGACCGAATAGGCAACCATATTTGGGACATCGCGGATGGAGGTGTAACGCGGACACGTCGGCAGGGCGCTGAGGAACAGAGGCGTGGGAAAAACCTCGGACTGAATTCAGACGCCCCGGGCGACCGTGCCAACACGACAACTCGTCAGATCGGATTTCCCGTGAGCAACACAGACCCGGTTTCCGGATACCAGACGTACAACCAGCCCCCGGGGCCGGACCGCTCCGCGCAACGTCGGGCCACCGGCCGGCGCGCGGCGCTGACGATCTGCACGATCGCCGACACGGCGGCGGGGCTGCTGGCCCTGTGGATTCTGCTGTTCCTGCTCGACGCGAACCAGGCGAATGTATTCGTCACGTTCGTGCACGGAATGGCGGACTGGCTGGCCGGGTGGTCGCAGGACATTTTCACGATGGACACGGAGGGTCTACGCGTCATCCTCAATTACGGCCTCCCGGCAGTCATGTATTTGCTGATCGGTCACGGAATCGCCGCACGGCTGAACCGAGCCTGACCCGCACCGTCCTGCTCACTCCTCGTCGCGCAGCCGGGCCGCCAAAGAGGTCAACGACTCGGTCTCCTCGGTGTGGCCCAGGGCGGTGAGGTGGGAGATCGCCGCATCGAGGCGGGTGAGGGCGGGGGCGGGGCGTTCCAGGTAGAGGCCCTCGACGGCGGCTGCGAGGCGGATGCACTCGGCCCACTCTGCGGCCCGGTCGTCGTCCGTTCCCGGTTCGCCGAGCAGTGCGAGGGCCTTGTCCAGGGCGGACAGGGCGTCCTCGTACTCGCCGGCGTAGGCGTTGACCCGTCCGTGTTCGTAGGCCAGGGCGGTGTCCAGGGAGCGGCCGTGGGCCTCGTATCCGGCCGTGCGGGCCTCGTCGGCGATCCGGCCGGCGTCGCCGAGGAAGGCGAGGGCTTCACTCAGGCCGTCGGGGCCCTGCTGCTGGGCCTGGAGACGGGCGAGTTCGCGCAGGCAGTTGCTGAGCTGCTCGTACCGCGGAGCCCGGGCGTGGGCGGCGAGCGCCTGGTCCGCGGCCTCGCGCGCCCGGGTGAACTCGCCGGACTCCCCCAGGAGTACGGCCGTCTCCGCGGCGATCATGGCATGGCTTCCCGGGTCGTCGTCCCAGCCGGCCGACTCGGCCGCGAGGGCGACGAACTCCGCCGTGGCGGCCTTGAGGTCCTCGCCCGCGTGCAGCGCGCGGGCGCGGGTCAGGCGCAGCTGGGCGACGAGCCGGTCGTCCACCTCTCCGGCGGCGATGTCCGGTTCGGCCAGCAGGGAGTCGAGCAGGGCGATGCAGTCCTCGACACGGCCCAGGTCGAGGCTGAGTCGGGCCGCGTTGCTGTAGGTGCAGTACGCGTCCGTCCGGCTGCCGTGGCGCAGGTCCAGCTCCGCGGAGCGGGTCAGGTGCCGCAGGGCCTCGTCGGGCCGGCCCAGGTGCATGCAGGCCTCGGCCAGATCACCGTGGAGGCGGGTGGTGTCGACGGAGTCGGCCGGCCAGTCGGCGGCCAGGCGCAGGCCCTCGGTGAGGTCCGCGTGTGCGGCCTTCGCGTCCCGCAGGCCGAGCTGGAGGCGGCCGCGCAGACCGAGCGTGCGGGGCAGGTGCCAGGCGGGACCGTGCTCCCTCAGCCGGTCGAGGAGAGCGTCGGTCTGGGTGACCGCGGCGGGCAGGTGGCCGGAGATGGCGTACGTGCTGGCCCGCAGCTGCAGGGCGCCGGAGATCTGCCCGACGATGTCGTGCCGGGTGGCGAAGTCGTGCAGCAGGTCCACCTCGGCGAGGACCGGCGCGACGTGCTCGTCGCTCCGTGAGGTCTGCAGGCGCAGGGCGAGCGCGGTCGCCCGCAGTCGCAGCAGGCGGGCCTCCTGGAACGGGGCCAGGTCGGGCGTCTCCTCGTGCAGGCGGACCATGGACGCGTGGGCTGCGGTCAGCGCGGCGGCCTTCGCCTCGGCTTCGTCGGCTCCTTCCGTGGCACTCTCCGCGGGGATCTCTGCGCCGGCCAGCAGCGCGCAGGCGCGGGCCGACGCCGCGTCACCCGGCCGACCGGCCGCGTCGTACAGGGCCGCGGCCTCCTCGTGGAGCTCGGCGGCGACGGCGAACTCGTTCTTGTTGCCGGCCCGGCTCGCCTCGTCGGCCAGCAGGTCGGCGCGCAGCCGTACGAGCGGGCCCACGGCCGGGTCGTCGGGGTGGGTGTAGTCGGAGGCGGCGACGAGCGTGCGCAGCCGTGCCCAGCAGGCGTGTGCGTCCGGGTGCCCCAGCTCGTCCGACTTCCTTGCCTGGAGGATGAGTTCGGGCAGCGAGTCGGGAACGGCAGCGGGGGTACGGGCGGCGGGCGCGGCGACCGGGGCGGCCGGGGCCACGTCGTCGAGGCTGCGCGGGCGCAGGGTCAGTTCCAGTGCGTCCAGGAGCGGGGCACGGTCGAGGCGGGCGCGGCGGCGGTCGGTGTGGGCCGTGGTTCCGTTGCGGGCGTCGAAACGGGCGGCGAGGTCGTCGGCGCGGCCGCTCACCTCGGCGCGCAGTCCTGCCACCGTCCAGGTGCGGCCCGCGTACCCGGCGGCGGGCTGCTCGCCGTGGCCGAGGAGCTCGACGCGCTGGAGGAGGACCTCCACGCCGGTGAGGAAGCCGAGCAGATCCAGCGGCGAGTCGACGTCGTCGAACAGGCTGCGGTTCTCGGCGAGCAGTTCCAGGCCGCGCGCCTCGTTGCCGGTGAGCGCGCAGAACTCCAGGTGCCGGGCGACCTCCTGGGCCATGGAGGGATTGCGGCGGCAGCCGCGGTAGCCGGCGAGGTGCAGTTCGCGGGCTTGGTCGCTGCGGCCGGTGCGCAGCAGGGGCAGCAGTGCGTACGAGATGGAGCGGGCCGGCTCCTCGTGACAGGATTCCTTCCCGGCCAGGACGGGCTCCCAGGTGCGCAGGGCCCGCTCGTCGTCGCCCGCCTCCAGGTGGTACAGGGCGCGCTCGCAGGTCTCGCAGGCCTCGCAGTCGCTGAGCCTGGTGCGGGTGCGGCCCGCCCACAGCTCGTAGGCGAGGGTGGTGTCCTCGCCCACATGGGCGGCGAGCTGGTAGGCCTGTCCGTAGTAGGGCTGCAGGCCGAGGTCGGCCTTCTCGTACCGGTCGCGCATCTCCGTCAGCCACTGGCGCAGGCTGGCCAGCGGTATCTCGGGCAGCTGAAGCAGGGCGTGGGCCACCCACTTGAACCGCCAGAACAGCTGGTGGCGCAGGCGGTCGTCGAAGACGTCGGGCTGCTCGTCGAAGAGGGTGAGCAGGCGGGCGAAGACGACGGGCGACTTCCGGGGTTCGGAGCCGTAGGTGTACGCCTCCTGGAGTTCGAGAAGTGCGTGGACCAGCGGGAGGGACTCCCCGAACTGCTCGGCGGCGTCGACGAGTTCCTCGGCGGTGACGGAGCGGGTGCGGCCGTAGGGGCGCCGGTCGTTCTCCTGGAGCGCCTGGTACAGCTCGTCGGTGTTCTGGGGTGCGGTCGGCATCGTCAGCTGTCCTTGCGGAGGGCGTGGGCGAGAAGGTCGAGGAACGAGCGGTTGATGAGGCTCGACTCGGCGGGCCTGAGGGGGCGCCGGGACAGCATCGCGGCCTGCCCGTAGAGGGCTTCGGCGCTGGTGCGGGCCAGCTCGGGCTCGTCGATGGTGACAGCGGTGCGCACCAGCGGATTGAGCTGGTTGAGGATCAGCTGGGCCTTCGGTGCCTCCTGGCGCAGGGCGCCGAGGATGTCGCCCCAGACGCCGCCTTGCTGCTCGCGGGCGAGCTGGGAGCGGGTGCGCTCGTGCCGGGCCTCGCGACTGTCGAGGAGGAGAGCGGGGGCGGAGGCGGGCTGGAAGGTGCGCAGCGCGACATCGCAGTCGAAGACGGCGAGCGCGTCGCGGGCCTGGGCGAGGTAGGCCGCGGCGGCCAGTTCCGTCTCCCGGTCGACGGGGTCGAGATGGGCGGTCAGGGTCGCCGGGTCGAGGTCGGCGACGCTGACCTCGGGCCTGATCTCCGGCAGCCGGTGGACCAGTTCACGGTCGTAGGTGTAGCCGCCGTTGACGACGCCGAGCCCGGCGGCCGAGGCGATCGCCGCGACCTGCCGGAACTCCTCCACGCTCGACGTCACGAGCACCGTGCGGTGGCTGCGCGCGAACTCGTCCAGCGTGGCGTGTCCGTCGGTGGTCTCGAACGGCAGCCAGAGCAGCAGCATCCGCAGGATCTCGTCGTCGTGCACCGCGAGCGACTTCACGGCCAGATGGTGGGCCTGGAGGAAGCGGCCGAGCAGGTCCGGGTCGCTGGCGGCGGCCCGGGCGATCCACGCGCGCAGCCGCTCGGCGAGGGCGTCACGGACCGCGGCGAGGGTGTCGTCCTCGTACAGGGACTCGCGGGAGGCCGTCGGGCGCAGGCTCTCCGCGTCGACGACGCAGCGGACAAAGAACGCCCAGTCGGGCAGGATCTCCTCGGCCTGCTCGGACAGCAGCATGCCCTTGACGTGCACGCGGTGGCCGTGGCGGCGTCCGGCCGGCACCGCCTCGGGCAGGATGCACGCGATGCCCTTCAAGCCCACGGCCGGCAGGTCCAGCTCGATGGTGTCCAACGGCTTGAACCCGAAGACCTCCTCGCCGTAGGAGGCCAGCGCCCGCGAGCGGGCTCCCGGCGTGGGGTAGGTACGCGACCAGGGTGCGGGCTCGGGGTTGACGGGGGCGTCCGGGCCGGCCGTGCCGTCGTCGAAGGTCACCGGGTGGCGCAGCAGCGAGCCGAAGTGCCGGGCCAGTGCGTGCACTTGGACCGGGCGGGTCCACTCGCCCGCGTCGGCGCGCGGCGTCAGTGTGACGGTGGTGCCGGGCCGGGGACGGGCCGAGGCGGGCAGGGTGCGGACGGTGTAGCTGCCGTCGCCGCGTCCCTGCCACTCCACGGCGGGGGCGTCGGGCGTGCGGGCGGAGCGGCTCAGGACGTGGATCTCGTCCGCCACCAGGAAGCAGGAGAGCAGACCGATGCCGAACTGGCCGATGAAGTCCGCGCGTTGCTCGGCGATCCGGTCGGCGCGCTTGCTGCTGCGGCCGATCGTGGCGAGAAAGGTGTGCACGTCGGCCTCGGTCAGACCGACGCCGTCGTCCTCGACGCGTACCACCGAACCGTCGGCGTACAGGCGGATGCCGAAGGCGTCGGCGGGGGCGCCCGGTTCGAGGCCGTGCCGCGCGGTCAGTGCGTCCACCGCGTTCTGCAGGAGTTCCCGCAGGTAGACGCGAGGGCTGGAGTAGAGGTGATGGGAGAGGAGATCGACGAGGCCGCGCAGGTCCACTTGGAAGGTGCGGTCGGCGCCGGCCGGGTTGACGGTGGTGTCGGGCAGAGTCATCGGGCAGTCCGGGGTGAGGTGAGCGACAAGCGACGGTCGGGGTGGTGGTTCAGGCGTTGCGCCGGGCGCGGGCGTACATCTCTTCCGGCTTCGCCATGTACTTCCAGGGCCACGCGGTGTAGGCGCCTTCCAGCTCGCGGAAGACGCGCGGCAACGCGATGCGCTCGGAGGCCAGCGACAGGGCCATGGCGAAGATGTTGAAGTCCTCCTGCCAGCCCGGGCGTCGCTCGTAGGCGGGATGGAGGATGCTGTGCTCGGCCGCCTCCAGCAGCTCGTCCTGGATCTCCGGAGTGACGAGGCAGTTCTTGTTGTCGGACTCGACCCAGTCCTCGATGTGTGCCATCGCGATGACACAGCCGATGCGATGGCCCTCGGGCGCGCCGGTGAACGCCTCACGGGCGAACGCCAGGGCCTCGCCGGCCTCGCCGCTCCACCGGGGCTGGAGCTGCGACACCCACTCGATGTGGGTCTCCAGGTCCAGCGGGTCGCGGCGCAGGGCGGCGTCGAGCCGGGTCTCGTTGACGGCGCGGCCCAGTGACATGCCACGGCCGGAGGTGAGCAGGCGGCGCCATGGCGTGAGCCACTCCGGCCGCAACTCCGCGGCCTCCAGCAGCTGTTCCTCGGCGATGTCCAGCCGCTCGTGGAAGACCCGCCACTGCTCCTGGCTCACGTTCACGGCACGGGCTGAGGTGCGCGCCTCCCAGCCCCAGATGATGTGACGCGCCCCTGATATCAGCAGGGCCGTGGCCCGGTGTTCCTTGTCCTGCTCGACGGCCCGGCCGATCCAGTCCTGCACACCGTCCAAGTCGGCGAGCTCGCCCAGCACTTGGTGGTCGCGGCCGAGATCGAAGGGGGCCAGCGCCGCCCTGACCGCCTCCCAGTCACCCGCCTCCGCTGCCTCCACCAGCGCCAGCACCCGCGTGTCCCCCAGCGCGCGCAGCGTGTACATCCCGTTCTTCTGCCGGCGCGGAACGGGAAGGGCGTGCGGATCCGCCACCGCTCTCCCCGCACCCCTGCCGAACAGCCTCCCCAACATGCCGCGCCCCTCCCCTGGTCCGCGTGATCGTCCGGTGCAGCATAAACGGCACCACTGACACCTCTTCCACAGGGTTTTCACGGGCGCTTCACGGTGCGACGCTGCGTGCCCAGCCGTCCGACGGCTCGTCCGACCGAGGTCTGCGAGGGGCAGCCGAGCAAGGCGGCGTCCGGCCGGTCTCCCCGGGCGTCGGTCTCAACGCCGCAACCAAGCACCGTACTTGACAGTCCCCCATGATGACGCTCAGCGCTCTTCGCCCTCGGCCAACCCCCCACTGTCCGTGAATGAGGCCGCATGCTCCGTATCCACTTCACCAGCCACGACTTACAGAACATCCGCATCTCACGTCAGCCGGACCCGCTGTGGGAACTCATCTGTGCCACCTGCCGGTTGGCCACCCACCAGGGACCGCTCGAGTTCGGGGCGTGGCGTCGCTCCGTCCGTGAGCGCCTCGCCACGGACCCGGTGGCCGGCCATGCCCTGCACACACTGCAGACACTCGTCCCGCCCGTCGGTTACATCCCCGACTTCCTCACCCCGACCGTCCTGGAAGGAGGTCTGCCCGCGGCCCTGGAGGAGATACAGGCCACTCCCCCCGGCCGACTGCGACACGAGTTGGGCAGGCTCGCTGCCGCGCGTCCCCTCCCCGGGTGGACCACGGCGCTCGGCCGACCGGGAGACCGCGGCATGCGGTCGCTGGCGAAGGCTCTGGAAATCTCCGCCACGACGTTGCTGGAACCGCGCTGGGCCCACGCCCGCAGAGCCATCCGTGACGAGGTCGACCTGCGCTCCCGTGTCCTCCTCGACGGCGGTGTCCTGGCGCTGCTGGAGAGCCTGCGTCCGCTCGCACGGTGGCGGGCTCCCGTTCTGGAAGTGGACTATCCCACCCATCGCGACCTGCATCTGGAGGGCCGCGGGCTGCTTCTGGTCCCGTCCTACTTCTGCTGGCGCAGACCCACCGCCCTTGCCGATCCGGCCCTCGGCCCGGTCCTGGTCTACCCGGTCACCGCACGGCCGCTCGACTCGATCACCCTCAAAGACAACGGACTCGACCGTCTACTGGGCCGCACCAGGGCCTCGGTCCTCACCGAGGTGGCCCGCGGCGGCCCCCGGACCACCTCCGAAGTGGCGACGGCTGTCGGCATCGCCCTGCCCAGCGCCAGTTACCAGCTCGCCGTCCTCAGGGACGGGGGGCTGGTGGCGAGCCGGCGCGAGGGACAGTACGTACGGCACTCGGTGACGCTCATGGGGCACCGGCTGCTGGATGGGGACGAAGGACGGCTGCAGCAGCTGGGTCAGACCGTCGGCGGCATCCCGTAACGGGAGTCGCGGCCGGCGCTCGGCGGCTCTGTGGGCACGTCCAGCGCCCGACGCACCTGGTCGTGCGGACCGCATGCGGCAAAGAGCGCGCTTGCGCCACGTGCGCGGTCGCCACCGGCCCGGCGCCCAGTCAGAGGGCCGTCACCAAGGCCGTGAGACCGACACGCCTTCCCGACGAGGAGGTGAAAGAGAAGATCGGCATGTGACGTCACGCCAGAGCCGGACGGTCCGCCGAGCACTCCGGCAGGCATGTGCTTCGGGGGTGAGGCGAGCCCGAGTGGAGAGGGGGAAGCAAGCCCCCTCGACGTCTGGGTCTTCGCTTGGTAAGGAGGCCAAGGCCGTGGTCCGGACGGATCCGTGGTGGCCGCATGGAGGCCTGGTCTAGGCCGTTTCCTTTGGATCACCTCGCCGACCAGATGAAGATGGCGGCGAGGTGGAGTCCCGCGAGGTAGACGGTCGCGGTCTTGTCGTAGCGG
>NZ_JBSFJW010000053.1:0-47984 GCF_053598255.1 Streptomyces sp. NPDC001157
GTCATGGCCGTGGTCGTGGCCGCTGTGGCCGTGCTCGTCATCCTCGCAGTCCTCGACCGGGGTGCGGCGCGTCAACACGCGCCGCCCGCCCGCCTCTTGAGCCGGACCTCGTGGGACCGCCTACGAAACCACCGCAGGATCGGCCGACTTGGCCACCCGCTCGGCGCCGCCCTCGTCGCCCACGGCGATCCCGCGCCGCTTGGAGACGTAGACCGCCCCGACGATGACCAGCAGGGCGAGGACCGCGATCGCGATCCGTACCCCGAGGTTCTTGTCGTCGCCGTAACTGAACTTGATCACCGCGGGTGCGATGAGCAGCGACACCAGGTTCATCACCTTCAGCAGCGGGTTGATCGCGGGACCCGCGGTGTCCTTGAAGGGGTCGCCGACCGTGTCACCGATCACCGTCGCGGCATGGGCCTCGCTGCCCTTGCCGCCGTGGTGGCCGTCCTCGACGAGCTTCTTGGCGTTGTCCCATGCACCGCCGGAGTTGGCGAGGAACACCGCCATCAGCGTGCCCGTGCCGATCGCGCCGGCCAGGTACGCGCCGAGCGCGCCGACACCGAGCGTGAACCCGATGGCGATGGGTGCCATGACCGCCAGAAGACCCGGCGTCGTCAACTCCCTGAGGGCGTCCTTGGTGCAGATGTCGACGACGCGCCCGTACTCGGGCTTCTCGGTGTAGTCCATGATCCCGGGGTGCTCGCGGAACTGCCGCCGCACCTCGTAGACCACCGAACCCGCCGACCGGGACACCGCGTTGATCGCCAGCCCCGAGAAGAGGAAGACGACCGCCGCGCCCGCGATCAGGCCGACGAGGTTGTTGGGTTGCGAGATGTCCATCATCAGGCTCATCGGGGCGCCCGCTCCGGAGAGCTTCTCGCCGACGTCCTGTGCGCCGGTCGTGATCGCGTCACGGTACGACCCGAAGAGCGCCGACGCCGCGAGGACCGCGGTGGCGATGGCGATGCCCTTGGTGATGGCCTTGGTGGTGTTGCCGACCGCGTCCAGGTTGGTGAGCACCTGGGCGCCCGCGCCCTCGACGTCGCCGGACATCTCGGCGATGCCCTGAGCGTTGTCGGAGACGGGCCCGAAGGTGTCCATCGCGACGATCACGCCGACCGTGGTGAGCAGGCCGGTACCGGCCAGCGCCACCGCGAACAGCGCGAGCATGATCGACGTACCGCCGAGCAGGAACGCCCCGTACACGCCGAGGCCGATCAGCAGGGCGGTGTAGACGGCCGACTCGAGACCGACCGAGATACCGGCGAGGACGACGGTGGCCGGGCCGGTGAGCGAGGTCTTGCCGATGTCCATGACGGGACGGCGGTTGGTCTCGGTGAAGTAGCCGGTCAGCTGCTGGATGACAGCGGCCAGCAGGATGCCGATCGCCACCGCGACCACCGCGAGGATCCGCGGATCGCCGTCCTTGGCCTTGATGGCGGCATCGGTGACGCCATCGAGGTCCGCGTACGTGGACGGGAGATAGACGAAGACGGCCGCCGCGACCAGCGCGAGCGAGATCACCGCGGAGATGAAGAAACCGCGGTTGATCGCGGACATGCCGCTGCGGTCCGACCGGCGTGGGGCCACGGCGAAGATGCCGATCATCGCCGTGATCACGCCGATCGCGGGCACGAGCAGAGGGAAGGCGAGTCCGGCGTCGCCGAAGGCCGCCTTGCCGAGGATCAGCGCGGCGACCAGGGTCACGGCGTACGACTCGAACAGGTCGGCCGCCATACCGGCGCAGTCGCCGACGTTGTCGCCCACGTTGTCGGCGATGGTCGCGGCATTGCGCGGGTCGTCCTCCGGAATGCCCTGCTCGACCTTGCCGACCAGGTCGGCGCCGACGTCGGCGGCCTTGGTGAAGATGCCGCCGCCGACACGCATGAACATGGCGATCAGGGCGGCCCCGAGGCCGAAGCCTTCGAGCACTTTCGGCGCGTCGGCCGCGTACACCAGCACCACGCAGGAGGCGCCCAGCAGACCGAGCCCCACTGTGAACATGCCGACGACGCCGCCCGTACGGAAAGCGATCTTCATGGCTTTGTGCGAGACGGCGGTGAGATCCTTTTCCGGCTCACCCTCCGCCGGGGTCGCTTCCCGGGCCGCCGCGGCGACACGGACATTGCTGCGCACGGCGAGCCACATACCGATATAGCCGGTGGCTGCCGAGAACGCCGCGCCGATCAGAAAGAAGATCGATCGTCCGGCGCGCTGATTCCAGTCGTCCGCGGGCAGCAGCATGAGCAGGAAGAACACGACGACGGCGAATACGCCGAGCGTGCGCAGCTGCCGGGCCAGATAGGCGTTCGCACCTTCCTGGACCGCTCCTGCGATCTCTTTCATGCTGTCGGTGCCCTCGCCCGCCGCCAGCACCTGGCGGACCAGGATGCCTGCGACCACGAGCGCGGCCAGCGCGACGGCCCCGATGGCCGTCACGATGATCCGATTGTCGTCCGTCAGTACTGCGGCTGCGAGGGTCGTGGGATGGTCAAACTGATGAGGGGTAGAAAGCCCCGCCATTCGTCCTCCTTGACGCTTGGGCTGAGCTCAAGATGTGGACGGATTGTAGGTACCGCGACCTGATCAAAACAGTCCGCGGTAAACGGAATTGGCCTTCACATGCTCTTCAGCAAATGATCGACGTCACGCCACAGAACCCGAAAGAGGTAATGCCTCAAAGGCATTGACGCCTGCATTGACGCTTGATCAAATTATCGGCTGATTGATCGTGAATTCCTTCACGAATTCCCGGGAACGGCCGGAAAAACACCAAGGGCCCTGCTCAGCAGGGCCCTTGGACGTCTTACGAGGGTGAGTCAGGCGAGCACCGCAGTGGGCGGTGGCGTGGTCGGCCAGGTCATGCGAATCAGCCCGCCGTGCGCGCCGGCGGACACTTCCACGTCGTCGACGAGTCCGCTGATGACCGCGAGGCCCATCTCGTCCTCCTCGGTCTCCACGTCCTCACCCGCCGAGCCCGGCGCCCCGTCTCCGGGGGACGAGCGTGGTGCCTCGTCGCCGACCTCGATGGAGAACTGTTTCTCCTCCTCGACCAGCTGCACCTTCACCGGCGCCGTGATCCCGGCGCTCTGGTGCAGTCCGACGGCACGACTGCATGCCTCGCCGACGGCGAGCCTGACCTCGTCGAGGACGGCCTCGTCCACCCCGGCCCTGCGCGCCACCGCTGCCGCCACCAGTCGGGCGGTCCTGACGTGCTCGGGCAGCGCGCTGAAGCGGAGTTCAACGGTGGCCATGCATCCCCCTCGGAACTACGGGCGTGCGGTCGGGGGACCGGGCTGCCGAAAGCCCGGACCCCCTCATTGAACTTCTTCCGCCTCGGAGCGGTCCTTTCCCGCTCCGTGGGGCGGTGATCAGTCGGTGGCCGCCACCGCTTCCTCGACCGAGGTGTGAATCGGGAACACCTTGGTGAGGCCGGTGATGCGGAAGATCTTCAGAATGCGCTCCTGGTTGCAGACCAGGCGCAGCGAGCCCTCATGGGCACGCACCCGCTTCAGGCCGCCGACCAGCACGCCGAGCCCGGTGGAGTCGAGGAAGTCCACGCCCTCCATGTCGACGACGAGGTGGAAACTCCCGTCGTTCACCAGCTCGACCAGCTGCTCGCGCAGCTTGGGCGCGGTATATACGTCGATTTCGCCACCGACCTCGACGACCGTACGATCGCCGACGGTACGGGTCGACAGGGACAGGTCCACGGATCCTCCAGCACCTTGCTACTCGAGCGGTCGCCCCTCGGGACACCTCGGCAGAGCCCCCGGAACGGTTCGCCAGCCGCGATGGCATTCAATCACTTACGGCAGACGTGCACGACGCCTTGGTCCCATTGTCCGTCACGCCAGTGACACACTCGGTGCCGATGGCCAAGAATCACCGATCCGATCGATCCCCGACGGAGAGCGTGTCCCGGCTCGAACCGGGCACGATCCTGGGCCGGCTCGCCTCCGGACCGAGCCGGGCTTCGCGCATCACTCATACGGAGCACTTGCCCCCGCGCGAGGGTCGCCATGCCGTCTGGCCTGACCGGATTCGTTCGGAGGTCATCGCGGCGGTGCAGGCCTGCGGCATCGAGCACCCCTGGGCCCACCAGGCACGCGCCGCCGAGCACGCCCTGGACGGCGACTCGGTGGTCGTCGCCACGGGCACGGCGTCCGGCAAGTCCCTGGCGTACCTCGTCCCGGTGCTCTCGGCGCTCCTGGACGGCTCAGAGGCCCCGAACGGGCGCGGAACCACCGCCCTCTACCTGGCTCCCACCAAGGCTCTTGCGGCGGACCAGTGCCGATCCGTGAAGGAACTTTCACAACCTCTGGGAAATGCCGTACGTCCTGCGGTGTACGACGGGGACACGCCCTTCGAGGAACGTGAATGGGTCCGGCAGTACGCCAACTACGTCCTGACCAACCCGGACATGCTGCACCGCGGCATACTCCCGTCCCACCCCCGCTGGTCCTCCTTCCTGAAGTCGCTGAAGTACGTCGTCATCGACGAGGTCCACACCTACCGCGGTGTCTTCGGCTCGCACGTCGCCCAGGTGCTGCGCCGACTGCGCCGACTGTGCGCCCGCTACGGCGCCTCCCCGGTCTTCCTGCTGGCCTCCGCGACCGCCGCGGAGCCCTCGGTGGCCGCCCGCCGCCTGACCGGCCTCCCGGTGGTCGAGGTGGCCGACGACGCCTCACCACGCGGTGAACTGGTGTTCGCTCTCTGGGAGCCCCCGCTCACCGAGATGCAGGGCGAGAAAGGCGCACCCGTCCGCCGTACCGCCACCGCCGAGACGGCCGACCTGCTGACCGACCTCGCCGTGCAGGGGGTCCGGTCGGTCGCCTTCGTGCGGTCCCGGCGCGGCGCCGAGCTGATCTCGGTGATCGCCCAGGAACGTCTCGCCGAGGTCGACCGCTCCCTCGCCCGGCGTGTCGCGGCATACCGAGGCGGCTATCTCCCCGAGGAGCGCCGCGCCCTCGAACAGGCCCTGCACTCCGGCGAACTCCTCGGCCTCGCCGCGACCACCGCGCTCGAACTCGGCATCGACGTCTCGGGGCTGGACGCCGTGGTGATCGCCGGATATCCGGGCACGCGCGCGTCGCTGTGGCAGCAGGCGGGCCGCGCCGGACGCGCCGGGCAGGGGGCCCTGGCCGTCCTGGTCGCCCGCGACGACCCGCTGGACACCTTTCTCGTCCACCACCCCGAGGCCCTGTTCGACCAGCCAGTGGAGTCCACGGTCCTCGACCCCGACAACCCCTACGTCCTGGCCCCGCACCTGTGCGCCGCTGCCGCCGAACTACCGCTGACCGACGAGGACTTCGAGCTCTTCGGCCCCGCCTGCGAGGAGCTGCTGCCGCAGCTGGAGGCCGCAAAGCTGCTCCGTCGCCGTACGAAGGCCTGGCACTGGACGCGCCGCGAACGGGCCGCCGACCTCACCGACATCCGCGGCGAGGGCGGCCGGCCGGTCCAGATCGTCGAGTCCGGCACGGGCCGCCTGCTCGGCACGGTCGACGCGGGCGCCGCCCACACGACCGTCCACGAGGGCGCGGTCCACCTCCACCAGGGCCGTACGTACCTCGTACGGTCCCTGGATCTGGAGGACTCGGTGGCCCTGGTCACGGAGGCGAGCCCGTCGTATTCGACGGTCGCCCGGGACACGACGTCCATCACCGTCCTGGAGACGGACACCGAGATTCCCTGGGGCGACGGTCGCCTGTGCTACGGCTCCGTCGAGGTCACCAACCAAGTGGTCTCCTTCCTGCGTCGTCGGCTCATCACCGGTGAAGTGCTCGGCGAGACGAAACTCGACCTCCCTCCTCGTACGCTGCGCACGCGCGCGGTGTGGTGGACGGTCACCGAGGACCAGCTGGACGAGGCCCGGATCGCCCCGGAGATCCTCGGCGGCGCCCTGCACGCCGCCGAGCACGCGTCGATCGGCATGCTGCCCCTCTTCGCGACCTGCGACCGCTGGGACATCGGCGGGGTCTCCGTCCCGCTGCACCCCGACACCCTCCTCCCCACGGTCTTCGTCTACGACGGTCACCCGGGCGGCGCGGGGTTCGCCGAGCGCGCCTTCCACACGGCCCGCGCCTGGCTGACCGCCACCCGCCAGGCCATCGCCTCCTGCGAGTGCGAGGCCGGCTGCCCGTCCTGCATCCAGTCCCCCAAGTGCGGCAACGGCAACGATCCGCTGCACAAGAGGGGGGCGGTGCGGCTGCTCACGGTGCTGCTGCGGGGGGCGCCGGAGGAGAAGGCAGGGGAAGAACCGGTGGCGGAGCCGGGTCCGGGGACACCGTCGGCGTCGGCGGCCCCGCAGGTCCCGCCCGTGCCCTGACCTCCGCCGCGAACGGTCCCCGCCCCGAGGCCGCCGTCACGTCCGAGACCTCGCCGACGATCACGCACCGCACCAGCCGGATGCCCTGCGCCCGGGCCACCCGTTCGGCCCGGGCGCAGGCCGCCGCGGTGCCGTCCGCCCAGTGGTCCGCCGCCGCGAGTGCCGCGAGGTCCGCACCGCCGGCCGCACGGTGCCGGACCACGACGGCCTGCCCCAGGGCGAGCACGACCCCGAACACCACGCACAGCACGGTGATCGCACCGACGCTCCAGACGGTGGCGGAACCGCGGTCCCCGCCCCGGACGACGGCCCACCGGCGTTCGAAGACCGTCACGGCCCCACCGCCACGGTCTCCTCCGCCGCGGCCACGGCCTCCTCCCGTACGTCGAAGGGCAGCCCGCGCAGGACCGGAGGCCTGGCCACCACGACCACGCGGACCTGGTCCCCCTCCCGGTCGACCGTGACCTTCGCGCCGCGCGGGGCCGCCGCACGGGCCACCTGGACGACCTTGTCGCCCGGGTCCTGGCGGGCCGCCGCACGCGCCCCCGTCCGCGCCGCGTCCACGCACTGGATCTGCGCGGCCACGACCAGCAGCGCCCACACCAGCGCCATCGCGAACATCACCAGCACGGGCAGCACCATGGCCGACTCCGCCGTCACGAACCCCCTGTCCCCGCCCCGCTCACATCTGCGCATCGAGCGCCCGCTTCACGATGTCCTGCAGCTCCGCGCTGACCTGTCCGCTGGTCACCACCTTGTAGAGGACCACCGCGAACGCCACCGCCGCCACGATCCCCATCGCGTACTCCGAGGTGACCATCCCCGCGTCCCTGCGCGCCGCACGCGCCCTGCACACCAGGGCGCGCAGCCGCGCCCGTACCGCCTTGCCCATCTCAACCCCCGTGAGGTTCGGTTCCGTTGACCATTCACTGCTCGATGCCGGCGTCCGAGCGCCGTCCGCTCCGCCCCGTCATCCACCACCCCCTCCCAGCACCCCACCCGCGAGCCCGATCACCACGGGCACCACGCCGACCGTGATGAACGCGGGCAGGAAGCACAGGCCGACCGGTGCGGTGACCATGACGGCCGCCCGCCGGGCGCGCACCGTCGCGGTACGGGACCGGTCGGCGCGGACGTCCGCCGCGAGCCGTGCAACCGGTGTGGCGGCGGGCAGTCCGGACACGCCGGCCCGTTCCAGCAGCCGGGCCAGGGCTTCGGCGCCCGGCAGCGCGGCCAGCCGCCGCCAGGCCTCGGCCGGTTCGCCGCCGAGCCGTACTTCGGCCGCGCCCCGCGCCAACGCGTCCCCGACGGGTCCGCCCAGGGCCTCGCCCACGGCCTGCGCCGCGAGCACGGGCCCGGCACCGGCGGCGATGCACGCAGCCACCAGATCGGCCGAGAGCGGGAGTTGACGGGCCGCCTCCCCGGGGTCGTACGCCTCCGCGTGGCTCCCGGCCGCCTGCCGGCCACGCCACCGCCACAGCCCGCCCGCGACAGCCAGCCCCACCGCGCCTCCGGCGAGGCCACCGGCCAGGACCCATCCGGCACACGCCACCCCCACCACGGGCAGCCACCGTCGCGCGACATCCGTTGCCGCGATGCGCGGCCGGTCCTGCACCGCCTCGACATCGGCCACCAGCCCGGCCAGCCGCCTGCGCACTCTCCGGTTCCGTCGTACGGCCTCCAGCCGGCGCAGCAGCCACCCGAGGACGAGCAGCATCCCCACGGCCGCCCCCAGCCTGTGGACAACTTCCGCACTCACGCCGCCTCCTCCGCTCGCCGCACGATCCGCATCGCCCACCACATCCCGAGCCCCTCCAGCAGCCCGCCGACCAGCAGGCAGCCCAGCCCGGCCCCGGTGTGCAGCAGTACGTGCAGCGGGTCGGCCCCGAGGGCGGTCCCCAGGGCGAGGCCCAGAGCCGGCAGCCCCGCCAGCATCACCGCCGTGGACTTCGCTCCCGCCAACTGGGCACGCAGGTCGGCACGTTGGTCCCGCTCGGCCCGTAACGCCCCTTCGAGCCTGTCGAGCCCGGCGGCGAGGCCCGCGCCCTGGTCCACGGCCACCCGCCAGCACGCGGCAAGGCCCAGCAGTCCCTCGGCGCCCGGTTGCCGTGCCGCCGCCGCGAGCGCGTCCGGGACGTCGCCGCCGAACCGCGCCGCCGCCAGCACGGCAGCCTGAGCGCCCCCGAGCCCGCCGGAGTCCCGCGCGGCACGCGGCAGCGCATCTCCAGGCTGCCGCCCGGCCCGCACCTCCCCGGCGAGCGCCCCGCACAGCGCGATCACCGCGTCCCCGCGGCGCTCCCGGGCCCGCCGGGCCTCCCCGGCCAGCCGCATGCGCCGCAGCAACGGCACCCCGGCCGCCCCCGCGACGACCGGCAGCACCGACGCGCCCAGCACCGCCAGCACCACACCGGCCACCAGCGCCCACCACTCGAGCCGCAGCCGCCCGCGGATCCGCCGCAGCCCTCCGGCGACCTCCCTCCAGGACGGCGGCCCGGTACTCACCACCCCGCCGCCCGCGAGCAACAGCTGCGCCCGCCGCGCCCCGGAATGCCACCCGCCCGTCAGCAGGGCCGCCGCACCGGCGCACAGCACGGCCGCCCCCATCGCCGTCTCACCCATGACGTCCCCCTTCGAAGGTCTCGCCGGACTCGCTCCGGAGCAGCTCCCGCAGCCGCTCCCAGCCCTGCTCGTGCACGAACGCCTTCGCGCCCCACCGCAGCGCCGGCACCGTCCGCACCAGCCCCGACGGATCCCGCTCCAGTACGTGCACCTCGGCGATCCGCCGCCGTCCGGTCCGGTCCCGCACCAGATGCAGGACCACCGACAACGCCGCCGCCAACTGGCTGTGCAACGCGGCCCGGTCGAGCCCGGCGGCCGTACCGAGTGCCTCCAGCCGGGCCGGTACGCCGGAGGCGGCATTTGCGTGGACGGTGCCGCAGCCGCCCTCGTGGCCGGTGTTCAACGCGGCCAGCAGATGCACCACTTCGGGCCCGCGCACCTCGCCCACCACCAGCCGGTCCGGCCGCATCCGCAGCGCCTGCCGCACCAGGTCCTGGAGCGTGACCAGGCCCGCACCCTCCTGGTTGGCGGGTCTGGTCTCCAGCCGTACGACGTGCGGATGGTCCGGCCGCAGCTCCGCGGAGTCCTCGGCGAGCACGATCCGCTCGCCGCGTCCGACCAGTCCGAGCAGCGCGCTCAGCAAAGTCGTCTTGCCGCTGCCTGTTCCACCGCTGACGAGGAAGGACAGTCGTGCCTCGAGCAGCGCCCGCAGTACGCGGTCACCGCCCGGCGGTACCGTGCCCGCCGCGACCAGCTCGTCGAGCGTGAACGCCCGGGGCCGTACGACGCGCAGCGACAGACAGGTGCAGCCGACAGCCACCGGCGGCAGCACCGCGTGCAGCCGCGTCCCGTCGGGCAGCCGGGCATCGGCCCATGGCCGTGCGTCGTCGAGCCGCCGCCCGGCCACCGCGGCCAGGCGCTGCGCGAGACGTCGTACGGCGGCCGCGTCCGGGAAGGAGACCGAGGTCAGTTCCAGTCCGCCGCCCCGGTCGACCCAGATCCGGTCCGGGGCGGACACCAGCACGTCTGTGACCGACGGATCGGCAAGCAGTGGTTCGAGGGGCCCGCTGCCGACGAGTTCGGACCGCAACTGCTCGGCCGCACCGAGGACTTCGGCATCCCCCAGGACCCGCCCCTGCTCCCGCAGGGCTTGCGCCACGCGCGCGGGTGTCGGCTCGGCCCCGCTCTCGACCAGCCACTGTCGCACGCCGTCCAGGAGCCCGGAGGGCATCTCCGAGGCAACGGCCGCGGATGCCGGACCGCCGCCCGGCCGCCATTGCCCCGCCGAGCCGGGGCGCGGCATCTCGCCCAGCCGCCCGGCCGTCTCCGAGGACAGACGCGGCCCGGCCCACGACGGCACGCGCGGCCCGTCGCCCGGCCGCCACACCGCTCTGGGAGCCGCCCGCACCGAAGCGACCATCGAGCCGCCCGTCCCGTCGTCTCCCGCATTCGTGCTCATGCGCTCCCCGCCTCCGTCAGCGCCCGCTCCCAGAACTCCTTGCAGAAGCGCGCCAGGGGGCCACGACCGTCCGCCGCGGGCGGCGTCCTGCCCTCCCCCGGGCGCAGCAGCCCCGACTCCACGGGCAGCTCGCCGGCCAGGGGCAGTCCGAGCAGCCGGGCCACCTCTCGGTCGTCCAGTCCGGGCGCGTACGGCCCTCGTACCGCGACCCGCAGGTCGCGCACGACCATGCCGACGGCGGAGGCCACCCGCCCGGCTGCGGCGACGGCGCGCAGTTCGCCGGGGGCGACCAGAAGGCCGAGGTCGAGCTGGGCCAGGGCCTCGGCGACCCCGTCGTCGATGCGGCGGGGCAGATCGACGACGACGGTGCCGCCCCGCCGTCTGGCCGCGGCCAGCACCGCCCGTACGGCCTGGGCCGGGACGGCGATGCGGTCGCCGCGGTCCCAGCTGAGCACCCGCAGGGAGTGGAGCTGCGGCAGCGACTCCTCCAGGGCCCCGCTGCCGACCCGGCCGCGGGAGGCGGCGAAGGCGGGCCAGCGCAGTCCCTCGGCGCTTTCACCGCCGAGCAGTACGTCGAGTCCGCCACCCAGCGGATCGGCGTCCACGAGCAGGGTGCGCAGCCCCTCGCGGGCGGAGGTGACGGCGAGGGCGCACGCGAGCGTGGACGCCCCGGCCCCGCCGCGGCCCCCGATGACGCCGACGGTGAGCGCGGGCCGGCCCACGCCCTCGGCCACATCGGCGATGCGGTCGACCAGCCACTGTTCACCGTCCGGCAGCACGAGCACGTGGTCGGCGCCGATCTCCACGGCCCGGCGCCAGACCCCGGAGTCGTCCTGGTCGCGGCCGACCAGCACCACTCCTCGTCTGCGGGCGGCTCCGCGCAGCCGCCGCGCGGCGTCGTCACCGACCAGGACGAGCGGTGCGGCCTCCCAGCCGCCCGCGCGCTCCGGCACCGAGTGGTGGACCTCGGGTGTCGCTCCTGCCGCGGCGCACAGGCGCAGCAGGTCGTCGAGGAGTTCGACGTCCTCCGTGACGATCAGTGGTCCGGCCTGCTGCCCCGAGGCGGCGGGCGGCGGTTCATGTGTGACAGCTCCGGCCACGGTCTGAGTCCCCCTTCACTGCATCTCTCGCGCAGCCCCTGCGGCCCCGCGATTCCCAAACGTGTGAAGAACCGGCAACCGGTCTCCATATGAGCGGCCGATACGAACCGGCCAAACCCGCCCGACAAACCGGAACCGGTCTTGAACTCGGCGCGAGCGGGACGCGTTTGAATCACGGTGCAGCGATCCCGGAAATCTTGTGGATCATGGTCGATAACTGTGGACAAGTCGGTGGTTGTGAATAACGCCATCACCCATACCGGTGACGCCTGCGCCCACCCGTGCGCGACTTCCACAGAGCAGCCTGACGGCTACACACAGTGATGGATCATGAACATGCGGAAGAGGCGGCCGCAGCCGCCTCGTGACGGCCGTACAGCCGCGCCGGCAAGAGGAAGAAGAGAGAAAACCCGTCCGGACATGCGACGACCCCCACCGGGGGGGAGAGTGGGGGTCGTCTCCACGGCCGACTCGGGGGGGGAGGAGCCGGACCGGGTTAGCACGGTCGCGAACGATCCGTGACTTCCATGGTGTACCCGAGACCCTTCTCAGGCAAACCCACGCGCCCCAGCTTACGCCGAATGGGCTGCGCCTATGCTCGGGGCGTGGAAAACCACTCCTTGCCCCGCACAGCGGCCTTCTTTGACCTGGACAAGACGGTCATTGCGAAGTCGAGCACGCTCACGTTCAGCAAGTCGTTCTACCAAGGCGGCCTGATCAACCGCCGGGCCGCCTTGCGTACCGCATATGCCCAGTTCGTCTTCCTCCTCGGCGGCATGGACCACGACCAGATGGAGCGGACGCGCGAGTACCTGTCCTCACTCGTCCGCGGCTGGAACGTCCAGCAGGTCAAGGAGATAGTCGCCGAGACGCTGCACGACCTGATCGACCCGATCATCTACGACGAGGCCGCCTCCCTCATCGAGGAGCACCACACCGCCGGCCGCGACGTCGTCATCGTGTCGACCTCGGGTGCCGAGGTGGTGGAGCCGATCGGCGAGCTGCTCGGCGCGGACCGCGTGGTGGCGACACGCATGGTCGTGGGCGAGGACGGCTGCTACACCGGCGAGGTGGAGTACTACGCGTACGGCCCGACGAAGGCCGAGGCGATCAAGGAACTGGCCCGGTCCGAGGGGTACGACCTCGAGCGCTGCTACGCCTACAGCGACTCGGTGACCGACCTTCCGATGCTGCGGGAGGTCGGCCTTCCGCACGCCGTGAACCCGGACCGCGCGCTGCGCCGCGAGGCACTCGCGCGCGGGTGGCCGATTCTCGATTTCCACCGGCCGGTCCGGCTCAAGCAGCGGATCCCCGCATTCTCCGTACCGCCGCGTCCGGCCCTCGTCGCGGCCGCGGCAATAGGCGCCGCGGCGGCTACCGCGGGTCTTGTCTGGTACGCCAGTCGGCGCCGGGCAGCCATCGTCTGACCTGACGGTTCGCCGGCAGCAAGAATCTGTTCGACATCCCGGCGCCCGTTTACATCCTATTTGAGACCAAAAGTAAAGAAGTACAGCCAGGGGTTCCGCTTGCTTCGGACCTGGAGTACAAAGGGGTTAACGGCCCGCGAGACCAAGGACATCCGAAAGGATCACCTTAATAACGCATTTGGCCCCACGGACCGAAGCATGAACACCGGGCACCCACGCGACGTCGACCCGTCGATTACGGGCCAGCCACACCAGGTCACGGGCAAAGTTCCCGGCCTGATGGGCGACATATCGAGGACGCTTGGTAACTCGGTGAACATGCCAGCGGCGGTACGAATCCTCGTACCGCCGCAACCCTTTTCCGCACCCTGCGGGGCTTCCTACGCCGCCCCTCGCTGCAGCGCCTCGCACACGGCCGTCGACTCGCGTGCACCCAGCTCGACCGCCCTGCCGCAGTGGGCGATCCAGGCGGCCATGCCGTCCGGCGTACCGGAGACGTACCCCTCCAGCGCCGCCAGATAGGCGGCGCGCCCCAGTTCGGCGTGCCCGACCTCGGCCGGGCAGACGGACTTCGGGTCGAGGCCGCTGCCCACCAGGACGATGCGCTCGGCGGTGCGCGCGACCAGGCCGTTGTGGGACGCGAAGGGGCGCAGTGCGAGGAGTTCGCCGTGGACGACGGCGGCCGTCACCAGGGCGGGCGCGGAGCTGCCGGTGATGATCAGCTCCGCGAGACCCTCCAGTCGGCCGTGCACCTCGTCGGCGCCCGGCAGCGGCAGCTCGATCAGCGGCTCGTCGACCGGCTCGCCCGCCAGCCGCGGCCGCCCGACCTCGTCCTCGTTGGTGGCGGCGGCCACCAGGTGCAGCCGGGCGAGCACCCTCAGGGGCGACTGCCGCCAGACGGACAGCAGTTGGCCCGCCTCCGCGGTCAGCCTGAGGGCCGCGCCCATCACACGCGCGTCGTCGTCACCGCTGAAGTCGGTGCGCCGGCGCACCTCCTCAAGAGCCCAGTCGGCGCCCGACAGCGCCGCGGAACCGCGGGCACCGCGCAGCGCCGCCTCGGAGGTGATCTCGTTGCTGCGGCGCCGCATGACCCGGTGCCCGTAGACCCGGTCCACGGCCTTGCGCACGGATTCCACGGACTCGGCCACCCCGGGCAGCGAGCCCAGGGCCGCGAGCGGATCGGCGTTCGCGCCTGTCGTACTCATGAGTACGACACTAGCCACCCCTGGGGCGCACCCCACGATTGAGTGGTCTTCTTCACGCCCACCTGCCACATACAGCTATCGCCCCACTACTCTTTGTGAACATGAAAATTGCTTTCGTCGGGAAGGGCGGCAGCGGCAAGACGACCCTGTCCTCCCTGTTCATCCGTCATCTCGCGGCCACCGGAGCGCCGGTCCTCGCCGTGGACGCGGACATCAACCAGCACCTGGGCGCCGCGCTGGGCCTCGACGAGGCGGAAGCCGCCGCGCTGCCCGCGATGGGCGAGAGGCTGCCGCTGATCAAGGACCATCTGCGCGGCTGCAACCCTCGGATCACCTCCGCCGAGACGATGATCAAGACCACCCCGCCCGGCGAGGGCTCGCGACTGCTGCGGGTGTGCGAGGACAACCCGGTCTACGAGGCCTGTGCACGACCGGTGGAACTCGACGGCGGCGCCGTCCGTTTGATGGTCACCGGCCCCTTCACCGACGCCGACCTGGGGGTCGCCTGCTACCACTCCAAGACGGGAGCGGTGGAGCTGTGCCTGAACCACCTGGTGGACGGGCAGGGCGAGTACGTCGTGGTGGACATGACGGCGGGCTCGGACTCCTTCGCCTCCGGCATGTTCACCCGCTTCGACATCACGTTCCTCGTCGCCGAGCCGACCCGGAAGGGGGTCTCCGTCTATCGCCAGTACAAGGAGTACGCCCGTGACTACGGCGTCGTCCTGAAGGTCGTCGGCAACAAGGTGCACGGGCCGGACGACCTCGACTTCCTCCGCGCCGAGGTCGGGGACGACCTGCTGATGACCGTCGGGCACTCGGACTGGGTGCGCGCCATGGAGAAGGGCCGGCCGCTCTCGTTCGAGTTCCTGGAGGACGCCAACCGCCGTGCCCTGCGCGCCCTCCAGGTCGCCACGGACGCGACGTACGAGCTGCGCGACTGGGAGCGCTACACGCGCCAGATGGTGCACTTCCACCTGAAGAACGCGGCCTCGTGGGGCGATGCCCGCACCGGGGCCGACCTGGCCGCGCAGGTCGACCCCGGGTTCGTGCTCGGTGAGGGCGTCACCGCCTCCGCCTGACGGCTACTGCTTGGCGGCCGGCGCCCCGGGTGCCCCCTTCGGGGCCGGGGCCGGGTGGCCCGACAGGAAGGCCGCCCAGCCCTGCTTGGGCGCCTGGCCGACCTTCAGGGTGCGCAGCTTGGCCAGGGTCTGCGGGTCCTGGGCGTCCAGCCAGTCGGCCAGCTGGTGGAAGGACACACAGCGCACGTCGGGCTTGTTGCAGACGCTCTCGACGACCTCGTCGACGGCCCGCATATAGGTGCCGCCGTTCCAGGACTCGAAGTGGTTGCCGATGACCAGGGGCGCACGGTTGCCCTCGTAGGCGCGGCGGAAGCCCTTGAGCAGGCCGTCGCGCATCTGGTCGCCCCAGTAGTCGAACTTGTCGGGGTCGCCCTGGGTCTGCGTGCCGGACTGGTTGACCATGAAGTTGTAGTCCATGGTGAGCTGCTCGTAGGAATGCCCGGGGAAGGGCACGAGCTGCATCGACAGGTCCCACAGGCCTTCGCGCTTCTTCGGCCAGACCTGGTCGTTGACCCCGCTGGTGTCGTAGCGGAAGCCCAGGCGGCTCGCCGCCTTCACGAAGTTCTTCTGGCCCTCCAGACAGGGCGTGCGCGCGCCGATGAGTTCCTTGTCGTAGTCGAAGGGCAGGGGGGCCGCCTTCTCCATGCCGGAGTTGGTCTTCCAGCTCTTCACGAACTTCTTGGCCTGTGCGATCTCGCTCATCCACTGCGCGACCGACCACTCGCCGACCCCGCCGTTCCTCCCACAGAAGTGGCCGTTGAAGTGGGTGCCGATCTCGTTGCCCTCCAGCCACGCCAGGCGCAGCTGCTTCACGGTGTCGGCGATGCCCTGCTCGTCGTTGAAGCCGATGTCCGAGCTGCCCGGCGAGTGCTCCGGGGGCTTGTAGAGGTCGCGTTTCTCCTCCGGCAGCATGTACACGCCGCTGAGGAAGTACGTCATGGTCGCGTGGTTGGCCTTGGAGAGCTTGCGGAAGTGGGAGAACAGCTTCTGGCTGTCCTCGCCGGCGCCGTCCCAGGAGAAGACGACGAACTGCGGGGGCTTCTGTCCGGGCCGCAGGCGCTCGGGTCTGGGCAGGTGCGGCTGCGCTCCGGTGTACGCGGTGGAGCCGTCGCCGATCAGGCGGACCGCGCTCCCCTTCGCATGGACCGGACGGGCCTTCTGCGGACCGAGGGCACCCGCCTTGTGACCGTTGGAGCCGATCGCACAGCCGGCGACCCACGCGGCACAGGACGCGGTGATCACGACGCCCACGGCGATCCTCTGGGTGGCGGTCATGTTCCGCTCACCTTCTTCCTTCTCTCAGGCCAACGCCGATGAGGGCGTTTTCTGGTGGTATGCCGGGCCAGCCCGACAGCGCCGCCAAGGTCGCACGGGGCCGAGAAGGAATTAGTACGACAAGCCGATGAAATGACCGCTTCACTCATTGGAGTGAGTAATTACCCCATTTGCCAGGAAAGTCTATGCCTGGCCTTTACTCTGAATTACGATCCATTTACCGAGAGTTGATTCATCCCGCCGCTGCACGCCGTGACCCACGGCCGCGTCCCGACCCCCGCCCATCGACGGGGACGACCTGATCCGCGACCGCGCTGCCCGGAGGAGACGGGAAACATGTCAGCCTGCGCCCCCACCCGCGCCACCGATCCGAATCGGCCCCAGGCCGACCACCAACCCCACAGCCCACCGCCGAACCCACGCCGCCGCTTCCGCATCGCGGGCGCCGACCTTTCGGCCGCCGTCGCGGTCTTCCTGATCGCCCTCCCGCTGTCGCTGGGCATCGCCCTCGCCACCGGCGCCCCGCTCCAGGCCGGCCTGGTGGCGGCCGGGGTCGGCGGGCTCGTCGCCGGCCGGATCGGCGGCTGTCCGCTGCAGGTCAGCGGCCCCGCCGCAGGACTCACGGTCGTCACCGCCGACCTCATCCACCGCTACGGCTGGCGTACGACCTGCGCGGTCACGGTCCTCGCCGGCCTCGCCCAACTGGGCCTCGGCTGCCTGCGCGTGGCGCGCACCGCGCTCGCCGTGAGCCCCGCCATCGTGCACGGCATGCTCGCCGGAATCGGCGTCACCATCGCCGTCGCCCAGCTGCACATCGTCCTCGGCGGCACCCCGCAGAGCTCCGTCCTCGCCAACCTCCGGGCACTGCCCGCCCAGTTGGCGAACCTGCACCCCGCCGCCGTGACCGTCAGCGTCCTGACCCTCACCCTGCTGCTGCTCTGGCCGCGGATCCCCGGCCGGGCCGGACACCTGCTGCGCAGGATCCCCGCCGCGCTCGTCGCCGTGGCCGGCGCCACCGCGGCCGCCTCGCTCTCGGGGGTCGCCGTGCCCAAGGTCGACCTGCCGTCCTGGAGCAGCCATGCCCTGGCCGGGTTTCCCGAGGGTCCTGCCCTCGGCCTGACCGCGGCCGTGCTGACCACCACGCTGGTGTGCAGCGTGCAGTCCCTGCTCGGCGCGGTCGCCGTGGACAAGCTGATGGCCGCAAGACCCGGCCTGACCGCCCGCGTCGGACGCGCCGACCTGGACCGCGAACTGCTGGGGCAGGGAGCCGCCAACATCGTCTCCGGCACGCTCGGCGGACTGCCGGTCGCCGGTGTCGCCGTGCGAAGTTCGGCGAATGTGAACGCGGGCGCGGTGAGCCGGAACTCCACGATGCTGCACGGCGTTCTCGTAGTGATCGCCGCGCTGCTGATGGTCCCGCTCCTGGAGCTCATCCCGCTCGCCTCGCTCGCCGCCCTGGTGATGGCCGTCGGCATCCAGATGGTGTCCCTGCACCACATCCGCACGGTGACCCGCCACCGAGAGGTGCTGGTGTACGCCGTCACCACACTCGGCGTGGTGTTCCTCGGCGTCCTGGAGGGCGTGGCCCTCGGGATCGCCGTGGCCGTCGCCGTCGCCATGAACCGCCTCGCCCGCACCCGCATCACCCACGAGGAGAAGGAAGGAGTCCATCACGTACATGTCCGAGGGCAGTTGACGTTCCTCGCGGTGCCGCGGCTCAGCCGGGCCCTGCATCTCGTACCCCAAGGCGCCCACGCCGTCGTGGAGTTGGACGGGTCGTTCATGGACCACGCGGCATACGAGTCACTGCAGGACTGGCAGAACACACACACCGCACAGGGCGGCTCCGCCGAGGTGACCGGCCGCCGGACCGGTACCCGAAGCCTGACCGAACCCACCCCGCTCCGCGAGGAGCAAGGCGAGTCCTCCGTCGGCTGCCGCTGCCGTCCCTGGACACCCTGGCGCAACCACCAGTGCGAGCGCCCGCAGTCCGCGCCGGACACCGGTCACCCCGATGCCCCAGGTGGCCCGAGTGGGCCGGGTGGGATCCAGGGGCCCGGCGGCCGGAGCGGGCACCAACTGGCGCGCGGCATCAGCGCGTTCCAGCGCAACACCGCACCGCTCGTGCGCAGTGAGCTGGCCCGGCTCGCGAGGGAGGGGCAGCGGCCGTCCCAGCTCTTCCTCACCTGCGCCGACTCGCGGCTCGTCACGTCCATGATCACCTCCAGTGGTCCGGGCGACCTGTTCGTGGTGCGCAACGTCGGGAACCTCGTTCCTCTCCCCGGCGAGGAGAGCGGCGACGACTCGGTGGCGGCCGCGATCGAGTACGCGGTGGACGTGTTGCAGGTGCGGTCCATCACGGTGTGCGGGCACTCCGGGTGCGGGGCCATGCAGGCCCTGCTCGACACCGAACCCGGCGGCGCCCGGACGCCGCTGAAGCGGTGGCTCCGGCACGGACTGCCGAGCCTTGAGCGCATGGCCGACAAGGGCCGACCCTGGGCCCGGCTCGCGGGCCGGGCGCCGGCGGACGCGGTCGAGCAGCTCTGTCTGACCAATGTGGTCCAGCAGTTGGAGCATCTGCACGCCCACGAGTCGGTGTCGCGGGCACTGCGGGACGGCGCGTTGGAACTGCACGGAATGTACTTCCACGTCGGCGAGGCACAGGCGTATCTGCTCACGGAGGCGGAGGAGGGCAAGGTGT
Source organism: Streptomyces sp. NPDC001157 (assembly GCF_053598255.1). Taxonomy (NCBI): domain Bacteria; kingdom Bacillati; phylum Actinomycetota; class Actinomycetes; order Kitasatosporales; family Streptomycetaceae; genus Streptomyces; species Streptomyces sp. NPDC001157. Next base: position 19,140 of record NZ_JBSFJW010000053.1, read on the forward strand.
TCGACCACGTGGAGGCGTCGGACCGGTCCGCCTGACCGACGGCGGTTGACCACGGGTGTGCGGCTCCGCTCGGTACGGGTCGCGCACCCGTGGTGTGTCCGGCACCGGGCTGTCCGGACCCGCCCGCGCCGGGAAAGATACGGCCGTCTCCGCGCGGCACCGGGGCACTGGGAGGTGAGAGCCATTACAAGTGCTGAACTCCACCCCGTCGGCGTCCGTGGGTACAGATGGCTCCGGACGCCTCAGCACCCCGCCCACAGGTCTAAACCAATTTCCGGTCGGCCCTTGTCATCGGCACCCCGGGTCTGATGAGCTGTGGCCTGGGACACAACGGACACCCTGAGAAAGGGAGATGTCGTGAGCAACGAAAGCCTGGCCAACCTCTTGAAGGAGGAGCGACGCTTCGCGCCGCCGGCTGACCTGGCTGCGGGCGCCAACGTCACGGCGGAGGCGTACGAACAGGCCAAGGCTGACAGGCTCGGCTTCTGGGCCGAGCAGGCCCGGCGGCTGACCTGGGCCAAGGAACCGACCGAGACGCTGGACTGGTCGAACCCGCCGTTCGCCAAATGGTTCAAGGACGGCGAGCTCAACGTCGCGTACAACTGCGTGGACCGGCATGTCGAGGCGGGGAACGGCGACCGCGTCGCCATCCACTTCGAGGGCGAGCCCGGCGACAGCCGTGCCTTCACCTATGCCGAGCTCAAGGACGAGGTGAGCAGGGCCGCCAACGCCCTGCTGGAGCTGGGTGTCCAGGCGGGCGACCGGGTCGCCGTCTACATGCCGATGATCCCGGAGACGGCGATCGCCATGCTGGCGTGCGCCCGCATCGGCGCCGCGCACTCCGTCGTCTTCGGCGGCTTCTCGGCCGACGCCCTCGCCACCCGCATCCAGGACGCCGACGCCAAGGTCGTCATCACCTCCGACGGCGGCTACCGGCGCGGCAAGCCGTCCGCGCTCAAGCCGGCCGTCGACGAGGCGATCGGCAAGGTGGACAACGTCGAGCACGTGCTCGTGGTCCGCCGTACCGGCCAGGAGGTCGCCTGGACCGAGGGCCGCGACGTGTGGTGGCACGAGATCGTCGAGCGGCAGTCGGCCGAGCACACCCCGGAGGCGTTCGAGGCGGAGCACCCGCTGTTCATCCTGTACACGTCCGGTACGACGGGTAAGCCGAAGGGCATCCTGCACACCTCCGGCGGCTACCTCACGCAGACCGCGTACACCCACCACGCCGTCTTCGACCTCAAGCCGGAGACCGACGTCTACTGGTGCACGGCCGACGTGGGCTGGGTCACCGGGCACTCGTACATCGTCTACGGTCCGCTCGCGAACGGCGCGACGCAGGTCATGTACGAGGGCACGCCGGACACCCCGCACCAGGGCCGGTTCTGGGAGATCGTGCAGAAGTACGGGGTGACGATCCTGTACACGGCGCCGACGGCGATCCGTACGTTCATGAAGTGGGGCGACGACATCCCCGCGAAGTTCGACCTCTCCTCCCTCCGTGTCCTCGGCTCAGTGGGTGAGCCGATCAACCCCGAGGCCTGGATCTGGTACCGGAAGAACATCGGCGCCGACCGGACGCCGATCGTGGACACCTGGTGGCAGACCGAGACCGGCGCGATGATGATCTCGCCGCTGCCGGGTGTCACCGCGACCAAGCCGGGCTCCGCGCAGACACCGCTGCCCGGTATCTCCGCGACCGTCGTGGACGACGAGGCGAACGAGGTGCCCAACGGCGGCGGTGGCTACCTGGTCCTCACCGAGCCGTGGCCGTCCATGCTGCGCACCATCTGGGGAGACGACCAGCGCTTCCTCGACACGTACTGGTCGCGGTTCGAGGGCAAGTACTTCGCCGGTGACGGGGCGAAGAAGGACGACGACGGCGACATCTGGCTGCTGGGCCGCGTGGACGACGTCATGCTCGTCTCCGGGCACAACATCTCCACCACCGAGGTCGAGTCCGCGCTCGTCTCGCACCCGTCGGTGGCCGAGGCGGCCGTCGTCGGCGCGGCGGACGAGACGACGGGTCAGGCGATCGTCGCCTTCGTGATCCTGCGCGGCACGGCGAACGCCGAGGACGAGAACCTCGTCGCGGAGCTGCGGGGCCACGTCGGCGCCACCCTCGGCCCCATCGCCAAGCCGAAGCGGATCCTGCCGGTGGCGGAGCTGCCGAAGACCCGCTCCGGCAAGATCATGCGGCGCCTGCTGCGGGACGTCGCCGAGAACCGCCAGCTCGGCGATGTGACGACGCTGACGGACTCGACGGTCATGGACCTCATCCAGGAGAAGCTCCCGGCGGCGCCCAGCGAGGACTGACCCGCGTAGTCCCCTGGTCCCTCGGTCCCGAAGGGGCGCCCGGCGCGCGGACGCGCCGGGCGCCCCTTTTAGGTAAACTAAGCAAAACAGCGTGACCCTCAAGGTGTGCCGGGAAGTCTGGTCGGCGAGAACCACTCCCCTGCCCACCGACCGGAGGTCTCCCCGTGACCGCGCCCCGCACCACCGCCCCCCGCAAGGTTCTCGGACGTCTGTCGCTGCCCGAGCGGACCTTCGTCGCGGACGCGCTGCGCACCGAGACCGTCGGCGGTGTACTGCTGCTCATAGCCGCGATCACGGCTCTGATCTGGGCGAACATACCCGCGCTGCACGACAGCTACGAGAGCGTCAGCCACTTCCGCTTCGGCCCCGGGGCCCTCGGCCTGCATCTGTCGGTCGCGCACTGGGCCGCCGACGGGCTCCTCGCGGTGTTCTTCTTCGTCGCCGGCATCGAGCTCAAGCGTGAGCTGGTCGCCGGTGATCTCCGGGACCCCAGGGCGGCCGCGCTGCCGGTCGTCGCGGCTCTGTGCGGGATGGCCGTACCGGCGCTCGTCTACACCCTCACCAACCTGAGCGGCGGCGGCTCGCTCCGGGGCTGGGCGGTGCCCACGGCCACCGACATCGCGTTCGCGCTGGCGGTGCTCGCCGTCATCGGCACGTCGCTGCCGAGCGCGCTGCGTGCCTTCCTGCTCACCCTGGCGGTCGTGGACGACCTCTTCGCGATCCTGATCATCGCGGTCTTCTTCACGAACACCATCGACTTCGCCGCGCTGGGCGGCGCCGTCGTGGGCCTCGCCGTCTTCTGGCTGCTGCTGAGGAAGGGCGTGCGCGGGTGGTACGTGTACATCCCACTCGCGCTCGTCATCTGGGCGCTGATGTACAACAGCGGCGTCCACGCGACGATCGCGGGCGTGGCGATGGGCCTGATGCTGCGCTGCCACCGCCACGAGGGCGAGGAGCACTCCCCGGGCGAGCACATCGAGCACCTCGTACGGCCGCTGTCGGCGGGCCTCGCCGTGCCCCTCTTCGCGCTGTTCAGTGCCGGTGTCGCCATCTCGGGCGGCGCGCTCGGCGACGTGTTCACCAAGCCGGAGACACTGGGCGTCGTCCTCGGGCTCGTCGTCGGCAAGGCGGTCGGGATCTTCGGCGGTACGTGGCTGACAGCCCGTTTCACCCGGGCCTCGCTCAGCGAGGACCTCGCCTGGGCCGACGTGTTCGCGGTGGCGACGCTGGCCGGCATCGGCTTCACCGTGTCGCTGCTGATCGGCGAACTCGCCTTCGCCGGGGACGCCGTGCTGACGGACGAGGTCAAGGCCGCCGTACTGATGGGCTCCCTCGTCGCGGCGGCCCTGGCGACGGCGCTGCTGAAGATCCGGAACGCCAAGTACCGCAGGCTGTGCGAGGCCGAGGAGCGCGACGAGGACCTCGACGGCATCCCGGACATCTACGAGGAGGACGATCCCGCGTACCACCTGCGGATGGCCGCGATCTACGAGAAGAAGGCCGCCGAGCACCGCCGGACCGCCGAACGGAAGGCCGCCGAACGACGCGCGCTTGCCGAAGTGCCGGGCGGGGCAGGCGAGGACGACGACCGTCCGGCATGATCTGACGGGACGGTACAAAAGGACCGTACACAAGCAGTAGGACGAGGGAGACCGCGATGAGCGCACCCGACGGCAGCCCGGTCGGCGCCGAACGCAGCATCGGCCAGCTGTTCGCCTCCGCGACGGCCGAGATGTCGGCGCTCGTGCACGACGAGATCGCGCTGGCCAAGGCGCAGCTCAAGCAGGACGTCAAGCGCGGCGCGACGAGCGGCGGCGCGTTCACGGTGGCCGCCGCGGTCCTGGTGTTCTCGCTGCCGATGCTGAACTTCGCGCTGGCGTACGGCATTCGGACCTGGAGCGACTGGAACCTCGCGATCTGCTTCCTGCTGTCCTTCGCGGCGAACGTGCTGGTCGCGGTCGTCCTCGCGCTGATCGGCGTGGTCTTCGCGAAGAAGGCGAAGAAGGGCAAGGGCCCGCAGAAGGTCGCGGCGTCGATGAAGGAGACGGCGGGCGTGCTGCAGAAGGCCAAGCCGCACCCGCGGCCGGAGCAGCCGGAGACCCCGGCGCTCGAGGACCGGGCCCCCGCGGCCATCGAGGCTGTGGCACGCTCGTCCTCATGACGGGCTCCTCCCCCTCCGCGGGGCAATCACCTTCGGCGCAATCCACCTCGGTCGTACGGCCGGACGCCCTGCCCGACGGGACGAAGGTGACCCATCGGGACGTGGCCGCCAACGGCGCCCGCTTCCACATCGCCGAGGCCGGCGACGGGCCGCTGGTGCTGCTGCTGCACGGCTTCCCGCAGTTCTGGTGGACCTGGCGGCACCAGCTGACCGCACTGGCCGACGCGGGCTTCCGCGCCGTCGCCATGGACCTGCGCGGCGTCGGCGGCAGCGACCGCACCCCGCGCGGCTACGACCCCGCGAACCTCGCCCTCGACATCACCGGCGTGATCCGCTCCCTGGGCGAGCCGGACGCCGCCCTGGTCGGCCATGACCTGGGCGGATATCTGGCGTGGACGGCGGCCGTGATGCGCCCCAAGCTCGTACGGCGGCTCGCTGTCGCGTCCATGCCGCACCCCCGGCGCTGGCGCTCCGCGATGCTCTCGGACGTCAAGCAGACCCGCGCCGGCTCCTACATCTGGGGGTTCCAGCGCCCCTGGATCCCCGAGCGGCAGCTCACCGCGGACGACGGCGCGCTCGTCGCCGAGCTGATCCGGGAGTGGTCCGGGCCGAACCTGCCGGACGACGAGGCGGTTCAGACGTACCGCCGCGCGATGTGCATCCCGTCGACGGCGCACTGCTCGGTCGAGCCGTACCGCTGGATGGTCCGCTCCATGGCCCGCCCGGACGGCATCCAGTTCAACCGCCGCATGAAGCGCCCCCTTCGGGTGCCGACCCTCCATCTGCACGGTTCGCTCGACCCGGTGATGCGCACACGCAGCGCGGCCGGATCCGGCGAGTACGTCGAAGCGCCGTACCGCTGGCGGCTGTTCGACGGACTGGGGCACTTCCCGCACGAGGAGGATCCGGTCGCTTTCTCGACAGAACTGGTCAATTGGCTGAAAGACCCCGAGCCCGATCGGTGACCGAGCCGATGCGCCCGGTATCCGGATCTGAACGTGTGTCCTACGAACGGCCAATTGCCCGGCGCATAGGCCAATTGGGGGCTCAGGGGGCGGTTATCGACCTTGGGGCGGGGGCAGACGTCGGGGTATGGGCTGGACGCACGACTACAGTGACGCAGCACGCACTCGCCGCTCGGCCAGTGGCCTGAGCTCCCACCAGCGAGGCGGTGCACCGCAGATGGCGGGCACGGACCTCAGGGTGGGCATTCCGCGCATTCTGCGCCGCCGGGCCCGCTGGGTCTCGGTACGCCTGCGCCATCCCCGAGGCTGACCCGCCGCACTCCCCCGAACGGCGGCTCACAGCGCGCAGCTGTCGCTGTCCACCTGCTGGTTCGCGGTACGCCCCTTGGCGATGTCCTCCTGGATCTCGTCCGCGGTGAGGGCGTACCCCGTATTGGCGTCGTCGAGGGACTTCGCGAACACCACGCCGTACACATGGCCCTTGGGTGTGAGCAACGGCCCGCCGGAGTTGCCCTGGCGGACGGTCGTGTACAGCGAGTAGACGTCCCGGCGGACAGTGCCGCGGTGGTAGATGTCCGGGCCGTTGGCCGGGAGGCGGCCACGCACGCGTGCGGCCCGTACGTCGTACGACCCGTTCTCCGGGAAGCCCGCGATGATCGCGTCGTCGCCGCTGCGGGCGTCCGTGGTGGTGAACTTCAGGGCGGGCGCCTTGAGATCGGGTACGTCGAGTACGGCAATGTCGCGGTGCCAGTCGTAGAGGACGACCGTCGCGTCGTACTTCCTGCCCTCGCCGCCTATCTGGACGGTGGGCTCGTCGACGCCTCCGACCACATGCGCGTTGGTCATGACGCGGCGGTCACCGAAGACGAAGCCGCTGCCCTCCAGGACCTTGCCGCAGCTCTGCGCGGTGCCCATGACCTTGACGATGGAGCGCTTCGCGCGCGTGACGACGGGGCTGTTCGCGAGGGCCGGGTCGGGGGGACGGACGTCGTTGATCGGCTCGTTCGAGAACGGGCTGAAGACCTGCGGGAAGCCGTTCTGCGCGAGGACCGAGGAGAAGTCCGCGAACCAGGTGTCGGCCTGGTCGGGCAGGGCCCGGGCGACGCCGAGGAGCACCTTGGAGCCGCGGACCTCCTTGCCGAGCGTCGGCAGCGTCGTACCCGCCAGGGCCGAGCCGATCAGCCAGGCCACGAGGAGCATCGCCACGACGTTGACGAGGGCGCCGCCCGTGGCGTCCAGGGCGCGCGCCGGGGACCAGGTGATGTAGCGGCGCAGCTTGTTGCCGAGATGGGTGGTCAAGGCCTGGCCGACGGAGGCGCAGACGATGACGACGACCACCGCGACGACGGCGGCCGTCGTGCTCACCTCGGCGTTGTCGGTCAGAGCGTCCCAGATGACCGGCAGCACGTAGACGGCGACGAGACCGCCGCCCAGGAAGCCGATCACCGACAGGATTCCGACGACGAACCCCTGGCGGTAACCCACGATCGCGAACCACACGGCGGCGACCAGCAACAGGATGTCCAGCACGTTCACCGGTTCGAGCCTCGCCTCATCACTCTGCGGTCACCTCAGGTCGGCCGGGGGCCGGCCCGCCGCGCAGCGGCAACCGATCACAGTGTCCCCCGGGAAGACACAGCACGGCAGACACCCTGTCATGACCGCCAGTCGAGCGGGACCTGCTTCTCCCGGTCCCAGGGCCGCTCCCAGCCCGCGTAGTGGAACAGACGGTCGATGATTCCGGCCGTGAAGCCCCAGACCAGGGCCGATTCGACCAGAAATGCCGGACCTCGGTGGCCGCTGGGATGGACGGTGGTGGCCCGGTTGTCCGGGTCCGTGAGATCCGCCACGGGGACGGTGAAGACCCGGGCCGTCTCGTTCGGATCGACGACCCCGACCGGGCTCGGCTCGCGCCACCAGCCCATCACGGGGGTCACCACGAAGCCGCTGACCGGGATGTACAGCCTGGGCAGCACACCGAAGAGCTGCACGCCGGAGGGGTCGAGCCCGGTCTCCTCCTCGGCCTCGCGGAGAGCGGCCCGAAGCGGCCCGTCGGCCTTCGGGTCGCCGTCCTCGGGGTCGAGGGCACCGCCCGGGAAGGACGGCTGCCCGGCGTGCGACCTGAGCGAACTCGCCCGCTCCATCAGCAGCAGCTCGGGACCGCGCGCACCCTCGCCGAACAGGATCAGTACGGCGGACTGCCGCCCCGCCCCGTCCTCCGGCGGCAGGAAGCGGCTCAGCTGCAGCGGCTGCACCGTCTCCACCGCCCGCACCACCGGGTCCAGCCACTCGGGCAGCCCCTCCTTGCTGAGCACCACCGGCCCACCCTGCGTATTGCTCGCCCTACTCGCGCGCGTCATCGCCACCCCCGTCCTGCCCAGTCCAACGTCGCGAAGGCCCGAGATCGTTCCTGAGTCCGCCCCGCCCGGCCCGGAGCCCGGCCGTGTCGCCCGTCATCCGGCCCCCAGCGGCGGCGCCGGTTTGCCGCCCGCGTCCAGGTACGACTGCGGGGGCTTGAGGCGCTGGCCGGGGAAGCCGCCCTTCTCGTACTTGAGCAGCTTCTTCGCCTTCTCCGGATCCGTCTCGCCCTCGCCGTACGCCGGGCAGAGCGGAGCGATGGGGCAGGCGCCGCAGGCGGGCTTGCGGGCGTGGCAGATGCGGCGGCCGTGGAAGATCACGTGGTGCGAGAGCATCGTCCAGTCGCTCTTCGGGAAGAGCCCGCCGACGGCGGCCTCGATCTTGTCCGGGTCGGTCTCGTCCGTCCACTGCCAGCGCCGCACCAGCCGCTGGAAGTGCGTGTCCACGGTGATGCCCGGCCGCCCGAAGGCGTTCCCGAGCACGACGAAGGCGGTCTTGCGGCCCACACCGGGCAGCTTGACCAGGTCCTCTAGGCGGCCGGGGACCTCCCCGCCGAACTGCTCCACCAGCGCCTTCGACAGCCCCATGACCGACTTGGTCTTGGCCCGGAAGAAGCCCGTCGGACGGAGGATCTCCTCGACCTCCTCGGGGTTCGCGGCGGCCAGGTCCTCCGGCGTCGGGTACTTGGCGAACAGCCCGGGCGTCGTCTGGTTGACCCTGAGGTCGGTGGTCTGGGCGGACAGCACCGTGGCGACCACGAGCTGGAAGGGGTTCTCGAAGTCCAGCTCCGGGTGGGCGTACGGATACACCTCGGCGAGCTCGCGGTCGATGCGGCGGGCACGGCGGACCAGGGCGGTGCGCGACTCGTTCTTCGGCGGCCTGGCGACGGACTTCGCCGGCGGGGCGCCCTCGACCGCGGCAGCGGCCTTCTTGGGCGCGACGGCAGCTTTCTTGACGGCCGCGGTCTTTTTCACGGCCGCCTTTTTCACCGCGGTCTTCTTCGCTGCGGTCTTCGTCGCTGCGGCAGCCTTCTTCACCGGAGCGCTTTTCGTCACTTTTGCCGGTTTCTTTCCGCCACCGGAGTTCTGTTCGCCCACAGCGGAATCACGACGTACAACCACCCGCCCAGCCCCCTTGGCCTGTGCTCTCACCGGCGTTTTGGACACCCGGCCAGCCTAAAGCCCGGCACTGACATCCGCCCCGGACCCAGGAGATCGGCCCCCAATTGGACCCCTGCCGCTTACCTCGGGACATGTGTGCGGCATCCTTGTGACAGATCACACTGTTTGGACCGTCCGGCAAAATGGGGAGCACGGTCCCCTGGTACCAAGGGGGAGCAAGATCCCCTGAGCAGGTCGACAAGGAGAGAACTCGTGGACGACGTTCTGCGGCGGAACCCGCTCTTCGCGGCGCTCGACGACGAGCAGGCCGCGGAGCTCCGCGCCTCCATGAGTGAGGTCACCCTCGCGCGCGGTGACTCGCTCTTCCACGAGGGCGACCCCGGTGACCGGCTGTACGTCGTCACCGAGGGCAAGGTGAAGCTCCACCGCACCTCCCCCGACGGCCGCGAGAACATGCTCGCCGTCGTCGGCCCCAGCGAGCTGATCGGCGAGCTGTCGCTCTTCGACCCGGGCCCGCGCACCGCCACGGCCACCGCCCTCACCGAGGTCAAGCTCCTCGGGCTCGGCCACGGCGATCTGCAGCCCTGGCTGAGCGCCCGCCCCGAGGTGGCCGGCGCCCTGCTGCGCGCCGTCGCCCGCCGGCTGCGCAAGACCAACGACGCGATGTCCGACCTGGTCTTCTCCGACGTCCCGGGCCGCGTCGCCCGCGCGCTGCTGGACCTCTCGCGCCGCTTCGGTGTGCAGTCCGAGGAGGGCATCCACGTCGTCCACGACCTGACGCAGGAGGAGCTGGCCCAGCTGGTCGGCGCGTCCCGCGAGACGGTCAACAAGGCGCTGGCCGACTTCGCGCAGCGCGGGTGGCTCCGCCTGGAGGCGCGGGCGGTCATCCTGCTGGACGTGGAGCGGCTGGCGAAGCGGTCCCGCTGACGCCTGGTCCCGGCGGTGCTTCTGGGGGCTTCGCCCCCAGAAGCCCGATCGGCCTGAACGGCCTCGTCCACAAACGCCGGACGGGCTGGTTTGGTGACCCCACGTCCGAAAGGCGCCGTGCCCGCGCTGAAGGACTAGATGAGCCCGTGCTCCTCCAGGTACTCCAGCTGCGCCCGCACCGAAAGTTCCGCCGCCGGCCACAGGGACCGGTCCACGTCCGCGTACACATGCGCGACGACCTCGGGCGGTGTGCGGTAGCCGTCCTCTACGGCCGTCTCGACCTGGGCGAGGCGGTGGGCACGGTGGGCGAGGTAGAACTCGACGGCTCCCTGGGCGTCCTCCAGGACGGGGCCGTGGCCCGGCAGCACCGTGTGGACGCCGTCGTCGACGGTCAGCGACCGCAGCCGTCGTAGCGAGTCCAGGTAGTCGCCCAGGCGGCCGTCGGGGTGCGCCACGACGGTCGTGCCGCGCCCCAGGACGGTGTCGCCGGTCAGGACGGCCCGGTCGGCCGGGAGATGGAAGCAGAGGGAGTCCGAGGTGTGGCCGGGGGTCGGTACGACCCTCAGTTCCAGGCCGCCGACCGTGACCACGTCTCCGGCGCCGAGCCCCTCGTCGCCCAGCCGCAGCGCCGGGTCCAGGGCCCGCACCTTCGTGCCGGTCAGCCCGGCGAAGCGGGCGGCGCCCTCCGCGTGGTCCGGGTGGCCGTGGGTCAGCAGGGTCAGGGCGATGCGCTTGCCGGCCTTCTCGGCGGTGTCGACGACGTTGCGCAGGTGGCCTTCGTCCAGGGGGCCGGGGTCGACGACGACGGCCAGCTCGGAGTCGGGCTCGGAGACGATCCAGGTGTTCGTGCCGTCGAGGGTCATCACCGAGGCGTTGGGCGCCAGGACGTTGACGGCCCGGGCGGTGGCGGGGCCGGTGAGAACCCCGCCCCGCGGCTGGCCGGGAAGGGCTGCTGCGTCGGTCATGCGGTGTTCTCTTCCGTCGGCGTCGTCGGTCCGTCGAGTCGTCGGTCGTAGGCCGGGGCAGCGCTCCGCAGTGCCCGGCCCGGAAGGTCTGCTGCGGCCGTCATGCGGAGGCTCCACCGGTAGGAAGGTCGGTCGGACTGTCGGTGGGACGGTCGGTCGGGATGTGTTTCGTGAACTCGTCGTGGCCCGGCCAGGACAGCACGATCTCGCCGCCCTCCAGGCGGGCCTGCGCGAGGACGGGGGTGAGGTCGCGGCCGGGGGCCGCGGTGAGCGCGTCGGCGGCCGTGGCACAGGAGGCCAGCTGGCGCAGGGTCGCGATGGTGGGCGGCATCATCGTCAGCTCGCCCTTGTCGTACGAGGCTGCCGCGTCCACGGGCCGGATCCACACCGTGCGGTCGGCCTCCGTGGAGGCGTTGCGGGTGCGCTGGCCGTGCGGGAGGGCTGCCACGAAGAACCAGGTGTCGTAGCGCCGGGATTCGAACTCCGGGGTGATCCAGCGGGTCCAGGCGCCGAGGAGATCCGATCGCAGGACCAGGCCGCGGCGGTCCAGGAACTCGGCGAAGGAGTACGCACGGGCGGCCACGGCCGCACGGTCGGCCTCCCAGTCCTCGCCCGTGGTGTCACCGACCACGGAGTCCGCGGACTGCCCGGCGAGCAGGACGCCCGCCTCCTCGTACGTCTCGCGGACGGCCGCGCAGACGATCGCCTGGGCCGCCCTCTCGTCGACGCCGAGCCGCTCGGCCCACCACGCGCGCGTGGGGCCCGCCCAGCGGACGTGGTGCTCGTCGTCGCGGGGGTCGACGCCGCCGCCCGGATATGCGTACGCGCCTCCGGCGAAGGCCATGGAGGCGCGTCTGCGCAGCATGTGCACGGCGGGGCCGCGGTCTGTGTCCTTCAGGAGCATGACGGTGGCCGCACGCTTGGGGACGACCGGGGTGAGCGTGCCGTCAGCGAGCCCGCGGATGCGTTCCGGCCAGTCCTGCGGAAACCACTGCCCATTCGCCATGGGCGGAGGCTATCCCGTGGTGCGCGAATGTTCGAGAGGTCCCCGAGGTCAGAGCACCGACCCGAGGGCGAGTGATCCGCTACGGGACGAGCTCGACCTGGATCTCGACCTCGACCGGTGCGTCCAGCGGCAGCACGGCCACACCGACCGCACTGCGCGCGTGCACGCCCTTGTCGCCGAGGACCTCGCCGAGCAGTTCGCTGGCACCGTTCACCACGCCGGGCTGGCCGGTGAAGTCCGAGGCCGAGGCGACGAAGCCCACGACCTTCACCACGCGCGCGATGCGGTCCAGGTCACCGGTGACGGACTTGACGGCCGCCAGGGCGTTCAGCGCGCAGGTGCGGGCGAGCTCCTTGGCCTCCTCGGCCGTGACCTCCGCGCCGACCTTGCCGGTGACGGGCAGCTTGCCCTCCACCATCGGGAGCTGTCCGGCCGTGTAGACGTAGGAGCCGGACTGCACGGCCGGCTGGTACGCGGCCAGCGGCGGCACGACCTCGGGCAGGGTCAGGCCGAGCTCGGCCAGCTTCGCCTCCACGGCGCTCATGCCTTCTCCCGCTTCAGGTAGGCCACCAGCTGCTCGGGGTTGTTCGGCCCGGGCACGACCTGGACGAGCTCCCAGCCGTCCTCGCCCCAGGTGTCCAGAATCTGCTTCGTCGCGTGGACGAGCAGTGGCACAGTCGCGTATTCCCACTTGGTCATGTGGCCGACTTTAGCCGCTGCCCGCCCACCGCCCGCCGTCGCGTTGTCCACAGGCTGTGGCGTGGTTGGCACAGAGACTGGTTAGGCTCGAAGACGTGAGCAGGCTCCAGGTCGTCAGCGGCAAGGGCGGGACCGGAAAGACGACGGTCGCCGCCGCCCTCGCGCTGGCCCTCGCGACCGAGGGGAAGCGGACGCTTCTCGTCGAGGTCGAGGGGCGCCAGGGCATCGCGCAGCTCTTCGAGACGGAAGCGCTGCCCTACGAGGAGCGGAAGATCGCCGTCGCTCCAGGGGGCGGGGAGGTGTACGCCCTCGCCATCGACCCCGAACTGGCCCTTCTGGACTACCTCCAGATGTTCTACAAGCTGGGGGGTGCGGGCAGAGCCCTGAAGAAGCTCGGCGCGATCGACTTCGCCACCACCATCGCACCGGGCCTCAGGGACGTGCTCCTGACCGGCAAGGCGTGCGAGGCGGTACGGCGCAAGGACAAGGCCGGGCGGTTCGCATACGACTACGTCGTCATGGACGCGCCGCCCACCGGCCGTATCACCCGCTTCCTGAACGTCAACGACGAGGTGGCGGGCCTCGCCAAGATCGGCCCGATACACAATCAGGCGCAGGCCGTGATGCGGGTGCTGAAGTCGCCCGAGACGGCCGTGCACCTGGTGACACTGCTGGAGGAGATGCCCGTCCAGGAGACCGCGGACGGCATCGCCGAACTGCGCACCGCGAAGCTGCCGGTGGGCCGGATCATCGTGAACATGGTGCGGCCCGAGGTGTTGGACGCGGAGGATCTGGAACTCGTACGCAGCGTGCCGCGTTCTTCTGTTGCCAGGTCGCTGTCGGCGGCGGGCCTCGGCGGTGCGCGCCGCGGTGGGAACGCGGAGAAGCTGGTGGACCCGCTGCTGCAGCAGGCCGACGAGTACGCCGAGCGGTATGCGCTGGAGCACGAACAGCGGGCGGTGCTGGCCGAGCAGGGCCTGCCGCTGCACGAACTGCCGCTGCTCGCCGAGGGCATGGATCTGGCGGGGCTGTACGAGCTGGCCACCGAGCTGCGGGAGCAGGGCCTGTCATGAGTCGGGGCAAGCGAAGCACGAGTCGTCAGCAGCGGAAGCAGGGGATGTCATGAGCCCGGAGCCGGCCCACACACAGGACGCCGCCCGCCACCGCCTCTCCCCCGCGCGCGTGCTCGACGTCGACCCGCTGCTCGACGACCCGAAGACGCGGATCGTGGTGTGCTGCGGCTCGGGCGGGGTGGGCAAGACCACGACCGCGGCCGCCCTGGGCCTCAGGGCCGCCGAGCGCGGGCGCAAGGTGGTCGTACTGACGATCGATCCGGCGCGCCGGCTCGCCCAGTCCATGGGAATCGACTCGCTCGACAACACCCCGCGCCGGGTGAAGGGCGTCGACGGCGACGGCGAACTGCACGCCATGATGCTCGACATGAAGCGCACCTTCGACGAGATCGTCGAGGCGCACGCGGACGGCGAGCGAGCCGCCGCGATCCTGAACAACCCCTTCTACCAGTCGCTTTCTGCGGGCTTCGCGGGCACGCAGGAGTACATGGCGATGGAGAAGCTCGGGCAGCTGCGCGCGCGGGACGAGTGGGACCTGATCGTCGTCGACACCCCGCCGTCCCGCTCGGCGCTGGACTTCCTGGACGCGCCCAAGCGGCTCGGCTCGTTCCTCGACGGCCGGCTGATCCGGCTGCTCACCGCCCCCGCCAAGCTGGGCGGGCGGGCGGGCATGAAGTTCCTGAACGTCGGGATGTCGATGATGACCGGCACCCTCGGCAAGCTGCTGGGCGGTCAACTCCTCAGGGACGTCCAGACGTTCGTGGCCGCGATGGACACGACCTTCGGCGGGTTCCGCACGCGCGCGGATGCGACGTACCGGCTGCTGCAGGCGCCCGGGACGGCGTTCCTCGTGGTGGCGGCCCCGGAGCGGGACGCGCTGCGGGAGGCCGCGTACTTCGTGGAGCGGCTGGCCGCCGAGGACATGCCCCTGGCCGGTCTGGTGCTCAACCGGGTCCACGGCAGCGGCGCCGCCCGGCTGTCGGCCGAGCGTGCGCTCGCCGCCGCGGAAAATCTTGTGGAGCCCCGCATTGTGGATCAGGACGGCGGGAAAGCTGGACTTCGTAACTCTCCCGACACGTACGGCAGTTCAGGCTCCCCCGCTTCCGAATCCCCTGCTGACGACGGGGCCGCCGAGCCTCCCGCGTCCGAGAACCACTCCCCCGGTCCGGATCAGGAGGACGAGGGCGCCCAGAGCGTCGAGCGGCTCACCGCAGGCCTGCTCCGGTTGCACGCCGAACGTATGCAACTGCTCTCCCGCGAGCAGCGCACGCGTGACCGCTTCACCGCGCTCCACCCCGAGGTGGCGGTGGCCGAAGTGGCCGCGCTGCCCGGCGATGTGCACGACCTGGCGGGTCTCAGGGACATCGGGGACCGGCTCGCGGCCAACCGGCCGGAGCTGCCCGAGGCTGCCGTCGACTGAGCCGAGGGGTCCCCTCAGCTCACCGCCGCGTAGTTCTCGTACACCTCGTCGTCGTCGAGCGGCAGGATCCCCACGCCGCGTTCGTACTCCACTCGTGCCGTCTCGAGCAGCCGACGCCAGGAGGTGACGGTGGGTCGCCTGCGCAGCAGTGCGCGGCGCTCCCGCTCCGTCATACCTCCCCACACGCCGAACTCGACGCGGTTGTCGAGCGCGTCGGCCAGACATTCCGTGCGTACCGGACATCCGGTGCACACCGCCTTGGCCCTGTTCTGCGCTGCTCCCTGAACGAACAGTTCATCCGGATCGGTAGTGCGGCAGGCGGCCTGCGCACTCCAGTCGGTTACCCAGCCCATACCGGCGCCGTCCTCTCCCGAATCGAGGCTCCCCCACGGCGGCAGCGGCATATTCACCGCCGCCAGTTGAGGACGTTACGGAAGGTGGGCACAGCGCAACACCCCCTTCGGGCCCAATCTTGAATGGCCCGAACGGACTATGCGTAAGCGGCAGATCACCCGGGGGAGTGAGCTGGTGACATACGTGACCCTCCCGGCAAAACGGGACGGTTCAGTTGAGTCACAACGGACGCCAGGTGACACACAAGGCGGATTCGGACACGCCCCCATCAAAAAAGTTGGGGAACCTCCGGAACGATTCGGGGTCGCCGGACGTATTGATACGTGGCCCTACTGCTGTGACAGTTGAGAGCAGCTTAGGCCAAGGCATATACGTGTGTCCGGCGAATGAGAACGTAGGCTGCCCTCATGCCAAAGAAGCGCTCGGGCGGTGGCCTGTCCCCCACGCAGCAGGCCGCCAAGTTCCTCGGTGTCAGTGTGCTCGCGGGAGCCGTCCTGGCCGGCATCGCGCTGCCTGCCGTCGGCGCGCTGGGACTTGCGGCCAAGGGCTCGGTGGAGAGTTTCGACGAACTCCCCGCCACCCTCAAGACACCACCCCTGAGCCAGCGCACCACGATCCTCGACGCCGACGGCGGCCAGATCGCCACGGTCTACTCGCGCGACCGCACGGTGGTCGGCCTCAAGGACATCTCGCCGTACATGCAGAAGGCGATCGTCGCGATCGAGGACTCGCGCTACTACCAGCACGGCGCGGTCGACCTGAAGGGCATCCTGCGCGCGCTGAACAAGAACGTGCAGAGCAGCGGGGTGGCCCAGGGCGCCTCCACGCTCACCCAGCAGTACGTGAAGAACGTCTTCGTGGAGGAGGCGGGCGACGACCCCACGAAGGTCGCGCAGGCCACCCAGCAGACCCTCGGCCGCAAGATAAAGGAGCTGAAGTACGCGATCCAGGTGGAGGAGGAACTCGGCAAGAAGAGGATCCTCGAGAACTACCTGAACATCACGTTCTTCGGCGAGCAGGCCTACGGCGTCGAGGCCGCGGCCCAGCGCTACTTCTCCAAGCACGCCAAGGACCTGAACGTGCAGGAGGCCGCCCTGCTGGCCGGCATCGTGCAGTCGCCCAGCCGGTACGACCCGGTCAACGACTCGACGGAGGCCACCAGGCGCCGCAACGTCGTCCTGCAGCGCATGGCCGACATGGGCGACATCTCCCAGGCGGAAGCGGACACGGCCAAGAAGACGCCGCTGGGCCTCAACCCCAGCCAGCCGAAGAACGGCTGCATCACCGCGGTCAAGGGCGCCGGCTTCTTCTGCGACTACGTCCGCGAGGTGTTCCTCACCAACCCGATGTTCGGCAAGACCAAGGAGGCCCGGGCGAAGGTCTGGAACCAGGGCGGTCTGACGATCCGTACGACGCTCGACCCGCAGGCCCAGTCCTCGGTCCAGGCGTCCATCAAGGAGCACGTCAACAAGACCGACGACGTGGCCACCGCCGCCACCATCGTCCAGCCCGGCACCGGCAAGATCCTCGCCATGGGCCAGTCCCGTCCGTACGGCTTCGGCAAGCACGAGACGCAGATCGACCTGTCCGTGAACCAGTCCATGGGCGGCGGCGCGGGCTACCAGCCCGGTTCGACGTTCAAGCCGATCGTGGCCGCGGCCGCCATAGAGGGCGGCACGCCGGCGAACCAGACGTACCCGTCGCCGTACGAGATGGCGTATCCGAGCCCGGTCCCGATCTGTGACGGCAAGCAGTGGAGGGACGACCCGAACAACCCCACCAAACTCACGAACGAGAGCGTGGAGGAGCACGGGCCGTACAGCATGCAGGAAGCGACCGCGAAGTCGGTCAACACCTACTACGTGCAGCTGATCGGCGACATCGGCATCTGCCCGGTGACGACGATGGCGGACAAGATGGGCGTGGAGCGGGCCGACGGCAAGAAGATCCAGCAGGCGCCGTCCATCGCGCTCGGCACCCAGGAGGTGTCCCCGCTGACGATGGCGAACGCGTACGCCACCTTCGCCGCGCGCGGCATGTACTGCACGCCGGTCGCCATCCAGTCCATCACCCAGACCGTCGGCAGCCAGAAGAAGTCCCTCGCGGTGCCGAAGACGGCCTGCTCGCGCGCGATGTCGCAGAAGACCGCCGACACCGTGACCACCCTCCTCAAGGGCGTGGTCGAGGACGGTACGGGCAAGGAAGCCGGCCTCGACAACCGCCCGAGCGCCGGCAAGACCGGTACGACGGACAACCGGTACGCGGCCTGGTTCGTGGGCTTCACCCCGAACATGGCGGGCGCGGTCTGGGTCGGCGACCCGGCCCACAAGCGCCAGATGAAGGACATCAGCATCGGCGGCACCTGGTACGACAAGGTCTACGGCGGCAAGGTCCCCGGCCCGATCTGGCGCGACATGATGACCGGCGCCCTGGACGGCAAGCCGGTGGAGCCCCTCAACCTCGTGGACCTCCCCCGCAGCCCCAAGGACAAGGGGAACGGCGACGGCAAGAACGGTGACAACGGCGGCACCACCGACGGCGGCCTCATCGGCGGCCTGACCGGCGGCGGCACGGACGGCGGTACGAACGGCGGCGCCTTCCCGACGCCCACCTTCTCCTTCCCGGACAACCTGTTCCAGGGCCAGAGCAACGGCAACGGGAACGGGGGGCGGCACGGCTGACGCAAAGGCCCGGGCCACGAGGGCCCGGGCCTGAAACGCGTTTCCCGCCGGTGCGCCGCGCGCTGCTCAGCCCGCGAGCAGCTTCTTCACCACTGCGGCGACCCGGCCGCCCTCGGCCAGGCCCGCGACCTTCGGGTTCACGATCTTCATGACGGCGCCCATGGCACGCGGGCCCTCGGCGCCGGCGGCCCTGGCCTCGCCGACGGCCTGGGCGACGATGTCGTTCAGCTCCTCGTCACTGAGCTGCTTGGGCAGGTACTCGGCGAGCACCTCGCCCTCCGCCTTCTCCCGCTCGGCGCTCTCGGCCCGGCCACCCTGCGCGAAGGCATCGGCCGCCTCCCGGCGCTTCTTCGCCTCCTTGGTGATCACCTTCAGCACCTCGTCGTCGGAGAGCTCGCGCTTCTCCTTGCCCGCGACCTCCTCCTTGGTGATCGCAGCGAGCGTCAGCCGGAGCGTCGAGGAGCGGAGCTCGTTGCGCTCCTTGATCGCGGCGTTGAGGTCTTCCTGCAGCTTCGACTTGAGCGTGGTGGTCATGGATTTGATTGTCGCAGGTGTGGAACGTCCGACGCCCGTCCATTTCAAGGGCGATGAGGTCAGGGCCTCCAAGGGGCAGCGCGGCTCAAGGGGTCTTCCCGGTCTGACACGATGGATGCATGCGCGCTCGATACGGAGTACCTCTGGGAATTGCGGCGGCCGGTGCCGCCGGTGTGGTGTACGCGGCGGGATTCGAGGCCCGCTCCTTCCGGCTGCGACGGGTGACGGTCCCCGTCCTGCCCGCCGGCATGCGTCCCCTGCGCGTCCTCCAGGTCTCCGACATCCACATGGTCGGCGGGCAGCGCAAGAAGCAGCGCTGGCTGCGTTCGCTGGCCGGTCTGCGCCCCGACTTCGTGATCAACACGGGCGACAACCTGTCCGACCCTGAGGGCGTACCCGAGGTCCTGGACGCCCTCGGCCCCCTGATGGACTTCCCGGGCGCGTACGTCTTCGGCTCCAACGACTACTACGGCCCGCGGCCCCGCAACCCCGCCCGCTACCTGCTGGAGAAGGTCCAGGGGCGCCACGGTCTGAACGGCAACCCTCCGGTGGTCGGCGCGGTCCACAACCCGTGGGAGGACCTGCGGGACGGCTTCGACGCGGCCGGCTGGCTGAATCTCACGAACACCCGTGGCACCCTGAAGATCGAGGGCGTCACCCTGGAGCTGACGGGCCTGGACGACCCGCACATCAAGCGCGACCGCTACACACAGGTGTCCGGCGGCCCGTCCGCCGCCGCGGACTTCTCGATGGGCGTCGTGCACGCCCCCTACCTGCGGGTACTGGACTCCTTCACGGCGGACGACTACCCCCTGATCCTGGCCGGCCACACCCACGGCGGCCAGCTCTGCATCCCCTTCTACGGTGCCCTGGTCACCAACTGCGACCTGGACCCGGCGCGAGTGAAGGGCCTGTCCAGGCACACGGCGGAAGGCCGTACGTCATACCTGCACGTGTCGGCGGGCTGCGGCACCAACCGCTACACACCGGTGCGGTTCGCGTGCCCGCCGGAGGCGACACTCCTGACGCTGGCGCCTCGGGCGTAACCCGGTCGGCCTCACCCACATCGCCGCATATGCCCCCTTTGCCTAACTTGGGGGCATGACCGCTCCCATACCCAGGGACATACCGGACATCCCCGCGTTGCCCGGTCGGCCCGTACTGGCGCCCTCACCCGTCCCCGCCTCCGCGGTACTGGCCCCCGTACACCACCCCCTCGCCGCCGTATACCGCCTGCTGGTCGCCCTGGCAGCAGCGGCGGGCGTGACGATCGACCTGCTCCTCGGCAGCCCGGTCCACGTGCTGAGCTACTTCACGATCCAGAGCAACATCCTGCTGGCCCTGGTCTTCACCCTCGCAGCCCGCCGCGCCTGGACGGCCCGCCGCCCGCTCCCCTCCGCCCTGACGGGTGCGACGCTGCTGTACATCACCATCACGGGGCTGGTGTACCACCTGCTCCTGACCGGCGCCTCCACCCCGTTCTCCATGACGGGTGGAACCACACCCCCGACCGGCTGGCAGTGGATCAGCAACCAGATCCTGCATACGGCAGTCCCCGTCGCCGCACTGCTGGACTGGCTGCTCCTGACGGCCCCCGGCCGCCTCCACCTCCGCCAGGCACCGACCTGGCTGCTCTACCCCCTGGCCTACCTGGCGTTCTCCCTCGGCCGGGGAGAACTGATCATCCCCGGCACGCCGGGCCGCTATCTCTACCCGTTCCTGGACGTCGGCCGGCACAGCTACAAGAGCGTCCTCGGCAACGCCCTCCTCCTCGGCCTCGCCTTCTACGGCCTCGCCGTCCTCATGGTCGCCCTCGACCACATCCGCCCGAACCCCGTCCGCCACCGCGCGAAAACCGGATTTCGTCTCCAGCCACCAGTGGGCTAAAGTAAACGACGTCGCCGCGACAAGCAGGACAAGCGACGATATCGGGGTGTAGCGCAGCTTGGCAGCGCGCTTCGTTCGGGACGAAGAGGTCGTGGGTTCAAATCCCGCCACCCCGACAGAGAAACACCAGGTCAGGCCCGGTACTGAGAGATCAGCACCGGGCCTGATTTGCGTTGCGGGCCTGTTTTGGGAGCCATTTGGGAGCCGACCACGGGTAGCGGCTCCCCGCCAGCTCCCAGGAGTGCTGTGAAGAAGCGCTCGTGCCAGGCGAGAGATGAGCGTCCAGCCAACGTGGGCTCCTTCTACCCGCTTCAGACGTCATCGGCCACCCCGATTGTCAGTGGCCGTCCTTACCCTGAGATGTGCTTGACCGCACATCTCCAGGAGCACCCGTGGACTACGTTTACAAAGACCTCGGCAACCTCAAGAGAGGTTCCACGGTCATCGTCACCCTGCGCAACCAAGCCAACGTCCAGGTGATGACGCGCAGCGAGTACAGCAAATACAAGTCGGGGAAGAGCTACCGGTACCTGGGCGGGAGCGTCACTCGCTCGCCTCACCGAATCACCATCCCCAGTAACGGACAGTGGGTCGTGGCCATTGACCTTGGCGGCTATTCCGGCCGTATCTCTGCGTCTGTCCAAGTCGAGCCGCCTCCGCGGGGCTTCCTGCCTCCGGCCCGCGACCCGCAGGGCAATCCGGCCCGCTCCGTCGCGGTCCATGAACCCGAGGAGCCTGCGGGCGACGTGCTTGGCGGACAAACCTGGGACGTCTTCATCTCCCACGCGTCCGAGGACAAGGAAGCTGTTGCCCGCCCCCTTCGAGATGCGCTTACCAGGCTGGGCGTGACTGTCTGGCTCGACGAAGCCCAGATGCGGATCGGCCACAGCCTCCGCCGCAAGATCGATGAAGGGATCAGGGCGAGCCGTTTCGGCATCGTCGTGCTCTCGGCCTCCTTCTTCGCCAAGGGTTGGACCAACCACGAACTCGACGGACTCGTCACCCGTAACGTGGCCGGGGAGCAATCACTCCTGCCGATCTGGCACAACCTGAGTGCAGAAGACGTCCGGCGCTACAGCCCCTCCCTCGCAGACAAAGTCGCGGTGAGCACCAGCGACTATTCCATCGAGGAGATCGCGCAGCAGATCGCTGACGTGGTGCAGGCGGAGAACGCCGCATAGCTCCAGACCATCAGCACGCCGCTTCGGTGTGTACCGGTCCCAGCGCGTGATGGGCTTGTGCCGGGGAGACCGCAGACGGTACGACGATCGACATGCACCGATGGTCTCCGATAAATGACCGGCAGCTCGCACTCCTCACCCGCATCGGGGGCGGAACCGACGCCGTCACGTCGGACAGCCCCGAGCTCCGGGACTGATCCCACGCTGATCGATGGACTGGTCAGCGTCGAGTGAGGCGGAGCCTACGGGCGCTCCGTGTGCATGTGCGGCCATCCCGACCACCGGCTTCAAGCGGGCCTGTACTGAAGCACTCGCCGAAGAGATCGTCGTGAGCCAGGGACCGGAGCGGGAAGGGCGTAATCACTTGCACCACCGGGCGATCAGGCTCAGGGCGCCCACGACGACCTCGTGTCCCTCATGGCGTGCCCATGATCCGAATGTGACTCCCGCGGTTAGGGTGATGGCAACACGTGCATCGAACTGATGCGCGCGAATTGACCGCAGTTTCGAGGGGAGTTCACGGGGGATGGGCTACGTCCTGCCTGGCTGGATGGACGAGATCCTGGACTTCATCGGGATCAACTGGCCGAACGTGGACGAGGACGACTACCGCGAAATGGCCGATGCCATGCGGGAGTTCGCCGACAAGTTCGAGGGGCACGGCGCGGAGGCGCACGCGGCAGTCGCCCGCGTCCTGGCCTCCAGCGAGGGCGCGGCGGTCGAGACCCTCCAAGAACACTGGGCCATGGTGAAGTCCGGGCACCTGGAGAAGGTGCCCGAGATCGCCCGCCTCTTCGCGGACGCCTGTGATGTCGTCGCCGAGATCATCTGGGGGATGAAGACCAAGGCCGAGGTCGAACTGGGCGTGATGGCCGCCTCCTTGGGCATCAGCATGGGCCTCGCGGTCGTCACGGGCGGCCTGTCGGCGCTCATCGGGGCTGCGGAAACGGCCGCGATGCGCCAGCTGATCAAGCGCATCATCGACGAGGCGGCCGACCGCATCGTCGATGAGCTCCTGGCGCGGGTCACGGAGCCGGTCACGGGCAAGCTGGAGAAGATGGTCGAGGACACGGTCCTGGACATCGCCGACGACCTCTTCAAACTCCCGCCCGGCACCGGAGGCGCAGGCGGTGGTGGGGGCAGCAGTGCAGGCGGTGGAGGGAGCGGTGGGAGCAGCGGAGGCGGTCATAAGGGCGGCCCCGGTGGCATGAATCTCGACTCCGCCGACGGCCCTTCGGGTTCCGGAGGCAGTGGTGGCAGCGGCGGCAGCGGCCGTTTCTTCATCGATCACGACGAGTACGAGAACGGTGCGAGCAAACTGTCCCGCCACGGCGAGGACATGCACACCGATTCCCTCGGCTCGCTGGGCCGGGCTCAGGGTGCTTTCGGCCGCACCAAGGGTCGCGATCCCTTCACCCAGGCTTTCGACTCCGTCCTGCACGGCGCTCTCAAGGGCACCGAGAAGGCCCTGAAGAAGGTCGGCAAGCACCTCACGGAGAACGTGCCCGGTGGACTGCGCAACACCTCACGCAACCACCGCCGCAACGAGAGCGACCTCTCCGACAAGCTCAAAGCACTCACCAAGGACGAGTCGGACGGCCCCCGTCTGCCCGGCGTCCGCAAGAACGGCGGCCAGAACGGCAAGAAACCGGACCTGCTGAACAACGCCCGCAACGACCCCCGCCACCACGGTGTCGAACCGGACAGACGTGTCTGCCGCACCGACCCGGTCGACGTGGCCAGCGGCCAGATGCTGCTGGAGCAGACCGACCTGGACCTTCCAGGTGTGCTGCCGCTCATCCTCAAGCGCACCCACCTGTCCGACTACACCTACGGCACGTGGTTCGGCCGCTCATGGGCCTCGACCCTGGACGAGCGCATCGAGGTCGACATCCGCAACCAGGCGACGTGGGCGCGCGAGGACGGCACGGTCCTCGTCTACGACCGGCTCCCCACTCCGCAAGTGCCCGAGATCCTGCCGCTGGAAGGCCCGCGCATCCCGCTCCGCCGCATCTCCGAAATGGGCGCCCAACACATGGAGTTGGCGGCCACCGATCCACGGACCGGCTGGACACGCTACTTCGCCCAGCCGCGCGGCGAGGGCTGGCAGCTGTGGCTGACAGCGATAGAAGACCGCAACGGCAACCAGATCGACATCCACCGCGACGGCACCGGACAACCCCTCGCCGTCAGCCACAGCGGGGGCTACGACGTCAAGGTCACCGGCGACCGGGACCGCGGACGAGTCACCGGACTCGCCCTGCGCACCGGTGAGCGCGCCGAGGCCGCCGTCGCCATCGTCGAGTTCGGCTACGACAGCGAAGGCAACCTCACCGAGGTCACCAACTCCTCCGGATCGCCCCTGCGCTTCACCTACGACGCGCAGAGCCGCATCACCTCGTGGACCGACCGGAACGACTCCACGTACCGCTACGTACACGACTCCGCCGGCCGCATAGTTCAAACCGTCGGCCCCTCAGGGATCCTCTCGTCCACGTTCACCTACGACACCGCGAACCGGGTCACCCGCTACACCGACTCGACGGGCGCCACGACCGTCTACCAGCTGGACAGCCGACAGCAGGTGGTCGCGGAGACCGACCCACTGGGACACACCACCACCTACGCGTTCGACGCACGCGACCGGATCCTCGAGCAGACCGACGCGCTGGGCAACACCAGCCGCTTCGAGCGCGATGACCGTGGCAACCTCGTCGGCTTCGTCGCGGCTGACGGGGTCCGCACCACCGCAGAGTTCAACGACCTGGATCTTCCCGTGACCGTCACCGAACGTGGCGGCCGTCAGCGTCATTTCGAGTACGACGCAAGGGGCAATCGGACCGCAGTAATTGAAGCCGACGGCGCCCGTACCGAGTACGAGGTCGACGAACACGGCCACGTGACGGCTGTCCGCAACGCGGCCGGAGGCATCACCCGAATACAGACCAACGAGGCAGGTCTGCCTCTGGAGATCACAGCGCCGGACGGCGCCCGCGCCACCCTCGTCCGTGACCACTTCGGGCGCGTCACCGAGGTCACGGACGCACTCGGCGCAACGGTACGCATGGGCTGGACCATCGAAGGCCGGCCAACCTGGCGTGAGCTGCCCGACGGCACCCGCGAGGAATGGACCTGGGACGGCGAAGGCAACCTGCTCAGCCACACCGACCGCGCCGGGCGCACGACCTCACACACGGCCACACACTTCGACCAACGTCAAGCCACCCGCACCACCGACGGTGGCGACTACAGGTTCACCCACGACACCGAACTCCGGCTGACCACAGTCGCGAATGCCCAGGGGCAGGAGTGGAGCTACCAGTACGACGCAGCCGGCCGTCTGACAGCCGAGACGGACTTCGACGGCCGCACCCTGACCTACGAACACGACGCGCTCGGCCGCTTGACCCGCCGAACCAACGCAGCCGGACAGTCCCTGACGTACGAGCGTGACCTGCTCGGCCGCGTCGTACGCATGCAGCACGACGACGGCACTGCCTCCACTTTCACCTACGACTCCGCTGGTCAAGTCATCCAGATCAGCAATCCTCACGCCCAGATCGACCTTGAACGCGACCTCGCCGGACGCGTCGTGACCGAGAGGGTGAACGGCCACGCCCTCACTCGCACCTACGACGTGCTGGGACGCCGTACCTACCGGCAGACCCCGTCCGGCGCCACCAGCACCCTCACGTACGACGAGCGGGGACTCACCGCATACGCAGCAGGCGAGCAGACCTTTCGCTTCGAACGCGACGCCCTGGGGCGGGAAGTCAGCCGAACACTCGACGACTGCCTCACCCTCACCCAGGGGTGGGACTCCGTCGGCCGCGTGGTGGCCCAGGCACTCACGACTCCGAACAACACTTTGTTCGAGCGCTCATTCGCCTACACCCCGGACGGCACGCCGCACACCATCGAGGACAGCCACACCGGTCGACGCACCTACACCCTCGACGCGGCCAGCCGTATCACCGCCGTCACGGCGGACGGATGGAGCGAGCGATACGCCTACAACACCGCAGGCGATCAGACGCACTGCGCCCTGCCGCCGAGCGCCCCGGGACAGGACACCACCGGAGAGCGCACCTATTCGGGCAGCCGAGTCACCCAGGCCGGACGCACTCGCTACGAGTACGACGCCCAAGGCCGTCTCACCCAGCGACGCGTCACCACCCTCAGCGGCAAGAGCCTCACCTGGACGTTCACCTGGGACGCCGAAGACCGCCTCACTCACGTTCACGGCCCCGGCGAGGCCGCCTGGCGTTACCTCTACGACGCACTCGGCCGCCGCACAGCCAAGCACCGGCTGAGTGCCGACGGCCGCATCGAGGAAGTCACGACGTACTGCTGGGACGGCGGCCAACTCGCCGAACAGCACGGCAACGGCGTCACCCTGGTCTGGGACTACACAGGGCTGCACCCTCTCGCGCAACGCGAATTCAAGGCCGATCACACCCAGAAAGAGATCGACCGCCGGTTCTTCGCGATCACCACCGATCTCACCGGAGCCCCCAGCGACCTCATCGCCCCCGACGGGACCTTCGCCTGGCACGGCCGCAGTACCGCCTGGGGCGCCACCCAGTCACACCGGGCAGCCACCGCATACACCCCGCTGCGCTATCCCGGCCAGTACTTCGACCCGGAAACGGGCCTGCACTACAACCTCAACCGCTACTACGATCCCGAACTCGGCCGCTACACCACCCCCGACCCACTGGGCCTCGCCCCTTCCGTCAACCACTACGCCTACGTCCCCAACCCCTTCACCCTGGCCGACCCTCTCGGCCTCGCCGGGTGCACGGCCGACCCGACCTGGGGCGGACGGGTCACGTTCACCCGCGACGAACACGGTCGTCCCTACGAAATGAACGCGATCATCACCCGGGACATGCTTGACGAAGGCACACACGCGAGGAATTCGCTGCAACCGCCCGGCTTCCTCGGAGGCGACTACAACCAGGCCCGCGGACACATGCTGGCCCGGATGCTCGGAGGATCCGGCGACACACTCGAAAACCTCTTCACGATCACACAAAACCCCACAAACAGCCCCGACATGCGGGATCACGAGCAAGCCATATATGACGCGGTAAAGAAGAACGGCGAAGTCGTCACCTACAACGTCTATCTCGAATACAGCGACGACAAGGCAGACTCGGTACCGAAGTACATTCAGCTAGAGGCCAACGGCAACAAGGGCTTCTCACTGGATCGACTCTTGGACAACCCAGCGCACGAGCAGCAACAGCGACACCGACGAGGACTTCTGTGAGCAGCATCGACGACCTCACCCGCCTCTCCCCGCCTCCCGTAGCCCCTCCTGCAGTGGACTGGACCGCAGTGGAAAGCACTCTGGGCCGTTCGCTACCGCAGGACTACAAAGAGCTCGTGGCCGCATACGGCCCTGGCAGCTTCTGCAACTTCATCCACGTCTACGACCCATCAGGCAGCCTGACCGGCCCCTTGGCCACGAGCGTCCAGGAGCAACTCCAGCGCGACTGGGACCAGGGCACCTATCCCGTGCCCTACGACCCGCAGCACCTCCTCATCGCGGGAGCCACCGACAACGGGAACTACCTCTTCTGGATCACAGAACCCGAGTCCGAGCCCGACGCCTGGCGCATCGCCATCAACGAGGCTCGCGGTCATGAGTGGTACACCTTCGACGGCACCCTCACCGACTTCCTCACTGCGGTCCTCGGCGGCGAGCTCCAAGTCCCCCTCTTTCCTCAGGACGTCCTGTACGGGGGGCCAACATTCACGCCCTCCCGCCGGGACAGCGGAACACCTCTGTCAGTCCCCGTCGGCCGATCGGTCGACACCAACAGCATCCGGGAGTGGGCCCGCGCCAACGGCTACGACGTCCCCCTCCGAGGCCGTATCCCCGCGGCAGTCCGTGACGCCTGGGAGCAGGCCACGCGAGGAGCGGAGTGACTTGCAGGAGTCTGCTCTGGAGCGCCTCAAGCGGTTGATCACACCGCTGCCCGAGCCCACGAACACGGACTGGGATAGGGCGGAAGGACATCTCGGCGTCGTCCTCCCCGCTGACTACAAGGAACTGATCCGCGTCTTCGGTGGAAGCAACTGGGACGACTACCTCTACCTGCTTGAGCCGGGCTGCCCGAACGACAACTACGACCTCATCGGGTGGGCGGACCAGCAGACCGAAGCGTTGGACGGGCTCTGGGAGTTCGAGAGGAAGCCGGATGAACTGGCGGATGAGCGGAGTCGAGTGATCCCCTGGGCCACCACCGACAACGGTGAGTGCCTCTACTGGCGCGTTCGGGCCGACCAGAGCCCCGGCGAATGGACGGTCATGGTCAACGAAGCCCGCGGCGACCGCTGGGAGCACTACTCGATGAACTGCACCGAGTTCCTGGTCGCCGCGCTTGAGGGGGCGGTACAGTCCGCCGTATTCTCCTCGCGATTCCCGCTCGCCGAGCACGAATTTCGACAGCTCTCAGCTGTCTGAGCGGTTCATGCGGCGGAGCTGATCTGCAGGTGAGACCGCATCAGCCCGCTTCGAGACTGACGCTACGGTGGTCGGCGAGCGCGACCAGTACTGCTCCAGTACTGCTCGCGTCCTGACTCGCCCTCGTCCACGGGCCCGCCCCGACACCATCATCACCCGCACACCCACCGCTGTTCCCGAGACGAGAGGCGCGCTGCCTTGCCCCACGAAAAGGAGCTCCGGAGGGAGCACCTGAGAAGAGAATCCCGGGTGCGCGGGATGATGCTCGGCCTGGCGCTCGGGGACACACTGGGAGGGGCCAGGGGCAGGCTGCCGGCCGGCGGTCCGCTGCGAGCCGGCGTCAGCACACAACTGGCCTGCTTCACCGCCGAGGGCATCATCCGCGCACAGGTGCGCGGAAACCACAAAGGAATCTGTTACGCGCCGGGAGTGGTCCTGCACGCCTACAGCCGGTGGGCGTACCTGCAGGGCATTGAGAGGGAGACCATGCGGCGCCGCTGGGCTTCCCCCGGCAATGCGGCGTGGCCGGACGGCTGGCTCGCGGGTGTGCCCGCGCTGGCCGAGCGGCGCGGTAGCGCCCCGGCGACAGTGGCAGCCCTGGCCCGGATCGGGGAAGGCCAGGAGCGGATGGCCACCACGAGCCGGGGCTGTCACGCACTGACCCGGACCCTTCCGGTCGCCGTCACCGGGATCGGAGGGATCGCCCAGGCCGGTGAGCTCGC
>NZ_JBSFJW010000054.1:0-46437 GCF_053598255.1 Streptomyces sp. NPDC001157
CCGCGTACGGAGCGGGAGCGGTTGTTGTGTGCCTTGTTTGCTGAGGTGCTGGGTGTGGAGCGGGTCGGTGTCGACGACAGCTTCTTCGACCTGGGGGGCGACTCGATCGTCTCCATCCAGCTCGTCTCCCGCGCCCGCGCCGCGGGAGTGGTGATCTCACCGCGCGACGTCTTCCGGCACAAGACCGTCGCCGCACTCGCCGAACTGGCCACCGCGGTGGAAGCCGAGGCCGCCCCCTGGCTCGGGGACGCGCCGGACGAGGAACTGGTCCACGTGGATCAGGACGAGCTGAACGAATTCGAGACGCAATGGGGGACCAGCAAGTGAAGGAATCGCCGATCGAAGCCGTTCTGCCGCTGTCACCGCTGCAGGAAGGCATGCTCTTCCACGCCGTCTACGACCACCAGGGCGTCGACGTCTACAACGTCCAGACCGCGTTCGGACTGACGGGAGAACTCTCCGCTGACCGGCTGCGCGCCGCCTTCCAGGCCCTGCTGGACCGCTACGCCGTGCTTCGGGTCGGCTTCCAGCAGCGCCGCGCGTCCGGCGAGTCGGTGCAACTGGTCCACCGCGGCGTCGAACTGCCGTGGACCGAGACCGACCTCAGCCCGCTGGAGCCCGCGCAGCGGCGCGCCGAACTGAACCGGTTGCTGGCCGAGGACCGCGCCGACCGCTTCGACATGATCAGGCCCCCGTTGCTGCGCGTCACCCTGGTCAAGCAGGAGACCGACCAGCACGTCCTGGTGCTGACGTACCATCACATCCTGTTGGACGGCTGGTCGTTGCCCCTCGTGCTGCGTGACCTGTTCCAGCTGTACGCCAACGACGGCGACGGATCGGCGCTTCCCGCCGTCGTGCCCTACCGCGGCTACCTCGCCTGGCTCGCCCGGCAGGATCGCGAACAGGCCGAGCGGGTCTGGAGCACCGCGCTCGCCGGCCTCGGCGAGCCCACCCTCGTCGCACCGGGAGCCGACTCCGCCGGCACCGCCGCGATGCCGGCCCTGGCGACCCTTGAACTGACCGAGGAACTCACCGCGGCCCTGCGCACGGCGGCCCGCGACCGGGGACTGACCCTCAACACGGTCGTGCAGGGCGCCTGGGCGCTGCTGCTGAGCATGATCACCCGCCGTGACGACGTCGTGTTCGGTACGACGGTCTCCGGACGTCCGCCTCAGCTCCCCGGCATCGAGAGCATGGTCGGGCTGCTGATGAACGCCGTGCCCGTGCGTATCCGGCTCGACCCCGCGGAATCGCTGGAGGCGCTGCTGGCCCGCGTCCAGGACGAGCAGTCGGCGCTGGGGGACCACCACTACCTCGGGCTCGCCGAGATTCAGCGGCTGGTCGGCCGGGGTGAACTCTTCGACACCTCCACCGGCTTCGAGAACGCCCCGCTCGACCGCGGGTCCGTGCAGCGGCCGGTGCCCGGCCTGCAGATCACCGTCCTCGACGAGAGCGACGGCGGCGGCGACACCACCGGATCGACCCACTACCCGCTGAGCCTGGTCGCCGTCCCGGGTGAGCGGCTGCGGCTGGAGCTCAACTACCGCGCGGACGTGTTCGACCGGGACACGGTGCGGGACTTCGGCGAGCGGCTGCGGACGCTGCTGCGGACGGTGGTCGAGGCGCCCTCCACGCCGGTGGGACGCATCGAGCTGCTCTCCGGTGAGGAGCGCGCCCGCATCGTCGAGAAGTGGAACGACACCGCGCTTGAGGTGCCCGCCGCCACCCTGCCCGAGGTGTTCGAGGCCCAGGTGCGCCGCACCCCCGACGCCGTCGCGGTCGAGTGGGACGCACGGGAACTCGGCTACGCCGAACTCAACGAACAGGCGAACAGGCTGGCCCGCCACCTGCGCCGCAGCGGTGCCGGGCCTGAGCGGACGGTGGCCGTGGTGCTGCCGCGTTCGGCTGACCTGCTGGTGGCCCTGCTCGCCGTGGTGAAGACCGGCGCCTCCTACGTGCCCGTCGATCCGACCTATCCCGCGGACCGGATCGCCTTCATGGTCGAGGACAGCGCCCCCGTGGCGGTGGTGAGCCGTTCGGACGTCGCCCCGCTGCCCGGAGCCGTCGTGCTGGACGCCCCGGAGGTCCGTGCCGCCCTGTCCGAGCTTCCCGGTCACGACCTGGACGACACGGAACGTACGGCACCCCTGAGCCCGTCCCACCCGGCCTATGTCATCTACACCTCCGGCTCCACCGGGCGGCCGAAGGGCGTCATGGTGGAGCACCGCTCGGTCCTCGCCTACCTGGCCTTCGCTCACGAGGCCTACCCGAGCCTCGGCGGGCGGGCGCTGCTGCACTCGCCGGCCTCATTCGACCTGACCGTCACCGCTCTGTTCGGGCCGCTCACCCGGGGAGGCCGGCTGCGCCTGGCCGACCTCGACGGCTCCCCGCCGCCGGACGGTCTGCTGGGCACCGGACGGCCCACCTTCGTCAAGGCCACGCCGAGTCATCTGTCCGTGCTCACCAGCGTCGCCGACTGGTACTCGCCCACCGGTGAACTCGTCGTCGGCGGTGAGCAGTTGACCGCGGAGATGCTCACCGAGTGGCGTGCCCGCCATCCCGGGACCACCGTGGTCAACGAGTACGGCCCGACCGAGGCCACCGTGGGATGCGTGGAGTTCCGGGTGCGCCCCGGTGACGTCCTCGCACCAGGGGCGGTGCCCATCGGCCGTCCGGTGCCCAACGCGCGCGCCTACGTGCTGGACGCCTGGCTGCGCCCCGTGCCCTGCGGGGTCCCCGGCGAGCTGTACCTGGCCGGACCGCAACTGGCGCGCGGCTATCTGAGCCGCCCGGGACTGTCGGCGCAGCGCTTCGTGGCCGACCCGTTCGGCGCGCCCGGCACCCGTATGTACCGCACCGGTGACATCGCCTGGTGGACGCCGAGCGGTGACCTGGTCTACGGGGGGCGGACCGACGACCAGGTGAAGGTCCGCGGCCACCGCATCGAGCCGGGTGAGATCGAGGCCGTCCTCGGCGCCCACCCCTCGGTCGCGCACGCCGCCGTGGTGGTGCGCGAGGACGTCCCCGGGGCCCGGCGGCTCGTCGCCTACGTGCTGCCCGTCGCCGCGGGCACCGTCGACGTGGCGGAACTGCGGGCCCGCGCCGCCACGGAACTGCCCGCGTACATGGTCCCCTCGGACTTCGTCGTCCTGTCGGAACTGCCGCTGACGCCCCATGGCAAGCTGGACCGCCGAGCCCTGCCGGCACCGGGGACCACCGTCGCCAGGTCCGCCGTGCGCGGGCCCCGCGACGAACGGGAACGCGTGCTGCACGCGCTGTTCGCCGAGGTCCTCGGCGTCGGCGAACTCGGCGTCGACGACGGCTTCTTCGACCTCGGCGGCGACTCCATCATGTCCATCCAGCTGGTCGCCCGGGCCCGCAAGGCGGGGCTCGTGCTCACGCCCAAGGACGTGTTCCGGTACAAGACCGTCTCCGCGCTGGCCCGGGTGGCGGGTGCCGAGCAGCCGGCGGCACCCGCGCCGGCGGAGGACTCCGGAGCCGGCGAGGTGCTCCCCACACCGATCACCCACTGGCTGCGGGAACTCGGCGGCCCCGTCGACCGGTTCAACCAGTCGGTGCTGCTGCGGGTGCCCGCCGGACTGGGCCTCGACCGGCTGAAGGGAGCCGTCCAGGCACTGCTGGACCGGCACAGCGCTTTGCGCCTGCGCCTACTGGTCGACGACTCGGGCCGCTGGCGGCAGGAGGTCGGACCGACGGCGGCGACCTCGGCGGACGACTTCGTCTACCGCGTCGACGTCTCCTCGCTCCACGACACCCGGATGCGCGAGGGCCTCAGTCGGCACTCCGCCGACGCGCTCGACGCCCTCAACCCCCGAACCGGCGACATGATGCGCGTGGTCTGGTTCGACGCCGGACCCGAACGCCAGGGCCGTCTGCTGCTCGTCATCCACCATCTCGCCGTGGACGGGGTGTCGTGGCGGATCCTGCTGCCGGACCTGGAGGCCGCCTGGGCGGCCCTCGCACGCGGCGAGAAGCCCGCCCTCGACCCGGTGCCCACCCCGCTGCGCACCTGGGGCGCACGACTGGCCGAGGAATCCGTCCGACCGGAGCGCACGGCGGAACTCTCGCTGTGGCGGCAGGTACTCGGCGGCGAGGACCCGCTGCTGACGCGGCGCCCGCTGGATCCGGCACGGGACCAGCACGGCACCAGCCGCAGCCTCACCCTGTCCCTGCCGCCCGAGTGCACCGAGCAGCTGCTGACGAGCGTGCCGGCGGCCTACCGAGCCGACATCAACGAGGTGCTGCTGACCGCGCTTGCCCTCGCCGTCTCCTCCTGGCGCCGGGACCGGGGCGTGTCCGCGGCCTCCGGAGTCCTGGTGGACCTGGAGGGACACGGCCGCGAGGAGATCGGCCCCGGCCCGGACCTGTCCCGTACCGTCGGCTGGCTGACCACGCTGTTCCCGGCGTACCTCGACCCGGGGACCGACGACTGGACCGCGGCCGCCGATCCGGGACCGTTGCTCGCCCGGGCGCTGCGCCGCGTCAAGGAACACCTGCGTGCCATCCCGGACCACGGCATCGGGTACGGCATGCTCCGCCACCTCAACGAGCGGACCGCCGCCGAGCTGGCCGGCTTCCGGGGACCGCAGATCGGCTTCAACTACCTGGGCCGTTTCGCCGCCTCCGGCGACGACGACTGGGCCGTGGCGGTGGATCCCGACGTGTCGGTGCCCGCCGTCGAGGAGAGCATGCCGCTCGCGCACACCGTGGAGGTCAACGCGGCGACCGAGGACCGCCCCAGTGGTCCCTGCCTGGTCGCCACCTGGACATGGGCTGCCGAACTGCTCACGCCCCAGGAGGTCGACGCGCTCGCGCAGGCCTGGTTCGCCGCACTGCGCGCGCTCGTGGAGCACTCCACCCACCCGGTGGCGGGCGCGCTCGCCCCGTCCGACGTGGCGCTGGTCGACCTCGACCAGGCCGAGCTGGATCGTCTCCACGCGCGCCAGGGCGAGCAGGGACTGGCCGACGTGCTGCCGCTGACCCCGCTGCAGGAAGGGCTGCTCTTCCACGCCTGCTACGACACCCAGGGCGTCGACGTGTACAACGTCCAACTGGTCTTCGAGCTGGAGGGCGAGGTCAAGCTCGACCTGCTGCGCACCGCCTGTCGGCAACTCGTCGAGCGCCACCCGGTGCTGCGCGCCGCGTTCGTGCAGCGGGACGGCGGGGAGCCGGTCCAGCTGATCGCCCGCTCGGTCACCGTCCCCTTCACCGAGGTGGACCTGCGGGGACCGGACCCGGCGGAGAGCCAGGCCGGACTGGAGCGGCTGCTGGCCGAGGACCGGGCCCGGCGCTTCGACCTGGCGACCGCGCCCCTGCTGCGCTTCACCCTGGTCAGGCTCCAGGACACCCACTACCGGCTGGTCTTCACCAGCCACCACATCCTCACCGACGGCTGGTCGACCCCCCTGATCATGCGTGACCTCTTCACGCTCTACGCCCACCACGGCGACCTCGGCCGACTGGCCCCCGTCCCCGAGGTGCAGGGCTACCTGCGGTGGCACGCGGAACAGGACCGCGACCCGACCGAGGCCGCCTGGCGTGAGGCGCTCGTGGACCTGAAGGAGCCCACACTCGTCGCGCCCGGCACGGAGGCGGCGGCCGTGCCCGACCTGCCGCACCGCGTGGTCACCGAGCTGCCGGAAGAGCTGACCGGGCTCCTCACGGCCACCGCCGGCGCCCACGGTGTCACCCTCAACACCCTGGTCCAGGGCGCCTGGGCACTGCTGCTGAGCACCCTGACCGGCCGGGACGACGTCGTCTTCGGCGCCACCGTCTCCGTACGGCCGCCAGAACTGCCCGACGTCGAGGACATGGTCGGGCTGCTCATCAACACCGTCCCCGTCCGGGTCCGGCTGGACCCGCGCGAGCCGGTGGGCGCGCTGCTGGGCAGGATCCAGCAGGAGCAGACGGAACTGAGCGGTCACCACCACCTGGGACTCGCCGACATCCAACGGCTGGTCGGCATGGACGCCCTGTTCGACACGTCCCTCGTCTTCGAGAACTACCCGGCCGATGCCGTGCTCCCCGCGGTACCGGGTGCCCGACTGCGTCTGACGGGCTTCACCGGAAGGGACGCCTACCACTACCCGCTGAAGCTGATGGCGGTTCCGGGGGACCGGCTGTACCTGGAGATCAGCCACCGTCCGGAAGCGGTGGACGCGGCCACCGCCGAGTGGATCGCGGGGCGGCTCGGCGCCCTGCTGAAGGAGCTGGCCGCAGATCGGACGGCCCTGACCGGGCGCTTCCTCGAACCGCGGCTCCCCGCCGTCGAGCGGCTCTGCTCGATCGCGGCCGAGGTCCTCGGCCTGGAGCACCTCGAAGCCGACGACGACCTCTTCGCGGTCGGCGCCGACTCGCTCACCGCGCTGCGCCTCGCGGGCCGTATCCGCGCGGAGTTCGGAGTCGAGGTCGCCGTACGGGCGATCTTCCAGAACCGCGCCGTCAGCCGGCTCGCCCGGCACCTGACGGCCGTCACCGGGCCGCGGTCCGCCGGACCCGACGCCCGCTGAGCGGACCGGCGCCGAACCGGGCGCCGCGGTGACCCCACCCCCTCACGACCACCTTTCCCTTGCATACGAACCGGTTCCCACCGACAGGAGAGCACAGCCATGGAAAACCCCTTCGAGCGCGCAGACGGCACCTACCTGGTCCTGGCCAACGACGAGGGCCAGCACTCGCTGTGGCCCGCCTTCGTGGAGGTGCCCGCCGGCTGGGAGGTCGTGCACCCCGAGGCCGACCGGCAGGCCTGCCTCGACTACGTCAACGAGCACTGGACCGACATGAGGCCCAAGAGTCTGGTGCGGGCCATGGAACAGGAGCAGGCGGACGCGGTCGCGTCCCGCTGAACGGGCCGCCGTATCCCCTCCGATCGCTATGAGGTGTGTGAAAGATGCCCAGACTCGACATACCCGTCGAGTACTCGCTCGACGGTGACGACGTCGCCGCGCTGATGGAATGCGTCGAGCGGCTGAGGGATTCCGGCGGAGACCCGGCGAGCCCGGAGTTCTACGACCGGTTCTGGGACTCCGGCCATCGACTGCCGCCGGGCCTGCGCTCGTTCCTGGACGGCTTCCGGCGTTCCGAGCGCTCGGCGTGCGCCCTGGTGCACGGCTTCCCGGTCGACGAGACCACCATCGGGCCCACGCCGTCGCACTGGGAGGCCGCCATCGGCGCCAAGTCGACACGGGACCAGGAGATCTTCGTGGCGCTGTGCGGCATGGCGCTGGGCGAGCCGTTCGCCTGGGCGACCCTGCAGTCGGGGCGGATCGTCCAGAACCTCCTGCCCATCCAGGGCGACGAGGAGTGCCAGAGCGGGTACGGCAGCGAGGCGCTGCTGGAGTTCCACACCGAGGACGGGTTCCACCCCGACCGGTGCGACTACCTGCTCCTGTTCGGGCTGCGCAACGACGACCGGGTGCCCACGATCATGGCGTCGGTGCGTGATCTGGAGCTGAGCGACGAGGACCGGCGGATCCTGGCCGAGCCGCGGTTCTACATCCTGCCCGACGACGAACACCTGAGGCAGCTGGAGGCACGCGACCCGAACCACCGGGCGCTGGCGAAGATGCGCCGGATGCAGCAGCAACCGGAGGCCACCGCCGTGCTGTTCGGCGACCGGCTCAACCCCTACCTGCGCATCGACCGGCCGTTCATGCGCATCGCCGGGGAGGACCGCGCGGCCGAGCACGCCCTGGACCGGCTCATGGCCGCACTGGAGAGCGTGCAGCAGGACGTGGTGGTCGGCCCCGGCACGCTGCTGGTGCTCGACAACTACCGGGCGGTGCACGGCCGCAGGGCCTTCCGCGCGCGGTACGACGGCACGGACCGCTGGCTGAAGCGCCTCACGGTCACCCGCAATCTGCGCCGGGGGCTCGTCAGCCGTGAGAGTGACAGCCACCGCGTCCTGCTCTGAGGGGGAGTTCCCGACATGCGAACGATCGTTGTCTCCGGTGCGTCCAGCGGCATCGGGAAAGCGACGGCCGAGCGGTTCCTCGGCTCCGGCGACTACGTCGTGAACCTGGACGTGGTCCCGCCGGAGGAGGCCGACGGCCCGGACCGGCGGTGGATCGAGACCGACGTGGCCGACTGGGGCGCGGTGCGCGACGCCCTGGCGCGGGTGCACGACGAGCGTGGACGGCTGGACGTCGTCGTGGCCAACGCCGGCATCAGCAAGCGGCGCGGGGTGCTGGACCTCACCGAGGAGGACGTGCGGCGGATCGTCGACGTGAACCTCCTCGGGGTGCTCGCCCTGTGGCGCCACGCCGCCGAGTACATGGTCCGCCAGGGCCACGGGGTCCTGCTGGCCACGGCGTCGGTCAACGGCTCGCGGGGATACCCGCTGTACGCCGACTACAACGCGACCAAGGCGGGTGTCGTGTCGCTGTGCCAGACGTTCGCCATGGAACTGAGCCCGCGGGTGCGCACCGTGTGCGTGACGCCGGGAGCGGTGCTCACGCCCATGCAACGGGCCGAGTACACCGACGAGATGCTGGCGGAGGTGAACGCGCGGATCCCGGCCCGCCGCCATGCCGCTCCCGAGGAGATCGCCGAGGCCTTCTTCTTCCTGGCCTCGGACGCGGCGGCGTTCGTGACCGGCCAGGAGTTCGTGATCGACGGGGGCGAGACGGCCGGTGCGACCACGGCCTTCTTCCCCGACACCAGGAGCTGAACATGATCAACCGTCCGCTGCTCGACCCCGGCGCCCTGGAGGGCGTCGATCTCGCCGATCCGCGACTGCACGCCGAGTACGACCTCACCGAGGTGTGGCGACACCTGCGCGACACCGCGCCCGTCCACCGCCACCCCGCGACCCGGCGCGGCGACGGCTTCTGGGTGATCACCCGCTACGACGACGTGGCGACCGTCTACAAGGACGGCCGGCTGTTCTCGTCCGAGCGGGGCAACGTCCTCGACACCCTGCTGGCGGGCGGTGACTCGGCCGGCGGCCGGATGCTGGCCGTCACCGACGGAGCCCATCACACGGCGCTGCGCTCCGTACTCAACAAGCACTTCACCCCCCGTGCGCTGGAGGTCATCGTCGACAGCCTGCGCACGGCCACCTGGAAGCTCATCGAGGACGCCGTCGCCAAGGACGAGGGCGACTTCGCCGCCGACGTCGCCGCCAACATCCCGCTGGCGGCCATCTGCGACCTGCTGGGCGTGCCGCAGTCCGACCGCGCCCACATCCTGTCGCTCACCCCGTCCGCCCTCGCCTCCTCCGACGGCGCCCCCACGGAGGAAGGCACCTGGAGCGCGAAGAACGAACTGCTGCTCTACTTCTCCGAACTGGCCGCATCACGCCGCGCCAAGCCCTACGACGACGTGGTGAGCCTGCTGGTCACCAGTGAGGTCGGCGACCGCCCACTGAGCCACGAGGAGATCATCTTCAACTGCTACAGCATCATCATGGGGGGCAACGAGACGACCAGGTTCGCCATGATCGGCGGTCTGCTCGAACTCATACGCAACCCCGAGCAGTGGCAGGCGCTCAAGAGCGGGCAGGTCAGCCTGGAGACCGCCATCGAGGAGATACTGCGCTACACCACGCCCAGCCTGCACTCGGGCCGCACCGCGACCGAGGACTGCTTCCTGGGCGGCGAGTTCATCGAGGCCGGCGACATCGTCACCGTCTGGAACGCGTCGGCCAACCGTGACGAGCGGCAGTTCCCCGACCCCGACCGGTTCGACCTGGCGAGGACGCCGAACAAGCATCTGACGTTCGCCCACGGCCCTCACTTCTGCATCGGGGCCTACCTGGCCCGGGCGGAACTGAATGCCGTGTTCGGCGGGTTGCGTGCCATGGCCGCCCACATGCGACTGACCGGCGAGCCGCGACGGATCTACGCCAACTTCCTCAGCGGATTCGCCACCCTTCCGGTGTCCTTCACCCCGGACCCCTCCTTCACCGGTGCCTGACACCGGGGCGCCCGCGGGCCGGGCCGGGGGAATGCGCGGCCTGGTGCCCGCCCGGGTGATGGTCCAGGAGACGTACGAGGACCTCGACGACGGCACCGGGCTCTTTCCCGAGGAGAGGGAAGCGGTGGCCGGAGTGGTGGACGAACGGCGCCGCGAGTTCAGCACCGTACGCGTCTGCGCCCGCCGCGCGCTGGCGGAGCTCGGTGTTCCCGCCGTCCCGCTGCTGCCCGGACCCGGGGGAGCACCGCGCTGGCCGACCGGGGTGACTGGCAGCATGACGCACTGCGCCGGTTACCGGGCCGGCGTGGTGGCCCGGCTGCGGGACGCCTCGGCGCTGGGCATCGACGCCGAGCCGCACGAGGCGCTGCCGCCGCTCGTCGCGGACCGGATCACCTCGCCGGCGGAGCGGAACCGGGCGCGGCTGCTGCGGGACCAGTCACCCCACGTGCACTGGGATCGGCTGATGTTCTGTGCCAAGGAGAGCGTCTTCAAGGCGCTCCACGTACTGACCGGGCACTCGGTCGGCTTCACCGACAGCGACATCACGCTGCACACGGACGGCACCTTCACCGCAGGCCTCGGCGATCCCCTTCCCGTGCGGGGCGGCGACCCGATCGCCCGCTGCGACGGCCGCTGGACGGTACAGGGGAGCTACCTGCTGGCGGCCGTCGTCGTACCCGCGTGAGCGGTGCCGGTCGCGGGCCGTCTCCGGCACTGCCTGCGGACCGGTGCGAGTTGCCGGGCACTTGCCTGGAGTGCGGCAACCGGCCCCAGGCATGATGCGACCGCGCCGCCACCGAGGTCCGCCCCACCGGGCCGCCGTCGGCACCGGCCGGACATCAGCCGCCATGCCTCCATCCGACGGAACGCCGGCCTTCCTCCCCGCTCGGGCCACCTGACGCGAAAGGGACACGTTCATGCCCACGCCCTCCGAGAGTGTCGCCATCACCGGTCTGGGTGCCATCAGCCCACTCGGCGGGGATGTGGGCACCACCTGGTCCGGTCTGCTGGACGGCCGCAGCGCCGTACGGGCGCTGGACGACGACTGGGCCGCCGCACTGCCGGTGCGCATCGCGGCCAGGGCCGCGGTGGAGCCGGCCGGGATGTTCAGCCGGGTCGACGCCAGGCGGCTCGACCGCTCCAGCCAGTTCGCGCTCATCGCCCTGCGCGAGGCATGGGCGGACGCCGGGTTCACCGGCCCCGCCGACACCCACGGGGCACCGCCCGGTGACCGGGTCGGCGTCGTCGTGGGCAGCGGGCTGGGCGGGTTGTCCACCCTGCTGCACAACTACGACGTCCTCAACAGCCGTGGCGCGCGCGGCGTCTCGCCGTTCGCCCTGCCCATGCTGATGGCCAACAGCCCGGCGGCGCAGGTCAGTATGGAGATCGGGGCGCAGGCCGCCGTGCACGCGCCGACCAGCGCGTGTGCCGCCGGCGCGGAGGCGGTGGCGGCCGGTCTGGACCTGATCCGCCTCGGACGGGCCGACGTGGTCGTCGTCGGAGGAGCCGAGGCGATCATCAACCCGCTGACCATCGCGGGCTTCGCCAGCATGACCGCCCTGTCGTGCCACAACGAGGAGCCGCACCGCGCCTCCAGGCCGTTCGACAAGAAGCGCGACGGCTTCGTGATCGCCGAGGGCGCGGCCATGCTGGTCCTGGAGTCGATGCCGCACGCGCGAGCACGCGGCGCCCGTGTCTACGGTGAGCTGGCCGGAGCGGGCGTGAGCGCCGACGCCCATCACATCGCCCGCCAGGAGCCCAGCGGGCGGTCGATGGCCCGCGCCCTGCGCACCGCGCTCGACGACGCCGGCCTGGGCGCGTCGGACGTGGCGCACGTGAACGCGCACGCCACCTCCACGCCGGGCGGAGACCTGGTGGAGAGCCGGGCCATCTCGTCGGTGTTCGGCCCGCGGGCCACCCCGGTGTCCGCGATCAAGTCCATGACCGGCCACCTGATCGGAGCCTCCGGCGCGCTGGCCGCGGTCTCCAGCGTCCTGACCGTGCACCACCGCCTCGCCCCTCCGACGATCAACGTGGAGGATCCGGACGACGCCGTGGAACTGGACGTCGTCCGGGACGTGCCCCGCGCACTGCCCGCCGGACAGGTCGCCGCCGTGAGCAACTCCTCGGGATTCGGCGGGCACAACGTCGTCCTGGCCTTCCGCGCCGCCTCCTGATCCCGGTCCCCAGCCTTTCCTGTTCCCCTTCCCCCCTTGCAAGAGTTCCGACCTACCGAAAAACGAGGAAGACGATGCGCCGGACCATGATGAAGTCCAAGATCCACCGGGCCACGGTCACCCAGGCCGACCTCAACTACGTGGGCTCGCTCACGCTGGACCCGGTCCTCATGGAGGAGGCGGACCTCCTCGTCGGCGAACTGGTCCACATCGTGGACGTCAACAACGGCGCACGCCTGGAGACCTACGTCATCGAGGGCGAGCGCGGCTCGGGCGTCGTCTGCATCAACGGGGCCGCCGCCCGGCTGATCCAGCCCGGGGACATCGTCATCATCATCGCCTACGCGTCCGTCGAGGACGAGGA
The DNA here is from genome assembly GCF_053598255.1 of Streptomyces sp. NPDC001157. Classification (NCBI taxonomy): domain Bacteria; kingdom Bacillati; phylum Actinomycetota; class Actinomycetes; order Kitasatosporales; family Streptomycetaceae; genus Streptomyces; species Streptomyces sp. NPDC001157. The sequence goes on from NZ_JBSFJW010000054.1 coordinate 12,478, forward strand.
GGCGGCCAAGCTGGAGCCGCGTGTGGTGTTCGTCAACGGCGAGAACGGGATCGTCAGCGTGGGGAGCGACCCCTCCGTCTGATCCCGTCCGTCACACGGGCAGTTCCAGCAGGACCCGGAACCCCTCCCCGGTGGGACCGGCGTCGAGCGTGCCGCCGAGGATCTCGGCCCGCTCGCGCATGCCCCGCAGGCCGTAACCGGGGCCGCTCACCGCGGCCCCGGCCGGCGGCGTCGGGGAGCCGGACCCGGCGTCGCGGGCCCGGTCGTCTCCGGGCGCACGGTCCACGACCTCCAGCCGAACGGTGTCCCGCTCGTACTCCAGGCGGATCGTCACGCCGTGTCCCCGGGCGTACTTGCGGATGTTGGTGAGCGCCTCCTGGGCCACCCGCCGTACGGCGTGCGACGCCTCCCCGCCGAGCGGACGGGGTTCGCCCTCCACACAGACCTCGGCCCCGAGTTCGCCGCCCATGTCGGCCAGCGTCGAGGCGATCGGCAGTTGTTCGCCGCGCAGGGCGGACAGCGCCTGCCGGGATTCGACCAGCCCCTCCTGCGCCATCCGGCGCGCGTTCACCACGAGCTCCGTCACCTCGCCGGCGTCGGCCCCGCGCTCCAGCAGCAGCCGAGCCGTCTCCAGATGCATCAACTGAGCGGACAGGCTGTGCGCCAGCACGTCGTGGATCTCGCGGGCGATCCGCGCGCGTTCGTTCAGCGCCGCGGACTCCGCCTGCGCGTCGCGCGCGATCTGCTCGGCCGCGCGCGCCGCCCGCTCCTGGGCGAGCAGGCGCCATACGACCGCCCGCGCCTCACGGTCCTGTCGGCTGAGGTAGCCGAGGAGCAGACACGCCCCGGCGAGCAGCGAGAAGACATGCCAGCCCCGGCCTGCCTCGACGAGCACCAGCGCGGCGTCGGCAGCGGCCGTGTAGGCGACGGCCAGCCATACGGGCGCCAGGTGCGCCATGGACACGATGGGCACGCACAGCAGCCCCAGCGCCAGCAACTCCGAACCCAGCAGCTGGGCTGCGGCCACGCATGCCGCCAGTACGGCCAGCGCGCCCGCCGCCGGCAACAGCCGCTGCTTCAGGGCCATTCGGCGGGCGGTCACGGAAGCGGCCAGCATCAGCACGATCAGCCCGGACAACGCCACCCGGCGCAGTGGGGCAGCGGACCCGCCAGGGAGCTTGACGACGGCCACCACCAGGACGAGCGCCAGCAGCACCGCCCGCACCCAGCCCCCGACCCGCCGGACGTGGGCGCTGGCGGAGCGGTGGACCGCTTCGGGCGCGGGCCAGTCCGTCCACACATGTCGTCGCGTCGCGGGCGTGTCCGGCATCTCTGCGTTGTCCTTCCCTCTGGCATCCGGCGACAGACGCCGCGCCATGCCGTCCTTCTGGAGGGGCTGGGTGCCTACCCGTGCGTCCCGCTGGACGCGGTCCCGGCGCCGCTGGCCTCGCCGTCGGCGGGCCCTGTGAGTTCCACGACGTCCTTGAGCGGAATGTCCAGCACGCCGAGTGACCGGCTCCGGTGAAGGACCACCGCCAAGGCTAGCATCGCGATCATGAGCGTCAGGACAGCGCCGGGGACGCCGAACAGGTCGGCGCACAAGCCGGCGACCAGCGGACCTGTCCACTGCAGGCACTGCATCCCGAAGCGGGTCACGGCCGCCACCCGCCCGCTGTACTCGTCGGGTACCAGCCGGGCTTCGTAGGACTCCAGCACGACGTTGAGGGGGACGGTCGCCACCATGGCGACCAGCAGGACGGCGCCGATCTGCCAGGGGCGGGGTACCGCGGCGACGGCGGCGAAGGACTGGACGAAGAGCCACATGGCGATGACGACGACGGTCTTCGCCCGCAGCCTCCGCATGATCCGCGGTGTGACGACCGCGCCGACGACGCCGCCCACGAGTGCCGCCGCGTTCACCGACCCCACTGCGGTCGGGCCGCCGCCGCGGTACTTGACCAGGGCGATGAGCAGCAGCAGAAAGCCCTGCGTGACCGCGTTGAGGAAGGCGCCCCACACGACGGTGAAGCGCAGGTAGGGGTGGTGCCACACCATCCGTCCGCCCGCGGCCAGACCGCCGAACAGGCCCTGGCGGCCGGTTTCGGAGGGGTCCGGACCCAGCGGCCTGCGGATGAGGGCGACGCCCACCGCGGCGCACACGTACGACACCGCGTCCGCGAGGAACGGCAGCCAGCGGGCCGTGGCGAACAGCAGCCCGCCCAGCGGCGACCCGAAGAGCTGGGCGACCAGGTCCCGTCCCATGCCCTGCGCGGTGGCCGCTCCGACCTGCTCCCTGGGGACGATACGGCGCAGGGCCGGAGTCGCCGCTCCCATGGTCAGGCCGGAGGCCAGGCCGCTGAACAGGGCGCAGGCCACCAACGAGAGCAGCGGGGCGCCGCCGCGGTGCACCAGCCACGCCGCCAGCGCCAGCGCGACCGCCTGGACCAGTGGTCCGCAGATCATGATGGCCCGGCGCGACATCCGGTCGGTGAGCGCGCCCCCGACCAGCGTCATCGTGACGGAGCCGAGCAGGTTGGCGGCACTGATGCTTCCCGCCTGGGCCGCGGAGCCGGTGGCATAGAGGGCGTAGAGCGGAAAGGCGATGGAGGAGATGCTGCTGCCGAGCGTCGACAGTCCGGTTCCGGCCCACCAGACCATGTAGTCGCGGTTCTGCCACAGCGACGGGGGGCTGTCCGAGGACGGTCGGTGCTCCAGCTGTGCCATGCCGGCGATGCTGCCCGGCCCGGATCACGTGGGCCAGGCAACGAACCGGCATCACCGATGGGATCGGGCGCCGGTCCAGTTGCCGCATTGTTGCCTGGAGCGACACGGGGCCCGCTGACAGGATTCCGGCCTGAGAGTGCCTCGGGGCCCTGCGGCCGAGAGCGAGGCACTGGCGCGGGAGCGTGGGGCCCCGACTGTCCGGGGCCCCACACCGGCCCACCGACCGGTGGTCCGGATCGCCCCGCGTATGACGCCCGAGGCCGGGTCGGCCCTCCCCACCTCCCTCTCCGGGGGCCGGGATCCACGAGGAGTGTGAAGAGACATGAGGACCGTCGGTGTGGTCGGCGCGGGGACCATCGGACGCGGGCTCGCGCAGAGTCTGGCCATGACCGGGCACGAGGTCGTCCTGGTCGACATCGCCGAGGAAGCCCTCGATGACGCCCTGGCGCAGATCAGACGCGACCTGCGGTTCGCCCGCATGCTCGGGGCGCAGTCGGCCGGCGCGCACGAACCCGTGGACACCGTCCTGGAGCGGCTCCGCCCCACGACCGACCACGCCGAGTTGAAGGCGGCGGAGTTCGTGGTGGAGAACGTGGTCGAGGACTGGGACGTCAAGAGCGAGGTGTACCGGATCCTCGACTCCGTGTGCCCCGAGGAGACGGTGTTCGCGGCGAACACCTCCTGCGTACCCATCACCCGGATCGGCGCACAGACCCGTCGGCCCGACCGCATCCTGGGCATGCACTTCATGAACCCGGTTCCCCTCAAGCCCGTGGTCGAGGTGATCCGGGCGGTGCACACCTCCGACGCCACCGTGGAGACGGCGCTGCGCCTGCTGTCCGGCATGGGCAAGCAGGGCATCGTCGTCAACGACTCCCCGGGCTTCGTCTCCAACCGGGTCATGATGCTCGCCGTCAACGAGGCGGCGTACCTGGTGTTCGAGGGAGTCGCCGACGCGGCCTCGGTGGACCGGATCTTCACCACCTGCTTCGGCCACCGGATGGGGATGCTCGAAACGGCCGACCTCATCGGTCTGGACACCATCCTGCGCAGCGTCGAGGTCCTCCACGAGAGGTTCGGCGACAGCAAGTACCGGCCGTGCCCGCTGCTGCGGCAGCTGGTCGACGCCGGATACCTGGGGCGCAAATCCGGACGTGGCTTCCACACCTACGAGCAGTAGCGACCGAGATCGACTTAAGGACGGACGATTGTGACTACCGAGCAGCCGGACAGCATCCGTGAAGGTGTCCGGCAGTACCTGGCCGGACACCTCGGCCGACAGGTGCCCGACGACGAGAACATCTTCGCCGTGGGACTGGTCAACTCGCTGTTCGCGGTTCAGCTGGTGACCTATGTGGAGCGGCAGTTCGGCGTCGTGGTCGAGACGGACGAGCTCGACCTCCGCAACTTCTGCTCCGTCGACGCCATCACCGCCTACCTCGCCGGCAAGACCGCCTCCGCGGTCGGATGAGGCAGCAGTGCGACTGACATTCACCACGGAACAGCGCGCGCTGCGTGCGGAGTTCCACGCGTTCGCGAAGTCGGAGGTCGCACCGGCGGCCGCCCGGCACGACCGCGAGGAGCGGGTGGGGCGCGCCCTGATCGACCGCCTGGCGGAAGCCGGCTTCCTGGCCTCGCTGATCTCCCCGGCCCACGGCGGGCGCGGCCTGGACCACCTCGGTTACGGGTTGCTGCACGAGGAGATGGGCCGGGCCTGCTCCAGCACCCGCAGCCTGCTGACGGTGCATGACATGGTGGCGCACACCGTGGAGCGGTGGGGCGACGACACCCAGCGTCGCACCTGGCTGCCCCGGCTGACCGCGGGCACGGCGATCGGGGCGTTCGCCCTGAGCGAGCCCGACGCCGGCAGCGACGTGGCCGCGCTCGCCACGCGCGCCACCGCCGACGGCGACGCATACCGGCTCGACGGCACCAAGTGCTGGATCAGCTTCGGTGCCATCGCCGACGTCTTCCTCGTGTTCGCCCGCGCCGACGAGGGACTCACCGCTTTCCTCGTCGAACGGGACACCCCGGGCCTGGAGGTCGTACCGCTGGCGGGCATGCTCGGCACCCGCGGCGCGATGCTCGCCGAGCTGCGCCTCACGGGATGTCGCGTGCCGAGGGTGAACCTGCTCGCCGGACCCGGACGCGCTCATCCGTTCATCGTCACGGAGGCACTGACCCTGGGACGCTACAGCGTGGCCAGCGGCAGCATCGGCATCGTGGGCGGCTGCCTGGCCGAGAGCCGGGACCACGCCGCCGAACGCGGACTCATGGAGCACCAGCTCGTCCAGCGCCTGCTCACGCGCATGACCGTGCACTACGAGGCCGGGCGGCTGTTGACGTTCCAGGCCGGCGAGCTGATCTGGGAGCGCCACGCGGACGCGTCCATGGCGGCGGTCAAGGCCAAGTACCTCGCGGCGACGAACGCCGCGGAGGCGGCACGCGACGCGGTGCAGGTGCACGGGGCCGCCGGATGCACGCCCGACCACCCGGTGAACCGGTATTACCGGGACGCCAAGGTCATGGAAATCATCGAAGGCAGCACCGAGGTGAGCGAAGGCCTCATCGGCCGTTTCGGACACGCGGATGTCGAGTCGTACGGCGCGGCCTCGCCGAAGACGTACTGAGGAAAGGGCGGAGCAATGCGGAACGCCGACGAGGACGTGGCGGAGCGCCCCATGGTCAAGTGCGTGGTCTGGGACCTGGACAACACACTGTGGAAGGGGGTGCTCCTGGAGGACCCCCAGGTCGTGCTGCGCGAGGACGTGGCGGAGGTGATCAGAGTGCTCGACTCCCGCGGCATCCTCCAGTCGATCGCCAGCCGCAACGACGAGACGGTGGCCATGGGCCGTCTGAAGGAGGCCGGCCTCGACGAGTACTTCCTCGCGCCGCAGATCGGCTGGAACGCCAAGTCGGCGTCGGTCTCCCGGATCGCCGAGGAACTCAACATCGGCCTGGACACGTTCCTGTTCGTCGACGACGACGCGTTCGAACGCGCGGAGGTCGGCGATGTGTTGCCCCAGGTGCGCACCGTCGACGCGGTGGAGGCCGCCGCGCTCGCGGAGCGGGCCGACCTGACGCCGCGGGACCTGACTCCGGAGGCCGGGCGCCGGCGTTCGATGTACCAGGCCCAGTTGCGGCGGGCCCAGGCGGAGGAGTCGTTCGCCGGCCCCGCTGAGAGCTTCCTTGCCACGCTCGACCTGCGCCTGGTGCTGCGTCACGCGGGGCCGGGCGATCTGCGCCGGGCCGAGGAGCTGACCGTGCGCACCAACCAGCTCAACGCGACGGGGTACACCTACGACGCCTCCGAGCTGGAGGCGTTCCGCACCTCTCCCGATCACGACCTGCTGGTGGCCGAGCTGTCCGACCGCTTCGGCGACTACGGCACCATCGGCGTGATGCTGGTCGAGCGGGCCGAACAGGTGTGGACCCTGAAGCTGCTGCTGATCTCCTGTCGTGTGATGTCCCGCGGTGTCGGCGCGGTGCTCCTGGGCCGGCTGGCCGCCCGCGCCAAGGACAAGGGCGTGACGCTGCGGGGGGAGTTCGTCCCGAGCGGCCGCAACCGGGCCATGCTGATCACCTACCGGTTCGCGGGCTTCGACGTCGTCGCCGAGTCCGCGGACCGCACCGTCTTCGAGTACCGCTCCGACAGGGTTCCCCAGGTGCCCGACTACCTGCACCTCGCCTCGGACATCTAGCCGGATCCGGCCCGTGCCAGGGCCGGTCCGACGACCTCGGCGCGGTGGTGCCGGCGGCCTCCGCCGTCCGCACCACCGCGCCTTGGCGTATCCCGGTGCGCGACCGGGGGCGTTCTGACGCGAGCCCTTGTGTGCCGAGCCGGCCGCGCACATGCCGACGGACGGCCGGGTCGCCCCCTCCGGCCGTCCCGGCCCCGCTCTGTCCCGCGGCCCTACAGCGGCAGGCTGTCGACCATCACGACCGCGTCCGGCAGCGGGTGCCCGGGCAGCCGCTCGCGCAGCCAGTCGAGCAGCTCCGCCTCCTGCCGCGCGGTGCCCCCGTTGCGCAGGTGATCGGCGACCACCGGACGCGGATCGTCGGCGTACTCGGGCCGGATCGCCGTCAGGGTGTGCCGGTCCGTTCCGGTGAGGAGTTCGTCCTGCACCGCCCAGGTCGTGAACCCGTGCTTCTCCAGGAGCGAGACCACTTCCTTCAGACGCCCCTCGGTCTCCGAGCCCGTGCTGTCGTGGACCTCCATGGCGATCTGCCGCACCAGCGGCCAGTGCCGCTCGTCCAGGCCGTGGAGGACGTCCAGCTCGGCCCGCTGGACGTCGACCTTCAACAGGTCGATCCGCTCCACGCCCTGCTCGTCGATGACCTCGGACAGCCGCCTGAGCCGGGCCGGCTCCTTGGTGGTCCGGAAGAGGGCGGGGGCGTACTCGTCGAAATGGTCGATGAGTTCGTCCCGGGCCTTGGCGATTCCCTGGCTGCGCTCATTGAGCAGGTACGTCTTCATGACGTCCGCCTCGGCCTGCGGGTCGGAGTAGTCCTGCAGGCCCGACATCCAGGAGTTGCCGGGATAGAACGCGAAGCTGACCTCGGCCTCCCGGTCGGCCAGACCGTGCCGGAGGACGTGGACGCGGCCGCCCGCCAGCGTGGCGTTACGCTCCAGCAGGCGGTACACGGGGGCCAGCGGCTCGAAGGCGTAGAGCGTGGCGCTCGGGCAGTTCTCGCGCACGAACAGGGAGAACATGCCGATGTTGGCGCCGACGTCGAACACGACGGCGTCCTCACGCAACGTCACCCCGCCCCGCATGTAGGAGCGTTGGACGAAGATCTCGTCGTACAGGTACTGGGTCTCGTGCGGGTTGACGCCCTGGACCTGGTCCAGCGCGAAGGAGCGGGGGCCGGACTCGCTGGGCACCACGTAGCAGACGGTGAGGGGCTGGGGGGCCGCGTCGTCGACGCGGACCGCGGCCCCCTTCACCGCAGGGTGTTCGAGCACGGCGGCACGGACGTCGTCCTGTGGGCTCATCGTGTGTTCCATTCGGCGGTCCAGTAGGAGTGGAACCTCATACTCGGGCCGCCGGCGACGTCCCTCCAGGCAGCGGAGCGGCAACTGAACGGCAGGTTCAGGTGCCGCGGTTCCGTGGGACGGCACGCTGTGCTCAGACGGGTACCGCGAGGGGCCTGACGGCCGGATCGCTGACGTACCCGGTGACGTACTCACGGATCAACGTGGGTACGCGGTAGACGTACTCGCGGCCCCGGCGCACCTGAACGACGGAGTGGTCGACGAGTTCGGCCAGCACCGTGATGTTGTCGACCGGGCTGTCGTCGACGCTGGACTCGAAACCCGTCACGTCCTCGATGGTGAACGGGTTCTGGATGTGGGCCAGATGGTGCAGCAGGGTGCGTTGGGAGGGGTTCAGCAGGTCGTAGCTCCACTTGGCGGCGCTCGACAGGGGGCGATGACGGGAGAGGCTGCCCAGGCCGATCTGGTCGAGGATCGGCAGGAGGGGAGCGTCTCGCAGCAGGGTGTTCAGCGACACCGACCTCAGGCGGTGCGCGGCCACCTCGATGGCCAGCGGCAGCGCGTCCAGCCGCGTACACAACGTTGTCACGGCGGGAAGGCGGTCGGTGATGTCGAGGGTGGGCACGCTGGTGTGCGCCCGGATCAGGAAGAGTTCCACCGCGGGCGAGTGCCCCGTGCCGGACGGGCTGTCCACGGGGAGCGGTGCCACCTCCCAGGAGGTCGCGGACATCAGTGCGAGCGGCCGGCGGGAGGTCACGATGATGTCCAGGCCCGGATGTTCATGCAGCAGTCGCTGTGACACCTCGGTCACGGCCTTGAGGACATGCTCGGCGTTGTCGATGACGAGGAGCATGCGAAACTCCGTCGTCTGCCAGGCCGGCGAGCACGACATACGGGTCTCCATCGCCTTGGTCACCGCTGTCAACGCCTCGCTCTCCCGGTCCCGTTCCGGCAGCAGCGAGCCCAGTTCGACCACGGCGACGCCGTCACGGTACATCCGCTGTAACTGGGCCGCCGAGGCAAGGGCCAGGCGGCTCTTGCCCACTCCGCCGGGCCCGGTCAGCACGAGCAGGCGACTGCTCTTCACCGCGGCGCACACGTGCCGCAGATCGTCCTGCCGGCCCACCAGGACGTCAGTTTGCGGGCGGATGCCCAGCCACGGAAGGGTGCTTGAGGGGCTGTCGAACTCTCCGGCAGGGACATCGGCGCCGTTGAGGACGGTATGGTGCGCCGTCATGGCGGCCTCGGAGGGGAGAGGCAGAGGCAGTGACGACAGCGGCCGGGGGGCTGTCTGCAGGGCCTTGAGAATCAGTTCGACGGTGGCTCTTCGCGGGTTCTTGTTGGTACCCAGCTCCAGGTTGCGAATGGTTCTGACACTGACTCCGGAGCGCTCTGCCAGTGCCTCTTGACTCCAGCCTGCGGCTCTTCGGGCTGTTGCGATGACAACATGGAGTCTATTTATTTCCATCTGCTATTCCCCGTTTCGCGGTCTAGCCGGAATGTGCGGTTTCCCGGTTCAACACAACGTTTCCTTCTGGAGGAGCAAGCGACGCCGTCAATGTCCCGTCGGCGGAAAATTCATCCACCGGCGGAAGACTGATGGGCCGATTTCCCCGATAGCCAGCTGGTCAGGCGGCTTGGGGCGTAGATGTCGGTTACACGGTATGGGCCATGGATTCGGTGAACCGCCGAGGACGGGGCGGTTTCGATTGCCTGGCCTGGCGCCTATGGCTGCGTGAAGGACCGACGATCAGAAGAGCAAGTGCTCGATGATGCGGCTCGACTGTCCGCAAAAGACACAAGAATACCGACCGCGCGCATTGTTCCCCCGGTTGCTCATTGGCGGCGCGGGGGTCGCCCGCGCCGGGACCAGGGCACACGCTATGCATCGCATGATCACACAGCAAGGAGCTTAGCGTATCCCCCCTGTTACCCAGGGTGACAGGAAAGGGCTTTCTCCAGGTCAGATCGACTTCTGTCGTGGTCCGTACCGGGCTAGTGGCCGCCTTGGTTTTGCGTGACATTGGCACGGGCTTGTCGACAGTCTTACTTTCCGGTAGTGCGGTGCGGGGTTACCGGCCCGTAACCGGGCCGCCCGACGGGGGGCGGGCGACCCGGTATCGAGGGCGGGAAACGGCCAACGCACTCATTCGTCCTCTGATGGTGCGCTACTTTTCGGACGTTTCTTTTCGGCCCCTCGCCACGTGAACCGCGGCCCTTCGAGGCTAGGGGAGTGTGGCATGGGTGCGCCTCCGTCCCGGGATGGAGATGATCTCCTCCACCCCGGGGTGGAGGAGATCTGGAACCAGGGTTGGAAAAAACCCTGTGCGGCAAGGAAGGGCAGGCGAGATCGATGCCTTATTGGATAACCTGCTCCTCGCCGTCGCGACTTTGCACACTGCAAGTCCGCGGCCGGACGCGAAGAAAAAACCCAAGGAGGTCCCGCGCGTGAACAACACCACCAGCGCTCTGATCGGTCTCGTCATCCTGGCGCTGCTCATAGCCCGACAACTGCGCGCGCGTCCGATGGGCAAGTCCGCGCCGCTTGTCCTCGTCGGGGTGCTCGTGGTGCTCGGTGTGGCCGCCATGGTGTTCGGAGTGAAGTCGGTGACGACCCATCACCCGCTGTCCGCCGGCACCCTGACCATCGTCTGCCTGAGCTTCGTGGTCGCCGCCGCCTTCGGAGCCGTACGGGCGCTGACCATGCAGGTGTGGCGTGACCCGGCCGGGGAGGCCCTCTGCAAGGGGACGATGATCACCGTGGTTCTGTGGCTGGTCTCGATGGCCGTGCACTTCGGCATGGACGCGTGGATCGACCACTCGGCCAAGGCCGGTGTGCTCGGATTCTCCACGATCTACCTCTACCTGGCCGTCACCCTCGGCATCCAGGCCGTGGTCGTGCGCCGCCGAGCGGCCGCCCTCTGAACCCGGCCGCTCCGAGTGCAACGTCGTCCCCCAGACCGCCACCAGCACCAGCACCGGCCGGGGGTGGCGGTCGATGGCGCAGTCGAGCCGCGCTTTCCGATCCGCTTCGGCTCGTCCATGGTCGCGTGGTCGCGGGCTGTGTGGAAGAACAGCTGTTTGGTGTGAGCTCGGGTGGGGGAGGCCGGAACCGACGACGTGGGTCCACGCGCGCCCGCAAGTTGATGAGTCATCACTTGATTGCGCACCCAGAGAGCCCTGATCCCGGCTCTGACCAGCACCTGCTTGCCTTGATCCGATCCACCGCCTGGGCGGGGAACCATCCGCTGCCGGCGTATTTGTCCGTGGAGGAGACCGTCCGTGTGGTGCGCCGGCCGGGAACGGCGCACGGTGGTCTCGCCGACCTGAGCGATCCGGACCACCGCCCGCACGCCTCCCTGCCCAAGCAGCCGGGCCTCGAAGGCCAAGGCCGGCTTCTGCTGCCATTCGTCGAAGTGCCGCAACAGCACCGAGAACCTGCAGTGGAGTTGGGGCCAGATCCCTTTCGGGACTGCCCTGCCCGGACGACGAGTCGCGCTTGCAAAGCAGCACCGTGATTCTCCACGGCTTCAATGAACGCGACAGCGCTGGTAGGTGCCGCCGTGTCGACCCAGTCCACCTGCTCCACCCGCATGACTCCTCCTCGGCTCGAACGGACAACCCAAATGATCACCTCGGTGACCGGGGCGTGCGTCGGCCGATGGACCCATCTCCACAGCGACCTTGGAACCAGGACCTCCAGTCACGGGCCGGCTTTGCACCGGCGCGGCGGGCGGTGCACGTTCGCCTGTACCGGGTTGAGCATCTTCATGGCCCTGGCAAGATTTCCGTGAAACGGGGCTGTGCAACCGTGCGCCGGTGACACTCCGTGATGGGTAGCGGCAGTGTCAGCGAGTGTGATGACCTCGTCCGAATTGTGTCTCCGCACGTGGATGTGGTGCGGGTGGAACGGGTGTGGTCGGCGGGCGGCGTGGTCCCCGTCGCTGCCCGGACGCGGGTTGAGGGTGGCGGTGTCCGAACTGCGCTCACGAGCCGGTGCGAGTGCACAGCCGGACCGGTCCTTCTCGCGGTTTCGGGTGCGCGCCAGTTCGTACGGATGAGTGCCGCCCGGCCCCGGGGACGGTTCTTTGGCCGTGCTCTGTGCCTCCAGACGCACCTTCGACGCGTCCACGCTGAGGTTGTCCTCTAGCGTAGAGACGTGACCGCAAGGGAAGTTGTGGGTGTCCGGCATCCCACGGCGGCCTCGAGGCGGCCCTCCGATCGCGCTGACGGCGAAGGCGCTCAGGGACTTCCTTCAGCGCTCCATCGACGCTCTGGCCCGACCTCCCAGACATTGAGGCCCGTTGGGCGGGCCCTACCCCTACGGGGCAAACGGCATGTGAGCTGGGGAACGTTGCGGAGGACTGTTGAAGTCGACTCCAGCCCGCCTCATACTCGGTGGCTCCGGTGGCGTTCCAACGTGCGTTATCAGGTTCCGATTGGCGTCGACGACGTGACGTCATGTGGCGACGGTGACGGCCTCGTCGGGGGCGTCCCAGTCCCACGGCTCAGGGCGCCGCACGACGCCCGTGGGCCGACGCCCCCGTGGTGGACGGGGCGGCTCGGCCACGGGCGCCGCGGTCGGGGGACGGTCAGGGCTTTTACACGGCCGGGGCGCCGCCCGTGCCGCTGAGGGCCTCCAGGTCGCTCTTGCGGACGCGCATGACGACAGCGGCGACGGCGAGCGCGAGGACGGCCATGGCGGCGGCCGGGATGAAGGCCGTGGAGATGCCGTGTGCGAGGACTTCGTGGCTCCACGGGGCCGGTAGCTGGTGGGTCTTGGCGAACGCGGCCTTCTGCTCGGGTGAGGCGTGGGCCATGAACGACGCGGCCTGCTTGGTCGCCTCGTCGCGGCTGGCCGAGCCGAAGACGGTGGTCAGGATGGACAGACCGAGTGAACCGCCCACCTGCTGGGTCGCGTTGAGCAAGGCGGAGGCCGCGCCCGCCTCGTGTGGGGCGACGCCGGAGACGGCGGTCACGGTGACGGTGACGAAGTTGAGCCCCATACCGAAGCCGAAGATCAGCATCGGGCCGAGCACTCCGCCGACGTACGAGCTACCCGAGTCGATCAGCGACTGCCAGGCCAGGCCGATGGCGACGAGAGTGGCGCCGGTGATCAGGAACGGCTTGGGACCGAAGGTCGGCAGCAGCCGCTGCGATATCCCCGCGCCCAACGCGATGACGACGGTGACGGGCAGGAAGGCGAGGCCGGCACGGATGGGGGAGTAGCTCAGCACGTTCTGTACGAAGAGCACGATGTAGAAGAACATGCCGAACATCGCTGCGGCGAGGCTGATCATGATGACGTACGTGCCGGAGCGGTTGCGGTTGGCGAACATCCGCAGCGGGGTGATCGGTTCCTTGGCGCGGCTCTCTACGAGCAAGAAGGCGGCGAGGAGCACCACGGCCGCGCCGAACGCGCCGAGAGCGAGCGAATCCCGCCAGCCGTCGGATGCCGCCCTGATGAACCCGTAGACCAGGGCGACCATACCCAGCGTCGAGGTGGCGGCCCCGGTGAGGTCGAAGCGCCCGGGGTGCCGCTCGGACTCGTTGATGTAGCGCGGTGCGAGTGCCGCGATGAGGATGCCGATGGGTACGTTGACGAAGAGCACCCACCGCCAGTTGAGCCAGTCGGTGAGGAGTCCGCCGGCCAAGAGCCCGATGGCGCCGCCGCCCGCGGAGACCGCCGCGAAGATACCGAACGCCCGGTTGCGTTCCGGGCCTTCGGGGAACGTCGTGGTGATGAGCGCGAGCGAGGTGGGCGATGCGATCGCGCCACCCATGCCCTGCAGGACGCGGGCGGCCAGCAACTGCCAGGGTTCCTGGGCGAGTCCGCCGAGCAGAGAGGCGAAGGTGAAGAGCAGGATGCCGGTGATGAAGACCCGGCGGCGACCGAGGATGTCACCGGCGCGGCCGCCCAGCAGGAGAAGGCCGCCGAAGGTGAGCGTGTAGGCGCTGACCACCCAAGTCAGATTGGTGGTGGAGAAGTTCAGGGCGGTTTGGATGTGCGGCAAGGCGATGTTGACGATGGTGGCATCAAGCACCACCATCAGCTGGCACGCAGCGATGACCGTGAGCGCGATGCCCGGGTGTGACGGCCGTGAGGCTGGACCCGGTGGTGCGGGCACAGGTGACTGCGTCTGTATCTGATCGTGCGTCACAGAAGGTCCCCCAGAGACGAAGTAGTGAACGTGTGCGTTCACTAACTTGGACGATAGCGAGTCGGCCTTTGTGAACACAAGCGTTCTCTAGCGGGGTTGATCCCAGAGGGCGGCTGCGGGTTGAGTTTGCGCAGGTGCGATTCCTCGGTGGGGGACCCAGGACATGGGAACAGGGGAAGCCGTCGGTCGGGAGCGGGCAGCTGGTGATTCAGGCGGTCGTCCAGCTGAAGCGGTAGGCCGATACTGCTTGGCCGCAGATTCGAGTCCTGGGCGGGAGCAGCAGAACATGGGAAGTGGGATCGCCGCGGACGCTGGGCGGAATGCTAGTGGTGACGGCAGCCGTCTCGCTCTAAACCCGGAGTGCAGACCGACTCGTCCGCCTTCAGGGCCCTGAACAGGGACTTTTCCTTGGTCAGGCCATTGGGGCGGGCTGCCCGAGTCCTCTTCATGGCCTGGACGTTCTCGACATTTCCCAGGGGGATGTGCACGCGTTGTGCACTGAGCGGGCGCGACTCCTCTCTGGGCCTGCCCGGGGTGGTGGGCGTGCGGAGGTCGCGGCAGCCCGCGGGCTGCACCGTCCCGGGCGGTCAGCGACCACGGGTATGTCGCGGTGCTCGGCGTATTGGGCCGGCGCCGCTGCTTCGGGTCCTTCTTCGCCGTCAGTCGATGGGGCAGCCTCAGGCGCCGCGCCCTCAGCGCCTAATGTCTATGCAGTTGAGGTACTCGATACGGAGCGTGTTGACCTCGTAGCGGTACATCTTGAGGAACTCTCGAAGGGTCACGAGCTTCCCGTTGTGGGTGTTGAGCTGCCAGGCTAGGAAGAACTCCGGGTCACTGGATGAGTAGCGGGTCGCCTGCCCATCCTCGACCAGCCACAGTCCGCGCTCGTCTTCTGGGGCTGGCGGCCCCGGGTGGTCGCTGGTGATCTCAAGGAACGTATAGCGCAGCCCGAGACGGCGAACCAGGTCCAGGTCACTCACCCAGGTGGTGCCTCCGTATTGAGTTGTCATCCAGCTGACGGGATCGCTGTACACCTCGTGCACGTAGTGGTGGAAGCCTGGTGCGCCGCCAGTGCTGTTCGTGCACAGCCTGCCCTCGGCGACGGAGCTGCTGCCGTCGGGGAAACTGGCGACAGCCTTGATGCGTGGTTCCCAGCGGGCGAGTTCGTCCGGCCATCCGTAGATGATGGTCTTAATGAGGTCACAGGGGTTGTAGATCCACAAGACGACGTCGATGTCCCCTGGCTGCTGGGCAACTCGCTCAAGCCACGCTCGGATGAGCATCTCCCATTCGGGGTTGCCGCCGAGACTGGTCATAGCATGGTCCACAAAGGAACGCCACCGGCTCGTGATCCGGGGGTTGGCGGACCCGATGAACTTGAAGTGCCCGTCTCCTCGATCGTGACCAACCAGCATCTGCAACCAGTCGCGTTCCTCGTACGCGCCGTTGTTCAGGGAGAACGCCCCAGTGCCCCGATACCCGGTGATGTCCCAATTGGGATCACCCAGGAGAGTACCCAGCGCTCCGGGGTAAGCCGACTCGACTCCCGCGCAGCGAACGCGGGCATTGATTTCGCACAATGCCTCATACTCGGCCGGGTGCTCCGCGGCGTACCCTTCCGCCTCCGGGGCCTCTGACAACGTGCTCCCCCACTTCACGGTGCCGACGCCCAAGTACAGGCCGTAGTGCGCGATGACAGCGCCCTTGGCGCTGACGCGATCAAAGTCGGCAGCAAGTAGGTTCGGTGCGCCGATCTCGGCAGCAATCCGCCGGATGTGCCTCCATCCTCGGTCGCGATCTTGGGGAGTCGCGTAGAGGTAGATGCCATGCACCGGCGTGATGTATTGCTCCGGCGACGCGGGAAGCAGCGTGACGCGCTCTGCGCCGAGTGTCCGGTGACCACGCACCTGGAGTTCGTAGCCGCGAAGGTCATGGCTCCAGTCCCGGGCCATGTTGCTCACGGGGACGAGCAGTTCGCGCCAATCGGTCGACACGATGAGGGCACGGATGCGGTCAGGAGCGACCTGCTTGTCGCGCTGGAGCAGCTCTGCGTACTTCGCGACCTCGTGCAACGCCTCACGCGAGGTCGACCTCGCACGCTTCAACTCGATGATCACCCACAGGCCGTGCCGGTCACGAGCGAGGATGTCGATCCAGCCCCTCGTGTGGAGCGGCCGGTCGCTCAGCGTGAACTCGCACTGAACCAGGGTCAGTCCTGGTTCGAGGACGTCCAGCTGTTCCGCCAAGAGGTCCCGGAGCTCATTTTCGAGTAACACGGTCATGAGCGAAGACGGTAGCGCCACGGGCTGACATGAAGCCGGCGGAGGTGGAGCAACGAGCGCGCTCCCCGTGCTGCCGTACGCATGGGTGAGCGCGGACGAGTCGACATGGTCCAGTTCCTCCGGCGGTCTCATGCCGCGGACCCTCACGACCCTCTGCGACAGGCAACGGTCCTCGGCTGCTGCCGAGCACGGCGCCATCCTGCTTCGCCCGCGCCTTTGCAGGCCAGGACCGGGACGGCCGAGTCCGGCTGTGTAAGCGGGGCGCACCACACCGCGCCGTTCCTTCCGCGGTCCTGGCGCCCACGGGCTGCCCTGCGGACAAGCACCAGAGCAGCCCGTACGCCTTCCGGCGTCCGATCAGCCGGAGTGCGCCCGCGTCCAGCACCGTCGCAGGACGGGTTCGAGGCGGTGCCTGCCGTCAGCGTCCACGTCGAAGACCTGCATGGCCCGCAGGATGCGGACGGTGTCGGCCGCGTTGAGCTGTTCGCTGTCGGTGGTGGCTTCGATGGCTGCGAGGAGGTCATCGACGATCATGCTGTCGGCCGGCATGAACTCCAAGACCGCCTGGTATCCGGCTCACTGGGGCGATGCCGGGGTCAGGCCGGTCTGCGTCAGGAATTCCTCTGCCGGGGACTCTCCAAGCTCCCGGTCGCGTGACGCAGCGCGCTCTTGCCGCGCCGGCCCTCGGCCAGGGCGGCGGACACCCTGTCGACTAGTTGGAACGGCGGGAAGTACCGGCGGTCACCCGAGGCCGGGGGGCCATCCGGCACCCGGAGGCCATCCTGGGCCAGGGGACCATTGGGGACCAGGGACGCCGACCGCCCGCAGCACCGGCTTTCGCCGGGTCATCGTGGCGGCGCCCGACAGCCGTGTCGATGTGGCGCTGCCCGATGACATTCCCCTCGCGCACCTTTACCCGGAGATCCTGCGCCTGTCGGGGCAGAGCCCGGCATCCGGCGCCCCGGTCGGGTATTACCTGGTGCGCCGGGGACGGGACGGTGCTCGACGAGGCGCGCTCACTCGCCACCCAGCGCATCGCCGACGGCGAATTCCTGCTGCTGCGCCCCTTCTCCGACTCGCTCCCGCCCGCGGTGTTCGACGACGTCTCGCACGCCACGGCCAGCGCCGTCACCCGCGACCGTGCGCTGTGGAACGACGAACTCCTGCGCAGCGCGGGACTCTTCGGCGGCTGCGTGCCGCTGATGCTGCTCGCCTTCGTGGCCTGGAGCGCCGACCCCCGCCACGACATGAACGGGCTGCCGGGCACCGTGGCCGCGGTCGCAGGCGTGGTGCTCCTGGCGATCGCCGCGGTACGCGCCCGGGTGTAGGGCGACCGCGGGTCGTCCGTGGCCTTCGGCACGGGCGCCCTCGCGAACCTGGGAGTCGCGGGCAGCGGACTGGTCGCGCTGCCGGCCGGAGAGGGCATCGGCAGGCTGCAGTTCCTGCTCGCCTGCGCCGCCGTGCTCGTGGGATCGGTGGTGCTGGTGTTCCTGACACCGAGCGGTGATGGCCCCTTCGTCGCCTTCGCATTCGCCTCGGCCATCGGCATGCTGCTGACGTTCGTCGCGATCCTCGCCGAGATGAGGCCGGCAGAGACCGCGGCGGTCTGCTCTCCGCTCGCGCTGGGCGCTCTCGCCTTCCTGCCGGGCCTTGCCACGCGTTTCGCCCGCCTGCCCATCGGCTTCGACCCGCCCCGCACCGTCGTCGGCAGCGACTACGACGATGCCGACGATGGCGATGGCCAGGGCGCCGAGGCATCCGCCGTGATCGACGCCGAACGCATCGCCGCGCAGGCGCGGCGTGGCCACGAACTGCTGCTCGGCCTGGTCGGCGGGTGCGCGCTGGTCGTGAGGGCGTCCGCGGTGCTCGGGTTCTCCGACGACCTGTGGGCACAGTTGCTCGCGCTCGCCACGGGTCTGGCCCTGCTGACGCGCGCCCACCTGTTCCGGCCCACCGCTCAGGTGGCTTGCACCCTTGCGGCAGGCCTTGCCTCGCTGGTGCTCCTGGGATTGGGCCTGTGCATCAATCCGCCTGGGCGGATGGTCTTGGAGGCGCTGCGGGGTGACAGCACGGCCCTCGACATCAGGTTGGTCTGGCTGTCGGTCGCGGTCGCCGTCGTCGCCGGGGCGATCGCCGCGATCGCGCTGGTCGTCCCCAGCAAGGGGGTCACCCCCTTTTGGGGCCGATTCCTGGAGATCGCCGAGAGTTCCGTGCTTCTGACGCTGCTGCCGTTGTGTCTTGCGGTGTTCGGCGCGTACCAGCAGATCCAGGCCGCGCAGCAAGGGCTCGATCAAGAGGCCGCAACCCAGGTCGTGACCCAAACCACCGGCCCTATGAACACCGAACTCGGCCAGCTGCGCAAGCTCCGCGAGGAAGCCGCCGCATGGCAGCGTGAGAACGAAGCCGCCGAGCGCCGAGCCAGGGACCTTCGTGCCCTCGCCGAACGAGCTCGTACTCAGATGCCGTCCATGAATGATGAGGATCGGGCGGACGCCATCGATCTCATCGACGTCAAAGTGACGCTCCAGAGCCCTGTCCCCGTGCGCAAGGGACGCTCCAGCTGCGCTGTCGGCGCATGGTTCAAAGAGCGCATTCTGCTCATTCCGGTCGAAGTTCCCGATGCGGCGTGGGCGGTGATCCAGCCATTTGTCACGAAGACCGGCCGGGGATCGGGCAAGTCCACCGACCTACCGGTCCGTGATGCCGTAGAGGCGATCCTGTGGAAAGCGCGGACGGCGAAGGCATGGAACGAGGCCGCTTCACGTATGACTCGCGGCGTGGGCAAGTCCCTCATGAGCCGCTGGACCCGTTGGAACGCGGACGGCACATGGGAGCACGTGGTGGAGACGCTGGCGGAGGTTGAGGGGATTCAGGCGGTTCCGGTTCCTGAACCATCGAAAGAGCCGCCGTTGCCTGAGATGCTGGTCGAGGGCGTGGTCGACCCCCGCTTGTTCCATACCGGCGATGGTGATGTTGAGGACGGTGAAACACGCGGTGGAACCGTCGCGTCGAGCGCCACCATGAGTTGGCAGGCCGCGATGACTGCGAGCGCAATGCCGGGATGCCCCTCCCGGCGAGCCGCACCTGGCTTCTGTTCCTTGATCAACTGAGAGGTTGTCACTATGAGTCCCCCACAAGTGCGTTAGTGAACGCTCGCGTTCACTGTCGCGTCAACCGTAGTGAGTCCCTGATAGTGAACGCAAGCGTTCACTTAAATTGATGTCACGTGGCGAACCCCCCGTTGCTGCCGCTTGGTGCTCTCTCATCCCCGAAAACCCCGCTCCCCCTGCTCGCTGGAGATACGCAGATGGTTACTTCGCGCTGGACGGCCGCCCCCGCTCAGGCGGCCTCCCTCCGTCGGCGCGGTGCCGTGCTCGAACGGGCGATCCTCGATGCCGCCCTGGAACAGCTCAGTACGGTCGGCTGGAACGGCCTCACCATGGAAGGCGTCGCCGCCGGCGCCCAGACCGGCAAGGCCGCCGTCTATCGGCGCTGGCCGTCCAAGGAGGATCTCGTCGCTGATGCCCTCCAGGCCGGGCTGCCGCGCATAGAGGAGGCGCCCGACCTGGGCAGCGTGCGCGAAGATCTGCTCGCGCTGTGCCGGCAGGCGCGTGCGGCGATGTTCTCGCGACCCGGTTTCGCGGTCCGCTCCGTGATTCACGAATGCGACCCGATTCAAGCGGAGCGCTTCCATGGCGTGATCTTCGACGGGATCGTGGAGCCCACCATCAAGCTGCTTCGTGAGGTCATCACCCGCGGAATAGAGCGGAATGAGGTGCGACCCGACGCGGCGAACAGTTATGTCTTCGATGCCATCCCGGCCATGATGATGTACCGCTCCAAGCTGCGCGGAAGCGAATGGGACGATCGCGATCTCGAAGAGATGATCGACCAGTTGATGGTTCCGCTGCTGCGACCGGGGGTCGGTTGAATGAGGCGAGCCGTGGACCTGTGGTCGTAGTGGGGAGCCGGGGTGTCGCCGGATGATCCGCGGGGCGTAGGCTGAAGGCGCCATGCCGTACGAACCACCTACTCACACCGTCGAGCGCTCCCTCCGCGCCACGACCGGAGCGAAGATCATTGCCGGTGTCGACGAGGTGGGGCGCGGTGCGTGGGCCGGCCCCGTCACCGTCTGCGCGGCGGTCACGGGACTGCGTCGGCCCCCCGAGGGCCTCACCGACTCCAAGCTGCTCACCGTCAAGCGGCGCACTGTTCTTGCCGTGGAACTGCAGAAGTGGGTGACCTCGTACGCGCTGGGCCACGCCTCGCCGGAGGAGATCGACGAGCTGGGCATGACCGCAGCGCTGCGCCTGGCGGCGGGGCGTGCCCTGGAGGCTCTGCCGGTCCGTCCCGACGCGGTGATCCTTGACGGCAAGCACGACTATCTGGGCTCGCCATGGCAGGTCCGTACGGTCATCAAGGGTGACCAGTCGTGCGTGGCGGTCGCGGCGGCCTCGGTGATCGCCAAGGTTCAGCGCGACAAAATGATGGCCGAACTGGGTATCGACCATGCAGACTTCGGTTTTGCGGACAACGCCGGGTATCCGTCGCCCGTGCACAAGGCCGCACTGGCGGAGCGGGGACCCACCCCGTACCACCGGTTGTCGTGGGCTTATCTTGATGCGCTGCCCCAGTGGCGACATCTCAAGAAGGTCCGCAGTTGGGCGGACGGAAGCGTTCCGGAGATCGAGGGTCAGCTCGGCTTCGACTTCTGACGATTCCGCTCGCGCTCATGTGCCACCCGCCGACGCGAGCCGCACCAACGTTTGATAAATATCAGCCCATGCCTCTCATTCCCGAGGAGCCTCAGATTCACGAGAGTGCCCAGGGTCCCCGCGCCACGCCGGCCAGCGGCCGCACCGCGCCGACCCCCCGTCCCGTACCCGGTCCCCGTCCCGCGGCCCCGCCGCGCCCCGGTCGTCCTGGTCCGCTCCGGCCCACGCCGCCGGTGCAGCGCACGTCGCGTGACGTGGCCGTGGCCAAGCCCGGACCCTCGGTCCCGGCGGCCCCTGCCACTGTCACTGCTTCGGCCACCCCGCAGATCCAGCTGATCCCGGCCTCGGCGGAGGGTGCGCTCGACGCCGCCGAGGAAGCCGTGGACCTGCTTCTGGACTCGGGGCGTGCCCCCGGTGACGTACTGGTGATCACCACCGGTGAACAGCACCCGTGGGCCGCCCACGAGCTGTCCTTCGGTGAAGCCTCGTACTGGGCGCAGCACGACGCGGGCGACGACGTCTTCTACATGGACGCCTCTGTCGCAGGTCGCGCAGCCTTGCGGCCGGTCGTCGTGGTTGCCGTCAACGGAGGTTCCGACGCAGCCGCCGCCTCGGCCCTGCCGCTGGCCCTCACCCGGGCCGGAGCCCTGCTGATCGTCTGCGGTGACCCGCAGCAGATCAACTCGGTGCTGGGCGCGGGCGTCTGAGTCTGTTCCGGTACCTCCACGGAGATGCCGGAGCGACAAGGACGCCGCTGCGGCGGCATCGGCACAGCGGGCGTTTTCGGCATGCGCAGGTACCGCGGGGATGACCGCTGCGCGAGTGCTTCCCTCCACTTGTGTCGTGTGTGACCAGCAGGTGGGGGAGCGGCGGCGCCTTGGCGGGCGGCGTCCGCCGCTCGTGCAGCGAAGGTCCCCCACGGCATGGGGCGGTGGTTGCTCGGAGTGCCGACGGACGGCCCTGACTGTCGTGTGCAGACTCCCCTCGGCGCCGCGAAGCCGGTGTACGAAGGGAGTGTGCTGGTCGGTCGGGCGTGGTCCGTCGGTGTTCTCAGCGGGCCGCAGCGCGGCGCATGACCTCCGAGGCCACACCACCGGTGCGTGGCAGTGGAGGCGGCGCCTCGGACATGCCCAAGGGCTCCGCTGAGGAGTCCGCGTTGGGGCGGCGCCCGCCACGACCCTCACCGAGCACCTGCCAGCCGTCCCGGGTCAGTGTGATGTACGCCCCGCAGCGCAGTCCGTGCAGTGTGCACGCGTCACGCAGGCCCCACATCCATGCGCCGTCCTCCTCGGTCCAACGCGCGTCGCCCTCACGGCAGTAGAGCAGCACCGCGGTGCGCACCGGTGTGCGGCGCCGCAGGTCGTGCGGGATGACCCGGCGAAGCTGCGCGAGCAGCGTGTTGCGGAACATCCAGCCGTCGGCCGGAGCCGGGCGGCGGGTGAACGAGGCGCTCGCGCAGAGGCGTTCGTCCGGGTCGAGGACGGCCACCACCGCGGTCGCGGGCCTTGGGTGATGTCGGGAATGAAGTCCGCTGACAACCTCTCGGGGATTGCGCAGCAGGGGAATTCCGGCGGCGGCCCACTCCGCGGGTTCGAGCATGCGGGTGAGAGGGTTGGCGGATGCGGCGGACAGGTCGGCAGACGTCGACGTGGATGCCGCCGAGGACGGAGCGAATCCGAAGGTCACGGTCCTCCCTTCGGCTACGCGCCCACACTGCGGGCGGGGTCATGTTCAGGGGAGCGCACGCCGCAGCAGAGCCCTACCGGACCACGGACGAGCCGTGCGGGGAGCGGACTTCAATTCTTCCTGTCGAACTTGGATGCGGCAACGAGCAATTGGGGCCACTGACCGAAACACGGCGGTGTGCGGTTTATATCCCTACCCAGTGCGTTGCGTCACGACGCATGAGCCCACCGTTCACCCGGAGTTGGTACACCGTTGGGGCGGCGGGGTTCAG
This sequence comes from Streptomyces sp. NPDC001157, assembly GCF_053598255.1. Classification (NCBI taxonomy): domain Bacteria; kingdom Bacillati; phylum Actinomycetota; class Actinomycetes; order Kitasatosporales; family Streptomycetaceae; genus Streptomyces; species Streptomyces sp. NPDC001157. Next base: position 35,313 of record NZ_JBSFJW010000054.1, read on the forward strand.
GTGCGTCTTCCCAAGCGGCGTGCGGTGCCGCAGTCAGCTCTGGACGGCCAGGACGAGTGGCAACACCCCCTGCGCACCGGCACGTCGGAGCATCCGGGCTGCGACCGCGAGCGTCCAGCCGGTCTCGGTGAAGTCGTCCACGAGGAGGACCGGGCCCCCGGCCTCGGCGAGAGCGGAAGCCAGGGCGGGCGGCACGGTCAGGGTGCCGGCCAGTGCCTTCAGGCGCTGTGCACTGTTGCTCCGGGAGACGTGGGGCGCGTCGCTCGTGTATTCCACGGAGCCGAGCAACGGCAGCCTGCCGACCTCCGCGATGTGCGCGCCCAGGGAGCCGATCAACTGGGGGCGGGTGAGCGAGGAGACGGTGACCACACCCACCGGGCGCGGCTGCGGGTCAGGCACTCCCGAGGCCCAGCCCCCGGGCCCCTTGGCCCAGTCGGCGAGCACGCCCACAACGGCCTTCGCCACGTCGTCCGGCACGGGGCCGTCGGAGGCCTGTGGCGTCAGCATCGGCCGCAGCCTGTTGCCCCAGCCGATGTCCGACAGCCGGCCCAACGCCCGCCCGGGAGCTGCCTGTTCATCGACCGGGATGCGTCCCTTGAGGTCGACGCCGATCGCCGGCAGGCCGGTCGGCCACATACGGCGTGGCTCCACCTCGATGCCCGCCCGACCGAGATCGACACGTGCCGCGTCCAGTGCCGTCGTGGACATGTCCGTGGTGAACCGTGCGCCCGCGCAGTTGTCGCAGCGGCCGCAGGGCTTCGCGCCCTCGTCGTCCAGCTGGCGTTGCAGGAACTCCATGCGGCAGTCGGTCGTCGAGGAGTACTCACGCATCGCCTGCTGCTCGGTCCTGCGCTGCCGCGCGACCCAGTCGTACCGCTCCGCCTCGTACGTCCACGGCTGCCCGGTCGCGATCCAGCCGCCCTTGACCCGCTTGACCGCCCCGTCCACGTCGAGAACCTTGAGCATGGTCTCCAGGCGGGAGCGGCGCAGCTCCACCAAGGGCTCCAGGGCGGGCAGTGACAAGGGTTTGTCCGCGCGCGCGATGACGTCCAGAGTGCGGCGTACCAGGTCTTCCGGCGGGAAGGCGAGCGACGCGAAGTACTCCCAGATCGCCTCGTCCTCCTTCCCCGGCAGCAGGAGCACCTCGGCGTGTTCGACGCCGCGTCCGGCGCGGCCCACCTGCTGGTAGTAGGCGATGGGCGAAGACGGCGAGCCGAGGTGCACCACGAATCCGAGATCCGGTTTGTCGAACCCCATACCCAGCGCGGAGGTGGCGACCAGGGCCTTCACTCTGTTGGCCAGGAGGTCGTCCTCAGCCTGCTGCCGGTCGGCGTTCTCGGTCCTGCCCGTGTAGGAAGCGACTGTGTGACCGCGGTGCCGCAGGAAAGCAGTGACCTCCTCTGCGGCGGCCACGGTGAGTGTGTAGATGATCCCGGAACCCGGCAACTCGCCCAGGTGGTCGGCAAGCCAGGCCATCCGATGTGCCGCGTCCGGCAGCCGCAGCACGCTCAGGCTCAGGCTCTCCCGGTCCAACGGGCCCCGCAGCACCAGAGCGTCCGACGAGCCCCCGGTGCCGAGTTGTTCGGCGACGTCGGCAGTCACGCGCGCGTTGGCGGTGGCAGTGGTCGCGAGCACCGGGACGCCCGGCGGCAGATCACCGAGCATGGTGCGCAGCCGCCGGTAGTCCGGGCGGAAGTCGTGCCCCCAGTCGGAGATGCAGTGGGCCTCGTCCACCACCAGGAGCCCGGTGGCGGCGGCGAGTTTGGGCAGCACCTGATCCCGGAAGTCCGGGTTGTTGAGGCGCTCCGGACTGACCAGCAGGACGTCGACCTCACCTGCGGCGATCTCGTCCTGAACGGTGTCCCACTCCTCGGTGTTCGAGGAGTTGATCGTCCGCGCATGGATACCGGCCCGGGCCGCCGCCTCGACCTGGTTGCGCATCAGTGCGAGCAGCGGGGAGACGATGACCGTGGGCCCGCTGCCTCGGGCCCTCAGCAGCGACGTCGCCACGAAGTAGACCGCGGACTTGCCCCACCCCGTGCGCTGCACGACGAGCGCCCGGCGTCTGTCGGCGACCAGCGCCTCGATCGCCCGCCACTGGTCCTCGCGCAGTCGGGCCGCGCCCGTGGCGTCCCCGACGAGGCGGGCGAGGACCGCGTCGGCGGCCGCCCGGAGTTCCGCGTTGCTCGTGTGCTCCATGCACCCCATCAAACAGGACGGCGCTGACAAGCCCTGCCGGGCCTGTGGAGGAGAGAGGTGTTTGGCATGTCCCTGGCCTGACTTATCCACAGGGCAAACCGGAATATCGCGATCCGCGAGATCGTCTGCGCATGACGAACCACGGCGAAACCACTGGATCCCCCGAAAACGGCAAGGCCGCCGGACGGGAAGGCGCCGAGCGCCACGACGGACACGGCGAAGCCGGCCGGCCGGAGAAGCGCGTCGGCCCGGCTGCTTCGGACGACCACGGCGGGCGCGGCGCGCCACGCGAGTACGGTGCACTAGACGCGCACGAGGAGCGGCCGGGCCGCCCGGCCCACGTCGACTGCACCGCCTACGACAGTCATGGCCCCGAGCACCAGGTCACGCTGCGCACCCCGGCCGAACTGGCCGATGCCCTCCCCTATCTGTTGGGGTACCGGCCCGAGGAAAGCATCGTCCTGGTCGCCCTGCACGACAGGGACGGCCGCGGCCGCTTCGGCGGCCGTGCCCGCCTCGGCATTCCGGCGAGTGCGGACGACTGGGCCTCCGTCGCCCAGCAGTTGGCCCACGGGCTGGTCACTGGCAGCGAGCGCAGGGGCGCCCGACCCGAACAGATGGTCGCGTACCTCTGCCAGGAACCGGCGAAGGGCGAGTCGGGTCGGCAGGTCATGGAGCGGTTGCGTCCGCTGGCCCAGAAACTGCGGGTCGAGTGTGGTCAGCTCGATGTGCCGGTGATCGAGGCGCTGTGCATCTCGGACGGCCGCTTCTGGTCGTACTGCTGCGGTAACGAGGCGTGCTGCCCGCCCGAAGGCCTGCCCATGGGCCTGCCCGGCACCTCCGTGCTGGCCGCCGCTGCCACATACGCCGGCCTGCAGGTACGGGGCACTCTGCGCGAACTGCGGGCCAGGCTGCTGCCCTGGGAGACCGCGGCCGCCCTGGAGCAGGAGAGCGCGCTGGACACCGCGAGCATGGCGTTGGTCCCCAGGATCCTCGACGGCGCCAGCCGCGAGGGGGTCGCCGAGGAGACACTGGAGCTGTCCGCGCAGATCATGCGCCGGCTGGCCGGCGCACCGCCCGTGTCCGGCACGCTCACGGCGGATCTCCGCGATGACGAACTGCTCGCACACGACGAAGCCGCGACACTGATTCTCGGCCTCCAGGACCGTGCGACCCGAGACCGCGCGGCCGAGTGGATGGAGGGGGAGGAGGCCGCACTCGCACTCCGGCTCTGGCGGGCCCTGGCCCGCCGGTGCGTCGGACCCTACGGCGAACACGCGGCGGCACCGCTGACGCTGGCCGGTTGGGTCGCCTGGTCCACGGGTGACGACCTGGAGGCCCGGGAAGCCCTGGCTATGGCACTTGGCGCGGATCCGGGCTACCTCTTCGCCCGCCTGCTGCACCAGGCCTGCAACGAAGGGCTGGACCCTGAGTCGATCCGCCGGTGCCTGCGTGCGGAGCGACATGACCGGGGGCGGACAGCAGTCCAGCAGTCGCAAGGCAAGGGGAACAACGCAGAGCCGCTGACGGCCCGGGCCGTCGAGTCGGGGCGGGCGGCGGAACTGGTGTCGGAATCGGACTCGGTATCGGTCTCGGGATCGGTTCCGGAGTCGGAATCTGTGTCGCAATCTGTGTCGGAATCGGTGTCGGAATCGGTGTCGGAGGAGGCTTCCCGCCCGCGACGCCGTGTCCGCTCCAGTGGCACGGTGCGCAGCCATTCCCGCTCGGCGAGGGCGGAAGGCCGGGGGAGTGGCACGAGCGTTCCTCGCTCGCGGACGGCTGTGGCAAGGGGCACGGGTCCCGGCTCTGCACGGACTGGCCGCACGCGCCCGCGTACCCCCGGGAAGGGCGCCGCGCGCCGTGGCGATCAGTGCCCCGAAAGCCTGCGTCCCGGAAGCGACGGCACAGAGGAGCAGGCGTGAGCGGGTGCTGGGCGAACGCTCGTCGGGGCGGTCGGACCGACCACAGTTGCGGGGCGTCCCGCCCGGGGGAACCAGAATTCGCCGGAAATGATCAGCGTCGCCGCCGCCCGTCCGGGCGGGCCCGTCGCGGGCGTGACCCGGAGGACTGCTCTGCCGTTCACCTGAGTGGTGGAACGCCTGGATGGGCGGGGCCGCCACACAGTCCACGTCCGTCCGGATCCCTCCACCCGGCGCTGCATACGCCCGAGGTGCACCGAGCGCAGAAGAAGCCGCCCCATGCATGAGCCGACTCCGCCCTCCGCTGCCGGCGACGATACCTCCGGCGCAAACCGGTCCACGCTGGCTCCCGCGACGGGCGCCCGCCTGCCGACACACGCGGACCGTGCCGCCCGGCGAGACGCCCGGTCTGCGGCCGCCGGCACGCGCGCCTCCCCAACGAGCGGCCAGGACCGGCATCCGCCTGGGCCTACGGAACGACCCGGGGCCGCAATCGGGGCGACCTATCAGGACCGACTTCCTGGCGGGCCGAGCGACCAGGGTCTCACTGCCGTTCGCCCGCACGACCCTGGGCGCCGTGCCCTCGAGCCGACCGAGCCCGGCCACTCTGCGTCCCGGCCGACACGCTCGGATCAACCCCCACCCGGGTCGACCGACCTGACCCGGCCCTCTGACCCACGCACAGGTCGGCAACGCTCACAGCCGTCACCCCCGGGCCAGGGCCGGACCATGCCCTCACCCTCAAGTCGGACACCCCGCTCGTCCACCTTCCCGCCCTCCCGAGCAACTCCATCGCCCCGAGCCGCACCGCTGCCGACATCCCCCCGGTCCGTCGAACTGCCGTCCACGCACACCGCCATGATCTGCGTCGCGCTCCCGGGACTCGCCATCTCGTCGGAGCACGGGCAGATGGCAGGCCAGGGGCTGGAAGGGTTCTACCGCGCGGGCCGACGCGTGCTCTCCCGTTGCCAGGTCCGCGTGGCCGGGCGCGAACCGCTCGCGGTGCAAGCCCGGATGACCTCGGCCGACCGAGCCCGCTTCGTGGGCACGCTGCATGCCTCGCCGCACTCAGGCCCGGACCCGGACCTTGTCGTCGAGCGCATTCGGCATGCGGACGGGACGGAGCGCATCACCTTGCACAGTGCGGCCCGGCGCCCCCTGCGTGTGCCTCTCGAAGTCGCGCTCGGTACGGACCTGGCCGACCTGGGCGCCATCGCGTCGGGTACCGCTGGGCCCGAACTGCCCGCCAGCGTCCATGACTCGGGCCTGCGCTGGTCCTGCGCCACCGGGAACTCGTCGGTCACGGCAGATCCGCCGCCCGCGGACGCACTGGCCTCCGCCGGGTTGCTGCGTTGGGAGTTCGAGCTGTCCCCTGGCGGCAGCACAAGCGTGGAGCTACGGGTACGGCCGGACGGAGCGGGCCCTGCCCGGGGGGTGAGCCGCACGGCCACGAGCCCTCTTGCCGCCGCTCGGGCGTCCGGCGACGACCCCAGAGTCCAGCCGCTGCTACGGACAAGCCTCGAGGATCTCCATGCCCTCCTGGTGCGCGACCCAACGCACCTTTCCGACATGCAACTCGCGGCGGGAGCCCCCTGGCGCTGCGGTCCGGCCCCGGCCGACGCACTGGCGGCGGCGCGGATGACGCTGCCGCTCGGTACCCGGCTCGCCGCAGGCACGTTGCGTGCCCTCGCCCGCACTCAACTGCGAGGCGCGGGACCGCATTCCGGCATGATCCACGGGCCGCGCCGGGACGCGGGCATCCATCTGCCGCCAGGTTGTACCGGCACGGAAGCCACGTTGCTCTTCCCCGCGCTCCTCGCGGAGGCCCGCCGCTGGGGCCTTCCCGAGGCCGAGACGGAGGAGTTGCTGCCGGCGGCCGAGCGCTGTCTGGCCTGGCTGCGGACGACCGTCGGCGAGGGCGTTTACCTGTGTGACCCGCATCCCGGCGGTCCCGTCCGCTGCGAGACGCAGGCCCATGCCCACCGTGCGGCCCTGCTGGGCGCCGATCTGCTCGATGGCTGCGGGAGACCGGGCGGCGCCGAACTGCGGCAGTGGGCCCGGAAGCTGCGGTCGGAGTTCAGGGAGGACTTCTGGGTCGACGACCGAGGTGGTGGCAGGCCGGCCGCCGCTCGCGCCCCCGACGGCACCCCGCTGCCGTACCTGGGTGCTGCCGCGGCCCATCTCCTCGACACCGGCCTGCTCGGCGGGGGCGAGCCCGCCCCCGGGCTGCTCGACAAGGTGCAGACCGAACAGCTCGCCCGCTTGCTCGGCGGCCCGGGGATGGACTCGGGCTGGGGGCTGCGTGGACTGGGTGCGAAGGAAGCCGGATACAACCCGTTCGGCCACCGCAGCGGTGCCGTGCGGGTCCACGAGACGGCGATCGCGGTCGCAGGCCTGGCAGCCGCCGGCTACGAGAAGGAGGCAGGTTCGCTGCTGAAGGGAGCCCTGGCGGCGGCCGCGAGCTTCGGGCACCGGCTGCCCGAGATGTACGCGGGGGAGCAGCGCACCGCCGGGAGCATTCCCCTCCCGCACCCGGCGGCCTGTCGTCCGGCCGCCACCGCGGCGGCCGCCGGTGTGCTGCTGCTGGTGACTCTCGCGGGTATCCGTCCGGACGCTCCGGCGGGGACGATCACACTGCGGCCCATGCACAGTGCCCCCCTGGGCGAGATCGTCCTGAGGGGACTTCGAATCGCCGGCGCTCCCTTCTCCGTACGGGTCAGCCGCCTCGGCCTCGCCATGGTCGAGGAGGCCGCGGACGGACTGCAATTGGGAGTGTGACCTGGGACGACATACCACCGCACAGCACCCGGAACCAGGGGGCGAGGCTCACAGCGGACCGAAGTGGATCAGTCATCGAAGCGGCCGACGAAAGGAGTGTTTATCGTCAGGCAGACGACTATGATCGCCGCATGCCCTACGACCCGTCAGCATTTCCGCCCTTCGCCGTCACCGTGGACCTGGTCGTGCTGACCGTGCGCCGTCATGCCCTGTGCGCGCTGGCGGTACGCAGGGGCGAACCACCGTTCCAGGGGCGCTGGGCGCTCCCGGGCGGCTTCGTACGGGCCGACGAGGATCTGGCGCAGGCGGCTGCACGCGAGCTGGCCGAGGAGACCGGGCTGCGCGCCCACGACCCGGCCGTTCCCGCCCAGGACAACGGCGCTCACCTGGAGCAACTCGCGACCTACGGAGACCCCAAGCGGGACCCGCGGATGCGTGTGGTCAGCGTCGCCCACCTCGCACTCGCCCCCGACCTGCCCGCACCCCGAGCGGGCGGCGACGCCAGCAATGCGCGCTGGGCGCCGGTCGAGGAACTGCTGCAGCAGGGCGGTTACGGCCGAGACGGCGAACCGGTGGCGCCGCTCGCCTTCGACCACGCCCAGATCCTGTCCGACGGCGTGGAGCGCGCCCGCTCCAAGATCGAGTACTCGTCCCTCGCCACGGCGTTCTGCCCCACCGAGTTCACCGTCGGTGAACTGCGCCGGGTCTACGAGGCGGTGTGGGGCGTGGCTCTCGACCCGCGCAACTTCCACCGCAAGGTCACGGGCACACCGGGGTTCCTCGTCCCCACCGGAGGGACCACCACACGCCAGGGCGGCCGCCCCGCCCAGTTGTTCCGGGCCGGCGGCGCCACACTGCTCAACCCCCCGATGCTGCGCCCTGAAGTGTGACGGCACGGTTCCCGGCGGACCGGTTACAGCCTGCAGAGCAGGCCACGCCATACCCGAAAAATCGGACATAGCGCGCTATCTTGCTTCGGGTGATCCAGGCCTACGGATTGACCAGCAATCCTCGCAAGGAGCTTCCGCCCGCCGTCGACGACGTCTCTTTCGACGTGCGCGCAGGCCGCGTCACCGCGCTGCTCGGCGCGCCGGGGGCGGGCAAGACGACCGCACTCAAACTCATGCTCGAACTCCAACAGGGCCGTGGCATCACCTACTTCAAGGGCCGCCCTTTGCACCGCATCGCCCATCCGGGGCGCGAAGTCGGCGTGCTCCTGGGTGATGTGCCGGGACACCCGGCCCGCACTGTCCGTGGTCATCTCCGCATGCTGTGCGCCGCCGCGGGAGTTCCCGCCCGCCGCGCCGACGAGGTCCTCGAGGTGGTCGGCCTCGTCAGTCTGCGCGATGAACGCCTCGGCACCCTGTCGCGCGGCATGGACCGCCGCCTCGGCCTGGCCTGCGCCCTGCTGTCCGACCCGCACACGCTCGTCCTCGACGAACCCGCCGCTGGTCTCTCCCCCCGCGAGGTCCGCTGGCTGTACGGCATGCTGCACGCGCACGCCGCCCAGGGCGGCACCGTCCTGCTCACCACGGCCGACCCCAAGGAGGCCGCGCGCAGCGCCCACCGCGTCGTCACGCTGGAGCGGGGCAGGCTCGTCGCCGACCAGGACGCCGAGGACTTCGCCCGTACCCGGCTGCGCCCTCGTGTCGCCGTCCGCAGCCCGCACGTCGTGCGCCTTGCCGCCCTGCTCACCAAGGAGGCCCGCACCGCCCGACGCTCCGTGGAAGTCGTACACGAGGGCGGCAACCGCCTCTCCGTCTACGGCAGTAGCTGCGCCGACGTCGGAGAGACCGCGTTCCGCCACGGCATCCTCGTACATCAACTCGCCGACGAGATCGGTGACATGGGGCCAGGGGCCGTGGAATCTCCCGCCGGTGGGCCGGAATCCGCCGACGAGCCGCAGGTGGCGGCCGAGCCGCACGCGGCGGACGGGGTCATGGTGCCCGACGCGTCGGCGGACGGCCCGGCCCCGGCCGGAGCGGTCGGACAGGGAGGCATTGAACCGGCTCCCCCGACTCCGGCTGATGCGTCCCATGAAGCGCACCCCGAAGCGCACCCCGAACCGCAATCCCCGGCTTCGGCCGACACAACCCCTAGCGTCGGCGTGCTGAAGTCGCCCGTCGATGCACCCCCGTCACGTGCGACGGCCGGTCGCGTCCCGACGCCGGCCGTGCGCCCGACTGAAGCAGGCGCCGTCGACAGCCCGCCCTCTCTTCCGCCCCCCATTTCCGTCCGCCCGGCTCCCAGCCCCCTCCGTCCTCTGCGTTACGAGATCCGTCGCGCCGCCGGCATCGGCACGGGGTTCGTCACCGGGGCCGCCGTGCTCGTCGTGTCCGCCCTCGCCGCCGTCCTTCTTGCCCGGATCGGACACACCCCGCAGGCGCGCCTGATGGCCGCGTGGCCGCGCGAGCTGCCGCTCCCGCCCGCCGCGCTCGGTGCGGGACTCCTCGGCGCGCTGGCCTTCGGCGACGAGTTCCGGCATCCCGCGCTTGCGGCGGATCGCGGCACCGTGCCCCGTCGGCTGGGGCTGCTTGCCGCAAAACTCCTCGTCGCCACGGCCACCGCACTGATGCTGGCCTTCCTCACGGTCGGCTGCGACGCCGAAGTGCTCTACATCGTCTACGGACGGGAGCTCATGCAAGTTCCCGCGGACTGGCTCTCGCTGAGCGCGAGTTGGCTTGGTCTCGTCGTCGGATGTGCCTGGGCCGGAGTGCTGGCCGCAGGCGTCTTCCGGTCCACCACGGCAGGACTCGCGGCCGTGGTCTCCGTACCGGTCCTCGTCGTTCCGCTCGTACAGAAAGCCTTGGCGGGATCGTCCGTGCGGATGGCGGCCGGGCTTCCGCTGCGGTTGCGCGAGGTGTTCCTGCTGCAGTGGCCCTTCGGGGGAGAGCGCTATCTGTGGGCTGCGGCGAGGGTGATCGCCCAACCCGTCGGTGGTGCCCTGACGTTGTCGCTCACCGCTCTGCTCTGCGCATATCTGCTCACCACCCTGCGCAGCAGGGTCCGATGACAACCGTCCGCGCGCTTTCGTCCTACCCTGTGCGCAACTCCCTGGGGAAAGCCCATTTCTTTCCGATAAGGCGTCAATTGCGACGGGGTGAGCGATCACCCTTTCGTGTGCTTTTCACCAAAGACCTCAAGGGAGTTGGAGACGGCGCCGACAAAGGATCCGTGAGTACCCTTGCGCACACCATGATGACCGCCGCCCGCTCCGCCGACTCCGGTCTGGCCGGCCCGGGCGATCTCGACCGCTACCCCTACGCCGAGGCCCATGTGGTCGACCGCGTCGGAGCCCCCGCCTGGGAGAGCGCGGACCCGGAGCTGGGCCGCGTGGGCCGGCGCGCCGCGGGTAGCCGCGGACGCGGGCTGCACGGCCAACTCGTCCAGCAGCTGGGCCAGATGATCGTCTCCGGCGATCTGGGCGCCGACCGTCCGCTGGTGCCCGAAGAAATCGGCCAGCGTTTCGAGGTGTCCCGCACCGTCGTCCGTGAGTCGCTCCGGGTCCTTGAGGCCAAGGGCCTGGTCAGCGCTCGCCCGAACGTCGGTACGCGTGTGCGCCCGGTCAGCGACTGGAACCTCCTCGATCCGGACATCATCGAATGGCGCGCCTTCGGGCCGCAGCGCGACGACCAGCGCCGCGAGCTGAGCGAACTGCGCTGGACGATCGAACCGCTCGCCGCCCGCCTCGCCGCCGGGCACGGGCGTGAGGACGTCCAGCAGCGGCTTGCCGACATGGTGGAGATCATGGGTCACGCCATGGGACAGGGCGACGCCATCACCTTCTCCCGCGCCGACGCCGAGTTCCACTCCCTGCTGATCCAGGTTGCGGGCAATCGGATGCTGGAGCACCTCTCGGGGATCGTCTCGGCCGCCCTTCAGGTCTCCGGCGGCCCGGTGACCGGCTGCGACCGGCCGAACGAGACGTCGCTGGCGCACCACGGCAGGATCGTCGACGCCCTCGGCGCCGGGGACGGCACGGCGGCCGAGTCGGCCATGCGTCAGTTGCTGACCGTCCACCCCGAGGTGGAGCGCGTGGTGCCCGCGCCGCGCGAACACTGACCGCACCCCGCGGGCGGCGCGGCCGGGAGATGCCTCCCCCTCCTGGGGCACGGCCCGGCCGCCGAACCGCCTCCGTCGGACCCCGCAGGGACGACGTCGCCCTGGACTGGCCGCCCGCCGGACCCGTGCCCGTTCTGGCCGGAGCCACCGGGCCGCGTTCGCTGCGG
>NZ_JBSFJW010000055.1:0-45346 GCF_053598255.1 Streptomyces sp. NPDC001157
CAAAGCCTGGGCCGACAACGGCTACAAGACCAAAGCCGTCGAACACGCCGCCCACCTCGGCATCGACCTCGAAATCGTCCAACGTGACCCCACCCTCCGCGGCTTCCACGTCCAGCCCCGCCGCTGGGTCATCGAACGCACCCTCGGCTGGCTCATGCACCACCGCCGCCTGGCCCGCGACTACGAAACCCACCCACACCGATCAGCCGCCATGATTCAGCTCGCCGTCATCAACCTCATGACCCGCCGCCTCACCCATGAAGCCACCACCAACTGGCGCGACCGCTAAGCCAAATGAAACAGACAACCGAGAATGAAACGCTCACTTAGAAGGCGCTTGGTCAGGGGTGGCATGCTGGGTCTCTGACCTGCATCGATATGTAGAGCTGAGGGGCTGTCAGGAAAACTTCCCGCGTTCTCGGGAAGCGGGGCCGTAGGGAGTCCTCAGGCATGGTGAGCACAAGGTGTCTGACGTTGCTCCGGCAGCTCATGGATTCTGGCCGTGCCCGCGATCTGTGCAAGTCGGCACTCTCAACTTGGGAAGCGACGGCGCTTGGGCGACCGCATGGCTGCTGAACTGGGCGTTTGCACTCGGGCGTGGTGCCTGAGGGCGCAGGACAGCACCGCTGTTGACCGTGGTTGTCCGGTCTTAAGTGCCTGTTTCTGAACCTGGTCCGCCAAAGATCTCGTAGCGCGGTGTGCTCGTTTCAGGGGGGCTTCCGCGCGTGTACCCCTCCGCCAGGGACGCTGTCCGCGATGATCACTTAGTCCGATTCACATGATCGGTGTCCGGCTCCATCAAGGAGGGCTGCATGAATCCGAGCTACGTCGAGAAGCGCGTGAAGGAGATCCTCACCCAGGAAATGGGCGATGCCGCGCCGAAGGAGATCAACAACCGCATGTTGCTCAGTTACTTGGATTTTGACGAGCTGAGCGTGACGGAGCTGGTCATGCAATTCGAGGAGGAGTTCGCAATGGAGATGGAGGAGGAGGAGTTCAACAAGTGCGTCATCGTCCAGGACCTCATTGACCTCATCATGGGTGGGCCTCATCATAGGTGACTGAAGTCGACGACGGGGCGGGTGCCGGCCGCCGCAGAGCTTCATGCTGGTGTGGATGGTGTAATGCTGGCGCGACGCCGAAAGGTGGCCCAGCCGGTAGGCCAAGGCCATCGTCATCACCTTGAGACCGATCAAGGTCCCGGTCGCCTGGTGGACTCCCGGTGACGCTGATGACCGTCAGAGCCACGGCGTTCGTAGCGTTCCTTAGTTCGCGCCACACCAGCCCCGGGAATTGCCGTTCGGGGAACGGTCACCGTGACCGTTTCCCGAACGCTTGCACAAAGCGACTATTTCGGGCCTGCGGCTCTTGACCTGCTGATATGGGGTTCAGAAACAGGCACTAAGGGCACGCCGTCGGCTCGCAGGCGCGGGAACGCCTCTCGGTGGCCGAGGGCGGTCGGCATTCGGAAGCGCGCCTTGGTCGGGATTGTGTCGTTGCGGGAGCACACAGAATCAGGGTTCGGCGGCGGCTGCACAGCGCCGATGTGGGCGGCATCGGCGCGGACCAGCAGTTGTGGTTATGTGCGGGGCACTACAGATGGCCGGTGTGGTCACCGCCGGCTGGTGGCGACGTAGGTGCCGTGCCAGGTGTGGTCCCAGACCTGGCCGGTGGCGGCGTTGACCGACAGCATGCCGGTGATCTTCCCGGACTGCATGGTGTGCAGGGTGTAGTAGCCGGGGTAGGACTCCGGGGCGACTGTGGTCAGCGTGCTGCCGTGCTCGCGGAGCCACTGCCGGGCGATGTCCTGGGCCTGCGTGGCCGAGACCCGGGCCTGGTTCCGGCCGCCGTAGTGCATGCCGTAGGCGGTGTTCCACATCATCGCGGGCCCGTACTCGATCTGTACGGCGCCGTCGGCGGGGTTGACCAGGACTTCGGTGGCGGGCCGGCCACCGGTTGTCTCCAGCTCGGCGTAGAAGTTGCGGGAGAACTGCATGACCTCGCCGACCCGCAGGCCGAGGCGGTCGGCGAACGCCGTCGCCCGCTGGCGGGCCTGGCCGAGGGTCTGCACCCGGTGGCCGTTGCCTGCCAGCCACCAGTTACCCATCATGTTGCTGCCCATCATGCCCGGGCCCCATGACCCCGAGCCGCCGCCCATCATGCCGGAGCTCTGGCCGCTCCACATGTCCGGTCCCCATCCGCTGGTCGGGCCCGTGGTGGGGGCGCTGCTCGCCCCGGGGGCCGGAGTGGTGGGCGCTCGACTGGCCGACGCGGTGGGGGTGCGGCAGGCGGTTCCGGCGTTGCCGGAGGCGGTACTGGTCGTACCGCAGGCACCGACGGCCACGGTGCCCGCCAGGGCCAGAGCCGCGACAGCGGCGGTCCGTGCACGCCTACGGGTCATGATCCTCACCTCTGCGGTCGGTGATCCCCGTCCGCGACCGCCGTACCGCGGCCGCCCGCTGGGCCGGTCCTGCAGCCAGCTTCCCGCCACGCGGACGGCCCGTCCCAGGGCCGTCCGGCCCCTGTCCGCCGGCGACCGGTCCCACCAGGGCGCTGCTCGTGGGCCCGGACGCGGGCCTGCCTCTGCAGCCGGTTCGCACAGGACTGCTTCCGGTGCGGGGCACCCGGGTGGGGGCTTACCCGCCGAGGCTCGACGGGTCTGCAGTCGTACTCCTCGGTGCGCCACACCTTGATGTCCTCACGGACAGCGAGCCGGTGACCAGGAAGGGCGCACCGAGTGGGCGCTCGGCACAGCCCTGCAGCGTCATGAAGATCCGCGAGGCGACGGACAGAGCGATGCTGAACCAGTTGGTTGAGGGCTTTTCGGCGGGCAGTACAGGAGGAAGAGGCACGGGTTGCAGGTCCGCGCCCCGGGCGCCGTTGACCAGCAGGTGCGACGACGGGATCGCGGCCCGTCGCGCACGCTGGCGGGGGCCGGTGTCAGGACCGGCCCCCGCACGGCCTGCTCAGCTCTTGCCCAGCATCTTGTTCATCTGCGTGATCTCGGCGTTCTGAGTGGTGATGATGCCGTCGGCCAGGGAGGTGGCGGCGCCGTACCTGCCCTTGTTCTTCTCGGTGGTGGCCATCTCGACGGCGCCCTTGTGGTGCTCGATCATCATGGTCAGGAACATGGTGTCGAACTCCTTGCCGGACAGCTTCTTCAGCCCGGCCATGTGGGCGCTGCTCATCATGCCGGGCATGCCGGACTGGCCCATGCCGGGCATGGAGGACATGGAGTTGCCGGACGTCGGCATGTCCTTGCCCCAGGACTTCAGCCAGCCGGACATGGCCGTGATCTCCGGTCCCTGTGCCTTCTCGATCCGTGCGGCGAGCTCCTTGACCTGGGCGGAGGAGGCCCGGTCGGCGGCGAGTCGCGCCATCTGAACGGCCTGCTGGTGGTGCGGGATCATGCCCTGGGCGAAGGTGACGTCCTCGGCGTTGTACGTGTCGGCGGCGGTGTCTCCATCAGTGGAGGACGACGCGGATGTGCCGGCGGACGCGGCGCTGCCGCTGTCGCTGCTGCCGCCGCCGCAGGCGCTGAGGACGAGCGCGGCGGTCGTGGTGGCCGCGATCAGCGCGGCGCGGCGGGTGAGGGTGCGGGGGGTTGCGGACATGTTCGAACTCCTGTGGTGGGAGGAAGAGGGATTCCGGGCGTGCGCGAGCACCGCGCCGGTGGACGGCGCGGTGTTCCAGCAGGCTCTAGATCCGCAGGAGTTGGAGTTCGGCCAGAGAAGGCGGCGCGCGGGTGCCGTCCGGCGCCGCGGCGGAGTGCGGGCACGCGGCGTCGGCTTGTATGGCGAAGGCGACCGGATCGGGCGCGGCCGTGGGCAGTTCCGGCCCGCCGCCGATGGCCGCGGACACGCAGGTCGGGTCGGCGTGCTGGACGAGGCATCCGCCGCAACGGCCGCCGGAGCAGTCACCGTCGTCCATCGCAACGGGAGTTGCCAGGGGACGGTGGTGGACGCGATCCGGGGCGAGGCCGCCGGGCGCCAGGGCATGCATGCTCAACAGCCCCGCGAGCAGCCCCAGTACGAGCAGCACCTGCCACCGCCGTACGGGCGGTTGCGCGAGGCGCTGCTCGGAACTGGTCACAGGGCTTGTCCTGGGTCGGGGGCGGCAAGTGGCTCGTGATGGATACGGGGGTGGCATTGCTCGCGTTCACCACGGCCGGGACGGTTTCGGGGTTACGTCGTCATCGGCTGGGGTCGGTGCGCCGTGAGGCGCCCGCATGGGCGAGGGCGGCGCCGGAGCCCGCGCAGGTCGGCTACCGCCATGGTTTTGTGCGTGTTCGGGATTAATTCGGTCGTCGTCCGCAACATTCCCGCCAGGGGTAAGGGAATGGGCGGGGACAGCGGCCGTGAGGGGGCCTACACACGCAGTGCCCGGCGCAGCGTGTCGCTGAGTTCCGCGTATTTCTCCTCGGCCCGGGCGGGATCGGTGCGGACGGCCTCACTGACGCAGCTGCGCACGTGGTCGTCGAGGAGGCCGAGGGCGACCTCCTGCAGGGCGTGGCTGGCGGCGGTGATCTGGGTGAGGACGTCGATGCAGTAGCGGTCGTCGGTGACCATGCGGGAGATGCCGCGTATCTGGCCCTCGATCTTGTTGAGGCGGTCCAGGTGGTCGGCCTTGTGGGCGGCGTAACCGGGTGTTTCGCCCCGGTGCTGCGGGGTCGCCGGAGTGGTGGTCATCGGGGTTCCCCTCCCTCGTGTCCCTCGTGCCCGGTCCCCGGCGTGGGGGCCGTGTAGCGGTCCGGGTCGGCGTCGAAGGCGGCGGCGCAGTGGGCGGAGCAGAAGCAGTGGGTGCCGTGCTCGGTCTGCCGGTGCTCGGCTGCGGTCGCCCTGTCCACCTGCATGCCGCACACCGGGTCCGTGACCGTGCCGCTGGCCTGGGAAGCGGGTGCGTGCCGATGAGCCACCGTGGCGGCCACGTCCGCAGCCGCTGCCAGGTCGGCGGCGGACTCGACCCGGGGCTGAACCCGGGCGGGCCGGGCGGGTGGCAGCGGCTGGACGTGCCAGCGGCGCAGCCGGGAGGCGTTGGTGACGACCGACAAGGAGCTGAGCGCCATGGCCGCGGCGGCGATGACCGGGCTGAGCCGGATGCCCCACAGCGGGTAGAGGGCGCCCGCGGCGAGGGGGATGCCGACGCCGTTGTAGACCAGGGCGAAGAACAGGTTCTGCCGGATGTTGCGCATGGTGGCCCGCGACAGGCGGATCGCGGTGACGACCCCGCTGAGCGAGCCCGAGATGAGGGTGATGTCGGCGGCCTCGATGGCCACGTCGGTGCCGGTACCGATGGCGAGGCCCACGTCGGCGGCGGCCAGGGCGGGGGCGTCGTTGATGCCGTCGCCGACCATGCCGACGGTGCGGCCCTCGCCCTGCAGACGGCGGATCTCGTCGGCCTTGTGTTCCGGCAGGACTTCGGCCAGCACCCGTCGTACGCCGACCTGCCCGGCGATCGCCGCGGCGGTGCGGGCGTTGTCTCCGGTGAGGATGACGACCTCGATGCCGAGGCGCTGCAGGGCCGCGATGGCGGCGGCGGAGTCGTTCTTGACGGTGTCGGCGACCGCCAGTACGCCCGCGGGACGTCCGTCGACGGCCGCGAGGACGGGGGTCTTGCCGTCGCCCGAGTAGACGGTCGCCACGGGGACGAGGTCGGTGGTGTCGATGCCGACGTCGCCGAGCAGGCGCGCGGTGCCGACCAGGACGACCCGCCCGTCGACGGTGGCCTGGACGCCCTTGCCGGTGACCGAGTCGAAGCCGGTCGCCGTCGGCGGGTGCAGTCCGCGGTCCCGTACGCCGGAGACGACGGCCTGGGCAAGGGGGTGTTCGCTGTCGGCCTCGGCGGCGGCCACCAGCCGCAGCAGCTCGGCCTCGTCGAATCCGCCGGCCGGGTGGACGTCGGTCAGGACGGGCCTGCCCTCGGTGACCGTGCCGGTCTTGTCCAGGACCACGGTGTCCAGCTTGTGCGCGGTCTCCAGGGCCTCGGCGGAACGGATCAGGATGCCGGCCTGCGCGCCCTTGCCGGTGCCCACCATCACCGACAGCGGCGTGGCGAGCCCGAGCGCGCACGGGCAGGCGATGATCAGCACCGCGACCGCGGAGACCAGCGCGAGGGTCAGCGCGGGTGATGGCCCGAGGGTGAACCAGAGGGCGAAGGTGCCGACCGCCACGGCAATGACCGCGGGCACGAAGTACGCCGACACGGCGTCCGCGAGCCGCTGGATGGGGGCCTTGGACGCCTGGGCCTGCTGCACCAGGCGGATGATCTGGGCGAGCATCGTGTCCGCGCCGACCTTGGCCGCCCGCACCCGCAGGGACCCGGTGCCGTTGACGGTGGCCCCGATGACGACATCCCCGCTGTGCTTTGTCACGGGCATCGCCTCGCCGGTGACCATCGACTCGTCCACGGCGGAGGAACCCGAGAGCACGTCGGCGTCGACGGGGATCTTCTCTCCGGGCCGGATGACGATCTCGTCCCCGACCACGACGTCCTCGATGGGGATCTCGGTCTCGGCGCCGTCCCGTACGACCCGCGCGGTGCGGGCCTGCAGGCCCAGCAGGGCACGGATGGCCTCGCCGGTGCCGGCCTTCGCGCGCGCCTCAAGGAGCCGCCCGACCAGGATCAGGGTGAGGATGACGCCGACGGCCTCGAAGTAGACCTCCCGCACGTCCTCGGGCAGCAGGCCGGGGGCCAGAGTGACCAGCAGGCTGTAGCCGTAGGCGGCACTCGTACCCAGCGTGATCAGGGAGTTCATGTCCGCGGCCCGGTGACGCAGGGTGAGCCAGCCCGTCACATGGACCGGCCACCCGGTGTAGAACATCACCGGCGTGATCAGCGCCAGCTGCAGCCAGTGATTCAGCATCCAGCCGGGCACCCAGTCCGCGCCGAAGACCTCGTGCGCCATCACCGCGAACAGCACCGGAGCGGTAAGCACCGCGCCCACCAGCACCCTGCGGGTGAGGTCCTCGATCTCGGCCCGCCGTTCGGCGGCGTCAGCGGCCTCCGACTCGGCCGCCGTCCGCTCCTCACCGACCCTTGGCCCGCCCCTCTCCGGACGTGCCGCCGTGGCGCCGCGGCCGTCCGTGGCGGGCGGTGCGGAGCCTTCCGCGGGTTCGACCAGCAGCGTGCCGTGAATCATGTTCATGCCGCAGGCGAAGCCGAAGGAGCCCGGCCGGTCGGGGCTCAGCCGCACGGTGGTGCGGGTGTGGGCGGGCAGGCCCGCGCCGACCCTGAGGTCGGGGAAGACCACACGGGAGGTGCACTCGCCTGCCTCCTGCCGGTCGAAGACCAGCTCCACCGGCGTGCCCTGGCGGACCTTGATCACGTCAGGGCTGTAGCCGCCCCGTACCGTCACCTCCACCCGCTGCACGCCGCCCTCCAGCCGCGCGGCACCGGCCCGGCGCGGCCCGAAGAAATACCAGCCCAGTGCCGCGATCAGTAGGGCCGCGGCCAGAACGACAACGACATCGACGGCGCCCATGAGCCTGCTCGCCTCCCTGGTCGGTCTGCCTTCAGCCTGAACTCCGGTACCCCTACCAGGTAGGGGCTGAACGGCCCACCGGTCCTGGACCGTCCGGCCCCAGACCGGCACATCGGGCGGAGGGACGATACGTATGAAGACAGAAGTCCCCGGGGTGCCGAGCCGCACCCCGATCGCCGAAGAGCCGAAGCAGGTGAGTGGCGATGATGTTCTGGTACGGCCATGACGTCGGCGGCTGGGGCTGGTTCATGATGTCCGCCGGCATGATCCTCTTCTGGGCCCTGATCATCTTCTTCGGTGTCCTGCTCTACCGCGCCCTCGCCCGGCCGGACGGGACCGGGACGACGGCCGGCACCCTGCCGCAGGGGCCCACCCCCGAACAGCTCCTCGCCGAGCGCTTCGCCCGAGGAGAGATCGACGAGGACGACTACAACCGCCGTCTGACGGTCCTGCGCGGACGGACCGGCGAAGGCGCCAGGCTCGCCAAGAGCTGATCGCACACCTGATCTCACACCTGACGGGCACGCTCTCAGGAGGCCCGCGATGAACACCAACCAGCGCAATTACGGCCTGTATGCCGTCGCGGTGGCGATCGCCGTGGTCGGCGCCCTGGCCCTGGGGGTGCCGGTGGGCACGCTCGCCCTCCTGGCGGTCGTCCTCGCCTGCCCGCTGATGATGTTCTTCATGATGCGCGGCATGCACGGTGACGGCGGTCACGGCACACCCCGCAAGTCCCCACCGGAGGACGACCCGCTGGCCGAGCACCACAGGCCGCCCTACGGAAGGGGCCGGACCTGACCGGTCCGGCCGCCGCGCCCACGGCGGGTGCCGCCGGGAGTTCGCCCGGCACCTGAGCACGCACCGAGGAGGCCGCCATGGCTGACTCCGCCTACGGTCAGTGGCCGCTGGTCATCCTGAACACGCTGCTGTTCGTCGCGTTCGTCGCGTTCGCCGCGGGCTTCTTCCACCCCGCGAGCAAGCGGGACTGGCGGGCGATGGGCGCGTACAGCGCCTTCCTGGTGGCCCTGTTCACGGAGATCTACGGCACGCCGCTGACCGTCTACCTGCTGGGCGGTTGGCTCGGTTTGCGCTTCCCGCTGCTGCAGGACACCCACGCGGGCGGCCACCTCTGGAACGACCTGATCGGCCGGATCGGCGACCTGCACCTGAGCCCCTTCCACCTGGCCCCCTACGTGGCCATCGGCGGCGGTTTCTGGCTGATCGCCACGGCATGGAAGACCCTGCACGCCGTCGCTCAGGCCGACCGGTTGGCCACGACCGGCGCCTACGCATGGGTCCGTCATCCGCAGTACGACGGCTTCCTTCTCGTCGTGATCGGTTTCTTGCTGCAGTGGCCCACGATCCCGACGCTGGTGATGTTCCCGGTCCTGGTGTACGTCCACGTCCGCCTCGCCCGCGGCGAAGAACAGGAAGTGGCCTGGCGCTTCGGCCCCGAATGGGACGCCTACGCCGCTGGCACACCACGCTTCGTCCCGCGCCGCCGCAGGACTCCGCCCGCACCTCGCCCTCTGCACCGGGCCGCGCGGGACGACCGGCCCCGACATGCCTCAACCACCCACATTTCCGGAGGCTGAACGTGTACCCCAACTCCGCGTCAGCCGCGGCACGTTCGCGGCGCCCCAGAGCAGCCGCCCGGACGACCGCGACCGTTCTGCTCACGGCCGGTCTGCTCACCCTGTCCGGCTCGGCGGCGTTCGCGCACGGGGGCGAGGGGAGCGATCGGTCCTTCGACCTCGTACGGCAGGGCATCGCCTATCTGGTGACCAAGCCGCATGACTCGATGGCCATCGAGGACAAGATCAACGACTCGCTGGAGGCCAAGGACATCTCCCACGTGGACCTCGCCTATGTGCGCAAGGCCCAGCAGGCGTTCAAGTCCGGCGACCTCACCGCCACCCGCATCCTGCTGGAGCGGTCCATCGGCGCCCGCCTGGCCACCACACCCGCAGACCCCGTGCCGATCGACAGTCCGCTGCCGGTCACCGGCACCGAGACCGGCACCCTCGTGGTCGCCGACCCGCTGCCCGGCCGCGGCACGCTGCACGCCGGGGACTGGGGTCTGCTCGCCGGCAGCGTCGCCGTAGGAGCCGTGGGCGTGACCCTGGCGATCCGTATCCGCCCCCACGACACCCATGGGGGAGCGCCCTCCGCGGGAGGCACGTCATGACCCGCATGGAACCGGCACCCACCGAACCGCCCGTCGAACCGGCACACCCCGAACACGTCGGCAGAACAAGGCGCTTCATGGATGCCGTCGACGAACGTCTGGGCATCAAGGCCATCCAGTACCCGGTGCCCTCGCACGCCAACACCGTCGGCTACAGCCTCGGTGGCCTGACCGCTGTCAGCCTGCTGATCCTCATCGCCACCGGCATCGTGATGGCCCAGTTCTACAACCCGGATCCGGCCTTCGCGAACGCCTCCGTACGCCACCTCGTCAACGGTGTCTACCTCGGCAAGTACCTGCGCGGACTGCACTACTGGGCCGCCGAGGCCATGTATGTCCTCGCGATCCTCCACCTCCTGCGCATCTACCTGACCGGCTCCTACAAGCGCCCCCGTGAGGGCAACTACCTCATCGGCGTCGGCATGTTCGCCCTGATCATCGGCGCCATGTTCACCGGCACCGTGCTGAAGTGGGACCAGGAGGGCTACGAGGCCCTGAGCCACAACCTGGAGATCGGCAAGCTGCTGGGCGGCCTGGGCTTCTGGTTCCATTCGGACTTCTCGGGCCAAGTGCCCCTCCTGGTACGCCTGTACGTCGCCCACGTGTCACTGATCCCGATGATGATCCTGGGCCTGCTGGTGCTGCACGCCCTGCTGGTCAAACGGCACAAGATCTCACCGCGCCCGGACAACCCCACCGAGACCGGTGAGCCGTCCGAGCCGTTCACGCACCACCTGCGCCGCATCGGCGCCCTCGGCCTGATCCTGCTGTCCGCCCTGTCCGTGCTGGCGATCGTCTTCCCGCCGGGCATCGGCTCGACGCCGGTGGAGGGCATCGAGGTCACCAAGCCGCCGTGGATGTACTGGTGGCTGTTCACCCTGGAGAACTGGATCGGCCTGCCCGGCATCCTCTGGGGCGCCGGCGTCCTCTTCGCCCTGCTGATCGCCCTGCCCTTCGTCGACCGCGGCTCCGAACGCCACTGGCGCCGCCGCCCGGTCGCGATGATCCTCGGTGCGGCCGTGATCGTCTTCCTGATCGTGCTGACGATCCTGGAGGCCGTCACCTCTCCCGCCCAGCACCTGATGGGAGGCTGACGCCATGTCCCGCGCCCAGGTGAGCCTGTGGACCCTGACCATCGTCGCCGTCCTCGCCACCGGCGGCACCGCCCAGGCCCTCGCCGCCCCGGCCTCCACGGCCGCGGACGTCACGGTCGCCGCCGGCCTGTTCCTCCTCGCCGTCACCGGCACCCTGCTCTTCCGGGTCCTGCGCCACCTCCTGCGGTCATCGACACCGCCCCACCCCTAGGGAGCAGCCATGACCGCCGTCAGCGCACTCCAGGCCCCACCGGTCCTGGCGGCCGCCGGGATCGAGAAGAGCTTCCGGCGCGGGACCTGGCCGCAACGCCGCCGGACCCCGGTCCTGCGGGGCGTCGACCTCGCGCTGGCGCCGGGCGAAGTGGTCGGCCTGGTCGGGGAGAACGGCGCCGGCAAGAGCACCCTGATGAAGATCCTCGTCGGCGCCCTGGCCCCGGACGCCGGCACGGTCGCCCACGCCGGGCAACTCGGCTACTGCCCCCAGGAGCCCGTCCTCTACGAACGCCTCACCTGCGACGAGCACTTCGAACTCTTCGGCCGCGCCTACGACTTGGCCGACCGGACCGAACGCCGAGCCCGCCGGGCCCTGTACGAGTCCCTCGGCTTCGAACGCTACGCCGCCACCCGCACCGAACACCTCTCGGGCGGCACCCTGTCCAAGCTCAACCTCGCCCTCGCGCTGCTCGCCGACCCCGAGGTACTGCTCCTCGACGAGCCGTACTCGGGTTTCGACTTCGATACCTACCTCAGGTTCTGGGACCTGGTCGCAGACCGTCGTACCGCAGGCCGCTCCGTCCTGATCATCAGCCACTTCGTCACCGACGAGGAACGCTTCGACCGGATCGTCGAACTGCGCGAGGGCCGGGCGGTGCCACGATGACGCCCACGACCGTTTCCACCGACGTGCTGCTGGCCCGCCGCTTCCTGGCCGCGGCCGCCCGCACCCCGGTCAACCTGCTCACCCTCGTCCTCGTCCCGGTGGTGTTCGTGGTGGTCGCCGCCGGACCGCTGGAGGACGCGGCCGGCCTGCTCGGCGGCCCGGGCGGACCCGCCGTGCAGACCGCGACGGCCGGCTGGGCGGCCGGCTTCATCGCCGCGATCGGCATGTACTTCCAGACCCGCGAGGCCCGCGCCGCCGACCGCCGCCTGGTCCAGGCAGGACTTGCTCCGGCACGCCTGGTCACCGCCCGCATGGCCACCGGGCTCACTCTCGCGCTGGTCGCGTCGGCAGCGGCCCTGGTGGCCCTGGCCGCCCGCTCCGGCCTGGGCGACCAGCCGGGTCGTGCGGTGGCCGGAACCCTGTTGTACGCCGTCGTCTACCTGGCCATCGGCGCCCTGACCGGCGCGCTGGTCACCAGCCCCGTGAACGGCACCGTCCTCGTTCTGTTCGTGTGGATCCTGGACGTCTTCTTCGGCCCGGTGATGGGCTCCGCCGACCGCCCCGCCACCCGCGTGCTGCCCACGCACTTCGTCACCCTCTGGACGGTCGACCTGCCCTCGCACCACAGCGGCCGGATCGGCGACCTCGGCTGGGCCCTCGTCTGGGCGTCCGCCGCTCTGGCCACCGCCTGGCTGGTCATCACCGCCACCAGCCGCACCGCCCACGCCCGCCGCACCCGGGGCCAGTCGGCCACGGGCGTCCGCATGGCCCTGCGCGAGGCGGCCCGCAACCCCGTCCCGTGGGCCCTGCTGATCGCCGTACCGGTCGTCTTCGTCCTGCTCGCCGTGGCCACCACCCCCGGCGAATGGACCACGATGAGCGTGCGCGAGAACGGCGCCACGACACTTGGCCGCTTCTGGCTGCCCGACATCCACGGCGGCATTATGGCCCCCATCGCGATCGCCTCCCTGGCCGCCCTGGTCGGCCTGTTCACCGTCCTCGACGCCCGCACCGGCGACCGCCGCCTGGCTCTGTCCGGCTTCCGCCCGCTGCCCCTGCTCCTCTCCCGTCTGACGGTCGTCCTCCTCGGCGCGCTGGTCGCCACGGCCGCCTCGCTGGCGGTGACGGCCACCGTGTTCGACGCTCGCCAATGGGGCTGGTACATCGCCGCGAACACACTGATCGCCCTCACCTACGCCCTGCTCGGCGTCCTCCTCGGTCCGCTCTTCGGCCGGGTCGGCGGCGTCCTGATCGCCTTCCTGCTGCCCTTCATCGACCTGGGCATAGAACAGAGCCCGATGCTCCACCCCACTCCGCCCGCCTGGGCGCACGCGCTGCCCGGCTACGGCGCCGGCCGCGTCCTCACCGACGCCGCACTGACCCCCGGCTTCGACGAACTCACCGGCCTGCTCACCGCCCTGGCCTGGCTCGCCGGCCTCGCCCTGGCCGTGCTGCTGCTCTTCGGGGCCACCGCACACACGTCCGGGACACGTGGCCGCAGGCCGGATCCGGCACGGACTACGACCCTCGCTGCCGGATGAGCTGTGCGAGGTTGGTACGGACGCATGCCGCAGTGGAGCGGTCAGCAGGGCAGGTCCAGGGTGATCGCGCTCCCGCGCTCAGTGTTCTCGGCGTGTGCCGTTCCACCGTGGGCGGTGACCACCTCCTGGACGAAGGCGAGTCCCAGGCCCGATCCCTCGCCGGTGCGGCTGGCTTCGGCGCGGGCGAAGCGGTCGAAGGCCCGGGGCAGGAACTCCGGTGAGAAACCGGGCCCCTCGTCGGCGACGCACAGTCGAAGCCGGCCCTCGTGGACGGCGGCGGTGAACCGGACGGCCCCACGGCCGTGGCGCAGGGCGTTGTCGAGCAGGTTGCCGATCGCGGGCACCAGCCAGCGGGCGTCGATGTCGATGGTCGCGTCGGCCGTCTCGACGGTCAGGGCACGTCCGTTCCGCTCCGCGGTGCGCAGATACGGGGCGACGGCGGTGTCGGCGAGGTCGGCCAGGCGTACGGGCGCTCGGGTGATGTGGTCGCTGCTGCCGAGCTCCTCCAGGTCGAGGAGTGCGTTGGAGAGGTCGATCAGGCGCTGGACCTCGGTGTCCACGGAGCGCAGGGTGTCGGTGAGTTCGCCGGCGGAGCGGGGGCGGTGCAGCGCGACGTCGAGTTCGGCCCGCATCAGGGTGAGCGGGGTGCGCAGTTCGTGGCTGGCGTCCGCGATGAAACGGCGCTCGCGTTCGGCGGATGCTTCGAGGCGGTCGAGCATGTGGTTGAGGGTGTGGCCGAGCCGGGTGATCTCGTCGTGGCGGTCGGCGGGAACGTCGAGCCGCGTGTTCTGGGCGCCGTCGGCGAGGGTGGCGGCGCCGCTGCGGTAGCGCTCGACGGGACGCAGGGCGGCGCGGGCGGTGCGATAGCCGACGTACGAGGCCGCGATCAGGGTCAGGGCCGAGGCGATCCCCAGCTGGGCGAGGAGTTCGCGCAACGCCTCGTCACGGTGGCCGCGCCGGAGGGCGGCGACCACGATCCGGGGCTGTCCGTCCGTCGTGACGCGCCTGGCCTGCAGCCGCAGGGTGCCGGAGGTGATCGGCAGCAGCGAGCCGACGTTCCGTCGGACGGTGGCTCCGTCCTTGACGGCGCTCAACTCGGCGGAAGTGAGCAGCAGTTGGTGGCGGAGGGCATCGCTGGACTGCAGGACGCGGCCTTGCGAGTCGAGGACCTGCCGGAGGCTGCCGCTGGGACCCGGCGGCAGTGCCTCACCCCCGCGGACGGCCTGGTCGAGGCTGTGCTGATAGGTGGTGAGGTCGTCGTTGAGCTGCTGGTCCAGGGCGGTCTTGACCCGCCAGTAGACCAGTCCGGCGGCCCCGGTCAGGACCAGGGACATGGTGACGGCGACGGCCAGTACGAGGCGGGTGACCACGGGCAGCCGCCGGAACCAGGCCCGCAGCCGGGTCCGGAGTCCGTCCGGCCGGATCACGGCGCGGTCTCCAGGCGGTAGCCGCGCCCGCGCAGGGTCGTGATCGTCGTACGGCCGAAGGCGCGGTCGACCTTGGCACGCACCTTGGAGACGTGCACGTCGATGGCGTTGCTGCGCAGGTCGGTCTCGCCGTCCCAGACCTCGTCGAGCAGCTGGAGGCGGGTCACGACCCGGCCGGCGTTCTCCATCAGCACCCGCAGCACGTCGAACTCACGGCGGGAGAGTTCGAGTTCGCTGTCCGCCCGCCAGGCCCGCTGCTGATCCGGGTCGAGGACGAGGTCGCCGACCTGGAGGCGGCCGGTGGTTTCGGGGCGGCGCCGGGAGATGGCCCGCAGCCGGGCCAGCAGCTCCTCCATGGCGAAGGGCTTGACCACGTAGTCGTCGGCGCCGGCGTCCAGACCGGCCACCCGCTCGTTGATGGCGCCGCGCGCCGTCAGCAGGATCACCGGGACGTCGATGCCCTCGGCGCGCAGCGTCCGGCACACCTCGACGCCGTCCGCCCCCGGCAGCATGACGTCGAGAACCACGGCGTCCACGCGCGGGTCGCGGGCGGCGGCCAGCCCGGAGGGGCCGTCGTAGTGGCCCTCGGCGGTGTGGCCGGACTCGGTGAGGTAGCGGACGACCAGGTCCGTGAGGCGCGTCTCGTCGTCGACGACCAGGTAGTGCATGCCGGCCAGGCTAACCGTGCCGGGTCGCTGCGAGGACGGCTCCCCGGGTCGGGAAGGCTTCATGGTCTGTTCATGTGAAGTCCCTACCGTCGTTCATGTCGCGGTGCACCGCGGGCCGCGACCGGTCCGCCGTCCGACGTGCCGGGACGGAAGGGACACTCATGCACGCAGCGGTCACGGTGCTCGCCGCCAAGGGCATCACCGCCCACATCGCCCCCATGGACCTGATGACCCGCGGCGCCCTCGACGTCGTCGCCCTGCTCGTCCTGGTCGGCTGGCTCTACCGGCGGCGCCCCAGCGTACCGGCGATGCCGCTGGTCCTGGTCGCGCTGAACGTCGGCCTGTTCGCCGCGATGAGCACCATCAGCGCGGGAAAGTTCCCCGCCGGGGTCGGCTTCGGGCTGTTCGGCATACTCTCCCTGGTGCGGCTGCGCAGCGCGGCGTTCATCCTGCGCGACGTCGCCTACACCTTCGTCGCGCTGGTCATCGCCCTGTGCACCGGGCTTCCGCAACGCGACAGCTGGCTCGTCATCGCCCTGGCCGCGGTGGTCCTGGTCGCGGTCCTGGTGGTCGACGACCCCCGATCCTACGAGCCGCCCACCCGCACCGTGAAGCTCACGCTGGACCGGATCTACGACGACCCCTCCCTGATCGCCCAGGACGTCGCGTTCCGCTTCGGCCAGGCACCGCTGTCCGTAGTGGTCGACGAGGTCGACTACGTACGCGAGACCACCCGGGTCTCGGCCCGCTACCCGGCGGCACCGGACGAGCGCGCCGCCGTCCCGGAGACCGAGCCGCATGAGCAGGTGCTGACGTCATGATGTCGGCGTCCTCGCTCACGACCGCGCTCGGTCTGTCCGCCCTGCGCGGCGCCACGCTCGCCGAGGTCGACGCGGCCGCCGCCCTGCAGCACCGCACCGACCGCAAGTACCTTCTCCCGCTCGACGAGGCGGGCACCTTCGTCCGCCTGCTCGCCGACAGCCACCACGTCCTCGACCTCGACGGACGCCGTACGACGAGCTACCTCAGCACCTACTTCGACACCCGGCAACTGGCCGCCTGGCGTGCGCACGTCCAAGGCCGGCGCCACCGCTGGAAGGTCCGCACCCGCCTGTATGCGGAGGACGGACTGTGCCGGGTGGAGGTGAAGACGAAGGACGGCCGCGGTGCCACGGTCAAGCAGGCCCTCAAGGTCGCAGCCACCGCGTACGGCGAACTCGGCGTCCAGGCGGCCGAGTTCGTCGACGACGTGCTGGACGCGTCCGGCATCCCCGTCACGGCCGGGGAGCTGAGCCCCGCCGCCGAGATCCGCTACGTCCGCGCCGCCCTCGCCGACCTGGACCGCGGCACCCGCGTCACCCTCGACAGCCACCTCACCTGCCACCACGGCGAACGTGCCGCCGCCCTCGACTCCGCCCACGTGCTCGTCGAGACCAAGGGCGGTCTCCAACTTGCCTCCGCCGACCGGTTGTTGCTGCGCCTGGGCGCCCGCCCGGTGTCGCTGAGCAAGTACGTCATCGGCCGGTCTCTCCTCACCCCCGGCCTGCCCGACAACGACGTACGCCGCCTCGCCCGCACTCACTTCACCACCGAGGCGACCCCGGTACCGCTCCTCGAAAGGACCCCCGCCGCATGAACGCCCTGCGCGGTATCAAATGGCCGTACGCCGTGATCGCGCTGGTGGCCGTCGCCGCTGCCGCCGTCGGCCTCCTGCGACCGCAGCTGATCCCGGCCGCCTCCTCCACCTCCGCGAAGAAGAAGCCGGGAGCGACGGCCCTGATCAAGCAGAACCCGCCGCCCGCACTCTTCACCGACGCCCAGATCACGGCGATCGGCGGGCAGGCATCGGCCGAGCGCAAGAAGGCCGACGCTCTCTTCGCGCACTGGAAGGCCGCTCACGGCACCACCCGTGACGACAAGGCGTTCGCCGCCTGGGCCGCGCAGCAGGTCCCGGCCCCGCCGACGGTCAGGCAACGCACCGCCGAACTCCACCAGGTCCAGGCACTCGCCAAGACCCGCACCGCAGCCGGGAAGAAGGCCGCCACCTGGCTGGAGCTGTACGGCAAGAAGGACATCTGGAAGCTCTACCTCCACGACCAGCGCGAACTGGTCCCCGCCGCGCAGGGCAAGGCGGAGAAGGCCGAACTGAAGGCAGCCCTGAAACTGGCCAAGACGATCAGCGACCAACTCGCGGCCAAGGACAAGGAGCCGGCCCCCTTCGTCCTGGACCCCACCCTGCGCCCGGAGAAGCACATCAAACCCGGCGCCAAGGGCCCGTACTCCTACCCCTCCCGCCATGCCGCCCGCTCCGCCGCGGCCGTCACCTTCCTCTCCGCGCTCTCCCCGCACAAGGCCGAGGACTACGAGTGGATGCGGGCCGAGGTCCTCTACTCCCGCCTCTATATGGCCGGCCACGTCGCCAGTGACCTCATCGCCGGCACCCTCCTCGGCGACCTGATCGGCGACTACGAACTGGCCGTCAGCGGCCACTGACACAGGCCACCTGCCGTTCACCGACCCTGTACCCCGATGTGTCGGTGCCGACGAACGCGGCGCGCTGGATCGGTGCGGTGCAGCACCGTATGGCTCGGGCAGGGGAGTATCTGAGTGCTTCGGCGGTGGACCTCGTCATCGCTGATACCGCTTCGCAACCCTTTCCGGTCCGTCCGCTTCAGCTGACTACTGGGCCTGTCTCACCACAACGATCAGTTTGCTTATGGAGCAGATCACGGCGGCGACCGGTGAGGAAGCACCCACCTGCAAGACCGTCCTGAGCGCACGTGAGTAAGGCTCTCCCGCTCCGCAGCCGCACTGACCGATCGACCCGGATGAAAGCGCCCGGAAGGTGAGGCGGGGCACGACGAAGGCCCCGACCGGTGAACGGTCGGGGCCTTTCGACCCTGTGGGACGTCAGAGTTCCTTGATCCGGATGTGGCGGAAGGCGACCTTTCCGGTGTGGGCCTGAAGGCCGATGAAGCCCGAGGCCGGGTCGGCGGTGGCCGGCTTGCCGCGCCAGGTGTCGGTATTGGTGAACAGGGAGGTCTGCGTGCCGTCCATGCGGACGGTGTAGGTGTCGCCGCGGACTTCGATCTCGCAGTCGGTCCACTGGCCGGCGACGAGCGGTGCGGGGCGCTGGTACGCCTGTCCCTGAGGTACGGGGATGTTGTAGATGGCGCCGGTACGGTGCTGGTCCTGTCCGTCCGGTGCGGCCGTGTCGTCGATCTGGATCTCGAAGCCGGTGTCGACGGCCACCCAGTGCTGGTTGGTGTACGGGATCAGGTGGGTGGGGTCGGCCCGGTCCGGGACGGGCCGGCGAGGGTCCCGGGACCGTACGAAGATCCCGGAGTTGTCCCGGACCGACTCGACGCGCAGTTGCAGTCGCAGGATGAAATCGCTGAAGGGCTGTCGCGCGTAGTAGAGCAGGCCGAGTTCGCTGCCGCCGGGCTGGGTGACGATGGCTCCGTCGGTCAGGGCGAAGGTTCCGCCGCCGACTCCTTGCCAGAGACTGAAGGTACGGTCCGTGCCGTCGAAGAGGGGACGGAATCCAGCTTCGGGGGCCACGGGGTGTGGCCGGGGCAGGATGTGGTCGGCGGTACGGCGGGAGAGGGCCACCCCGGAGAGCATGGGGTTGGGCGAGCCGATGGCCGGCAGGACGCACGGGCCGACGGCGTGGAGGTTGTCGCTCTCGTGCAGTCGGCCCCAGACGTCGGTCACCGAGGTGGTCGCGTCTTCGCCCATCCACAGGGTGCCGCTTTCGTGGTGCGTGGAGGAGAGCGTGTCGCGGCGGGCATCGGCCGAAGGAGGGGTGTTCTGCCAGCCGCCGCTGCCCAGGTACTGGATCGGCCCGCCGTCAGCGAGGACGAGGGCGATCTCGTCGGTGGCCTGGTCCAGCGCCTTCCAGAGCGCCATGTTGCGTCCGGTCGGGTCGGCCGGGTCCTGGGCCTCCAGCCGTACCAGGGCCCGCGGCATGCCGTAGTCGTAGGGGCCCTGTGGGCCGAACACGTCCAGGGCGACGCGGTTTTGGGGATCGGGGGAGGTCTTGTCGCCGGTCATCTCGCCGATGCCGCGCAGGGTCACGATGACCCACTCGTCATTCAGGTCGCGGAAGCGGTCGAGGGTGTCGATGTCGGGGATCTTCTTGAACAGTTCGGCCTCGGAGTCGGTACCGAGTGCCCCGACGCCGGAGGCCGTGATCTGGACGTGGAAGTGGCCCAGGCTGCCGTCGTGGTGGGTGTGCACGCCCTTGACGAACAGGGCGGAGACGGCGAGTTCCTTGATGCCGGCCAGGGCGCTGTCGAGGGAGGCCCGGGGCAGGCGGATGGTGACGTTGGAGCGCAGGTGCGCCATCAGGTTGCGGCCGATCAGGCCGTGGCTGTTCGGCAGGGTGGACAGGGCGAGGCGGGTGTTCTCCACCGTGCCCAGGCCGAGGAAGACGTGCCCGCCCGCGGGGACGTCGATGGTGCCCTGGTTGGTGACCACGCGGGTGATGTGGCCGCCCTGACGCTCCAGACGGATGACCTTGGTGCGGTCGACCAGCATCAGCCGCTTCTTCACGTCCCGCTCGGCAGGCCCGCCCACCGCGCTCTGTTCCGCTTCCGCCTGCGCCAACCGGGCGGCCCGGATGAGCAGTTGCATGGCGTTGAACTTGTTGAACGGGAAGAAGCCGGGGCGCGGGGAAGCGGACTGCACTGCGAGTGGGGCGTCCAGTTCGCGCATCAGCTGCGCTTTCGGCTGCTTGGCGGTCATCGGGGTGCCCCGGTTGCCGACGAGCGCGGTGGAGTTGGCCGAGCGGCTGCGCAGTCCGTCGAACAGCCGCTCCTTCAGGGCCTCGTGGAGGGGGCCGTACACGAAGTCGTTGGTCTCGGAGGTGCCGATCTGCTCGGCTGCCGCGTCCAGATAGCCGCCCGCGGTGAGGTCGTCGACCACGGCCTTGGGCCAGCCGTCCAGCTCGGAGTCGATGAAGTACGGAGACCACCCGCCCCAGAACAGGGACCGGCCGCCCGGGCAGAACGCCAGACCGGGGAAGCGCTGGTTCCACGCCTGCGGGCTGTCCGAATTCCACGGGACACCCCATATCTCGCCGGGATTCAGCTGGGGCGGGAGGTTCTGCGTGTGCTCGGGAAGGGCGAATGGACCGGCCTCCAGTACGAGAATGCGGTGGGCGCGCGAGGTGTCATTGAAGAACAGGTGACTCGCGAGGATCGCGCCGAAGCTTCCGCCACCGAGCACGATCATGTCGAATGGCCGCGCATCCGCATGTGCACCTGTATCGGTGCTGGCCAGGGCCTCGTCCAGGCCGTTGCACACATAGCGGCCCATCACGTCCAGGGTGAAGTCGGTGGTCTGGGGAACCAGGCTGGTCGGCATAATCGGAACCTCCGCCGAGTGGGCGCGCCATAGGATTTCGGACGCGGCTGGCTGACCGGTTTAATCCTCATCAAGAGGGCCGTCAACGAAAACAGGGAAAGTGTCAGAGTGTGTTCCGCTCCACTGATTTCCTTGTGTGTGCGGCTGCCTCACCCACAGCTGACACACCAGCCGGAGAGGCATGGTCACGCCGACATCGCTATCGCGGAATCGAATCAGTCGCGCGGAAGGCGGGCAGGCATCCGACACCACCACCCGTTCCAGCGTGCTGGACAGGGCTGGCTGCTGCAACTCGAGTCCTGGATGGGGCGCAAGCCTCGAAGAGGGGGTGTGAAGGGTTTCGTAAGGGGCGTTGTCGGTGTCGCGGACGCGGTAGTGACAGGGAGTCGACCCGCCCCTCATGATGGGCGTTGAGCGCGCCGTTGCGGCTCCCCAGGCGCCTCCCGCCTGTTCCGGACCAGCCCGCGCCTCCCCACGCGAACCGGCGTTCGCCCACTGTGTCGTACGTCGAGGCCCCCCTCTCAGCGTGTTCGCGCAAGTACGCACCACCTGACCGGCCACTTTCGCAGGCGGCCCAACAGGTCGCCATCTGGGGGGAATTCATGTCCACGACGGTCGTCGTGATCGGGGCGGCCCCGTACGGCCTGTCCACCGCCGCGCACCTCAAGGCACGCGGCCTGCACGTCAGGATCTTCGGCTCGCCGATGGCGAGGTGGGCCGAGAACATGCCCGCGGGCATGCTGCTGAAGTCGCCGCCGAGTGCCTCGGTGCTGTCCGCACCGAAGCCCGGCTTCACTCCGAACGCCTACGCCCGTCAGACGGGCGAGCCTGGACGCCCGCCTGACGGGACACGATCCGGTGCCGGTCGTACTTCGTCAGGGAGCACACGGTCTTCGCGGAGACCTTCCACGCGGAGTCCTGATGCACGGACACCCCCGGGCCGTCCGGTCCACCTCTGGGTGCGTAGCGCCGTCGTGGCCGGCGCAGCGCCGTGGCCGGTGATCGTCCTGCTGCTCGCTGCTTTCCGGGGCGTTCGGATGCTCCGAAACCGAGTGGGTGGTGGGTACGCCGCGTCGCACTGCGATTTTGCGTAATTGGTCGATTACGCTCTGTGTGTGATCCGTGTGATGGTCGGCAGCCGCGTTCGGGGTCGTCCCGCGCCGTCCGTCCTGCTCATCGGGTTCATTCTGCTGGTGGCGTCCCATTTGCTGGGCGCCCTGCACGGGCCGGGCTTCCTCGGCCCCCACGCGCCGCTCATGCCCTTGAGAGCGGTGCAGCCCACTACCGCAGCGGAGGCGGTGGAGGTGGCAGGGGCGGAGGCGACCGGCTCCGACCACGAACACCACCACGAAGTCTTCGAGGACACCGTCGAACACGCGATTGACCGCGTGCGAGTCTCCGCGGACGGCCCGCTCCACGCCCCTCAGCCGGTCGAGCCGGTCATCGATCAACCGTTCACGCACGCATCGCCCGACCGCGCCGGCCCGGACAGCGGTCTGCCATGGCCGCCGGGCGGACGATCCGCATGCGCCCGGCATTGCGTCTGGCGGCAGTAGGCACCACCCGCACGCCCTCACCCGGGCCGCGCTGAGGACAGCGGCGGTCCACGGTCCGGCGTGCCCAAGCGCCCCTGCACCGCCAGCACCGCACCCATCTGACCGATGGGTGCGAAGGAGCCGTACCTACATGGATCCCACCCTGCTCGAATCCCTCATGCCCGTCGGGGCAGACGCCCCCGTTCCCCCGATCGCCCGCCGCCCTGCTCACCTGGTGGGCAACACCCCGGTCCTGTGGATCGACGAGCCGTTCGCCCCGTCGGGCCGCGGCTTCCACGCCAAGCTGGAAGGCACCAATCCCGGTGGCATCAAGGACCGCCCCGGCCTGCACATGATCCGCGAGGCGCGTCGGCGCGGCGACCTCGCACCGGGTGCGCCGATCGTCGAGTCCTCCAGCGGCACCCTCGGACTCGGACTCGCCCTGGCCGGGCTGACGTACGACCATCCCGTCACCGTCGTCACCGACCCGGGCATGGAGCCCTCGATGGTCCGGCTGCTCACCGCCCTCGGCGCGCACGTCGACCAGGTGACCGCACCGCATCCCGACGGAGGTTGGCAGCGGGCCCGCCAGGAGCGTGTCGCCGAACTGCTGGCCCGCACGCCGGGCGCGTACTGCCCGGACCAGTACCACAACCCCGACAACACGGCCGCCTACCGTCCACTGGCCGCCGAGCTCATCGCCCAACTCGGCCGCATCGACGTCCTGGTGGCGGCGGTCGGCACGGGCGGGCACTCGGCCGGTATCGCGGCCGGGCTGCGTGAGTCGTGTCCCGGGCTGAGGCTGATCGGGGTGGACACGGTCGGCTCGACGATCTTCGGCCAGCCCGCCGGGCCGCGGCTCATGAGGGGTCTGGGGTCGAGCATCTACCCCTCCAACGTCGATTACGGCGCCTTCGCGGAGGTCCACTGGGTGGCCCCGGCCGAGGCGGTGTGGGCCTGCCGGCAGCTGGCTCGCCGTCACTACGCGTCCGGAGGCTGGAGCGTCGGAGCGGTGGCACTGGTGGCCGGGTGGGCGGCACGGACGTATCCCGCCGCAACCCGGATCGCCGCGATCTTCCCCGACGGCCCGCACCGCTACCTGGAGACCGTCTACAACGACGCCTGGTGCCGGGAGCACGGACTCCTCGGCCAGGAACCGCCCACGGAACCCGACGAGATCGCCGACCAGGACGAGTGCGTGGTCACCGGCTGGACGCGATGCGGTCGGGTTCGGGACCCGCTCGGGCGTGCGGCGGCGAAGGAGGGCGTGCGATGAGGCGGCTGCGGGCCCAGGTGGCCTCCTTCGACCGGCCGGCACGGCTGTTGATGGTGAACCAGTTCGCCATCAACCTGGGCTTCTACATGCTGATGCCCTATCTGGCCGACCACCTCGCACACGGCCTCGGCCTGGCGGCCTGGGCGGTCGGGCTGGTGCTGGGCGTGCGGAACCTCTCCCAACAGGGCATGTTCCTCGTCGGCGGCACCCTCGCCGACCGCTACGGCTGCAAGCCCATGATCCTGGCCGGCTGCGCCCTGCGCACGGTCGCCTTCGGGCTGCTCGCGGTGGCGGCCAGCCTGCCCGTCTTGATCGTGGCCTCGGCGCTGACGGGCCTGGCGGGTGCGCTGTTCAACCCTGCCGTACGGGCGTATCTGGCCGCCGAGGCGGGAGAGGAGCGGCGGGTGGAGGCGTTCGCCGCCTTCAACGTCTTCTACCAGGCGGGCATCCTCGTCGGCCCCCTCGCCGGACTCGCCCTTCTTACCTGGGACTTCGGCGCGGTCTGCACGGTCGCCGCACTCATCTTCGGCGCGCTGGCCGTCCTTCAGGCTCGCGCCCTGCCCGCCCGTCCACCGACCGACCGGAGCTCCGAACCCGCCTGGCGGGCAGTGGCCGCCGACTGGCGCACCATCGCCGCGAACAAGCCGTTCCTGCTTTTCGCCGCGGCGATGAGCGGCTCCTACCTCCTGGCCTTCCAGGTCTACCTCGCCCTGCCGCTCCGCGCCCGCGAACTGTTCGGGGAGCGGAGCGGATTGGTGACCGGCGCGATCTTCGCCGTCTCGGCGCTCGCCGCACTGTCCGGGCAACTGAAGCTGACCGCATGGGCGAAACGGAACCTGCCCGGACCGCGGGCCATCGCATACGGGCTGGTGGTGATGGGCGCAGCCTTCCTGCCGCTGCTCCCCGGGGCGCGTGATGCCGTCATCGGGGTGTGTGCCCTGACGCTGTGCGCGGCGCTGCTCGCCTGGGGTGGGGCACTGCTCTACCCCTTCGAGATGGACACCGTCGTACGGCTCTCCGGCGACCGGCTGGTCGCCACGTATTACGGCGCCTACAACACCGCCTCCGGCATCGCGATCTCGCTCGGGAACCTGGCCGTCGGGACGCTGTTCGACACGGGTGTGGGGTGGTTGCCGTGGGCGGTGCTGGCTGCCACGGGACTGGTGTGCGCGGGGCTGGTGGCATGGTTGCACCGCGCCGGGCATCTGGCGCCTCAGTCAATTCCGGTGCCTGGCTGAGGTGACACCGGCGTCGGCTCAGCGCGCCTTCGTCATGGGTGGACGTGGAGACTGTCCGCGAGGCGGGCGTGGCTGTGCCGCCAACCGCCCCGCACCGGCACGGCGTCAACAAGGTGTGGATGGTGGTCGTCGAGACCGGTGTGCTCGTGCTCGACGAGTGCGAGTGCCGGTTCCTTCGGCGGCCACAGCCGCACCGCCAGGAGACCGGCGACCAGGGCGATCACCCCCAGGGCAGCCACGGCCGACTGGAGGCCCGCCTCAGCGCCGAGCCAGCCGGCCAGGGGATATGTCAGCAGCCAGCAACTGTGCGAGAGGGAGAACTGGGCGGCGAAGGCCGAGGTGCGCTGCTCGGGCGGGACCGAGCGGCGGATCAGGCGGCCGGTCGGGGTGAGCACCATCGAGCACGCGGCGCCGAAGGCGGCCCAGGTGAGCAGCAGCGCGGGCCAGCGCCAGGCGCCGCTGCCGGCCGCGGTGAGGGCACCGAGCCCGGCGAAGCCGACCGCCAGTGTGAGGGCGCCGGACAGCATCACCGTGCGGTCGGATACGCGGTCGAGCAGGCGGGGCAGCAGCAGGGCGACGAGCATCGAACCGCCGCCGTACGCCCCGAGGGCGAGCGGTACGTCCGCCGGACCGCGTCCGAGCTGATCGCGTACGTACACAACGCTGTTGACCGTGACCATCGCGCTCGCCGCGGCTACCGCCAGGTTGAGGACGAGCAGAGCCCTCAGGCGCGGGGTGGCGAGGAAGACGCGGGTGCCCGCGGTCGCCTTGGCGTACACGCCGCCGGCGGGGGGCCCGTCCCTGACGGCCGGCTTGGGCAGGACGACGGAGACCACCAGGGCGGCCGAGGCCAGGAAGCCGGCCACCGTGCCCAGGAACAGCCAGTTGTAGGTGATCAGGGAGAGCAGCGCGGCTGCGAGGGCGGGGGAGAAGAGGCTTTCCAGGTCGTAGGCGAGACGGGACAGCGACAGCGCCTGCGTGTAGTCGCGCTCGGCGAGGAGTACGTCGGGGATGACCGCCTGGAAGGTCGGTGTGAAGGCGGCGGATGCCGACTGGAGCAGGAAGATCAGGACGTAGACCTGCCAGACCTGGTCCACGAACGGCAGCGTCAGCGCCACCGTGGCACGTATCAGGTCCGCGCCGACCATCAGGGCCCGGCGCGGCAGCCGGTCGGCGACCGCGCCGACGACCGGGGCGATCGCCACGTACGCCACCATCTTGATCGCGAGCGCGGTACCGAGCACCGAACCGGCGTCGGCGGCCGCGATGTCGTACGCCAGCAGGCCGAGCGCCACCGTGGCCAGGCCGGTGCCGACAAGGGCGATGACCTGGGCGGTGAAGAGGTGGCGGTAGGCGCGGTTGCGCAGGACGGCGAGCATGCGGCGGTCTCCCGGGCCGGTCGGAGGCGGGTGGGACTTGCGTCCACTGTATAGATGAGTGCGCACCTGCGCACATATCGATTTCAAGCCGGAATCGCTGACGCCCGTCCCTGCCCGCTCCGGCCTCTACGCTGTGTGCATGCCTGCTCGCGAATCTCTGCCAACTGCACCCGAGGCGCATCTGCGTCCCCCGGACAGCGCGCGTCTCGCGGAGGCGACCGAGGTGTTCTCGCTGCTGTCGGACGCGACCCGGCTGCACCTGCTGTGGCTGCTCGCTCAGGAGGAGTCGGACGTCGGCTCGCTGGCCGAGCGGTGCGAGGCGTCCCGCACGGGGGTGAGCCAGCACCTGGCGAAGCTGCGGCTCGCGGGGCTGGTCGAGACGCGGCGTGAGGGGCGGCACATCTACTACCGCCTGAGCGACGGGCATCTGCGGCGGCTGGTGATGGAGGCCCTCAGCCATGCCGACCACCGGGTCAGCGGGAAGGCACCGCACGACTGAGGGCGGCGGTGGCCGGCCGAGGGCCTCCGCGAGGGTTTACTCCTGAGCACCGGTCCGGCGGCGTACGAGATAGACGGCGCCGCCTGCGACGAGGAGGGCCGCGGCGCCTGTGCCGACCCAGGCACCGGCCGACAGACCGCCGCCGTCGTCGTCCTTCTGCTCGGCCTGGGCGGCGGGGGAGGCCGACGGGGGCGTCCCCTCGGCCGTCGGCGAGGGGGATACGGATGCCGTCTCGCTTTATAGACTTCGGCGTTTCGGTGTCTGGATCTGCCTCGGGACCGGTGCTTCTGCCCGCACCGGCTACCCACCGAGCACGTCGGCGAGTTGGGTGCGGGAGCTGATGCCGAGCTTGGGAAACGCCCTGTAGAGGTGGTGTCCCACCGTGCGCGGGCTCAGTAGCAGCTGGGTGGCGATCTCCCTGTTGGTCGCGCCGGTCGCGGCGAGCCGTACCACCTCGCGCTCCTGCGGACTCAGCCGCGCGATCGGCGAGTCCGCGGCGAGCCCCGGGTCGTGGTGCCCGCCCGCCGCCCGCAGCTCGGTCTGGGCCCGCCGCGCCCACGGCCGAGCGCCCACTCGGTCGAAGCGCTCCAGCGCGGCGCGCAGCCGCTCGCGCGCGTCGAGCTTGCGGCGCTGCCTGCGCAGCCACTCGCCGAAGAGCAGCTCGGTGCGGGCTCGCTCGAAGCTGTCGTCGATCGAGTGCAGGTCGAGGGCGGCGAGGTAGTGTTCCTCGGCCTGGGAATCGGGTCCGACAAGGGCCCGGCAGCGGAGGAGCTGCGCGTGGACCGCGGGCTGCCGGAGGGCGTCCGCGCAGGCCGCGAAGGCATCCGCGGGCGCCTTCGCCCGCTCCGGGCGGCCGGCCCGCACGGCTGCCTCGACCAGGTCGGGCAGCAGGTGGCGGCCCATCAGCGGGTGGCCGGCTTCATCCCGCGCCGTCTCCAGCCGCTCCAGCGCCCGCTGGCTCTGTCCGGAGCCGAGGTCGAGCAGGCCCAGCGCCCACAGCGCGTCGGAGGTGCCCCGGCCGACGCCCCGCGGGCGGGTGTACTCCAGGGCCAGGTCGGCGAGTTCACGGGTGCGGTCCTCCTCGCCGCGGGCGGCGGCCAGCACGGCGAGCAGGGCGCGCAGGTGGGCGATCCGGTGGTGGAGGCCGTAGTAGTCGGCGAGCCGGAGCGCCTCGGCGGCGTGCGCCTGGGCGTCGTCGCGGCGGCCGAGCGCGAGCTCCACCTGGGCGAGCAGGTGCAGTGTGGTGGGCAGCCAGCCGCCGACGCCGTGGTCGCGGCAGTGCGCCACGGCGGCGGAGGCGACCCGGTGTGCGGTCGTGTGGTCGGCGAGCAGGTGGCAGTAGTGCCCGGTCATCAGCCGGTCCATCAGGCTGACTTCATCGCGGTCGCAGGCGGCCACCAGCTCGGCGAGCGGCCGCCGCGCGCCACGGACGTCAGGGTCAGCGGGGACGTCGTCCGCGGCCGCATCCGCGTTCTCGTGCCGGGTGGCCGTCGCGTCGGCGAAGACGTGCGCCGGCACCGCGAGGACCGGCAGATCGGGTGCGCGGGCCGCGATCTGGGCGATCAGCGCTGCGTCCCCCGCGGCGAACGCCGCGTGCAGCGCGTCCGTCAGCAGCACGGGGAGTTTGTCGGGGCGCTGCGCGGCGGTCGCGTCCGCGCCCTCGGCGAGGATCCGGGCGGCCCGCGCCGGGCTGCCGAAGCCGAGCTCGACCACGGCCCGCACTCGGGCGAAGTCCGCGGCCATTCCAGGGTCCTGCAGCGGCTGCGGCACCTGGTCGGCGAGGGCGCCGCAGCGCTCGTCCTGTCCGGCCTCGCTGGCCCGCTGCGCCGCGCCGATCAGACGCCTCGCCCGCAGCGCCGGCTCTGCGGTCAGCTGAGCGGCCCGCTCGTAGGCAGCGGAGGCCGAAGCCATCGCCTGCCGGCTTCCCGCCCACTCGGCGACCCTCTCCAGCTCCGCGGCCACCCGCTCGTCCGGCCCGGTCGCCGCCGCGGCCAGGTGCCAGGCTCGGCGGTGCGCGTGCCCGGCGCCGTCCAGCGTCCGCGCCAACGCCAGGTGCGCCGCGATCCGCTCCGCGAGTGGCGCGCTGCGGTAGGCGGCGAACCGAACCAGTGGATGCCGGAAACGCAGCCCTGTGCCGGAGACGGCCAGCAGCCCGGCTCGCTCGGCGGGCGCCAGATCGTCGACCGATGCCCCGGACCGGGCTGCCGCCGCCAGCACCGCGGTCAAGTCCCCGGTGTCGTCCGCGGCGGCCACCGCGAGGATCAGGCGGGTGGCCTCGGGCAGCCTGCGGATCCGCTCGGCGAGCGACTCCTGCAGCCGACTAGGCAGCGCCGACGACACCTCTGGCAGCACCAGCGGCCCCAGTTGGCCGGACCGCTGCGCCGGGGTGAGCGCTGCGGACAGCTCCCGCAGCGCCAGCGGATTGCCTTGCGCCTGGTCGATGATCTGCTCGGCGACGTGCGGCGCGAGCCCGGGCAGCAGCGCCGCGGCCGCGCTCCGGCCGATGCCGGTGACGTGCAGCCTGGGCAGCGCGCGCCCGGTACTGCCGGGCCAGTCGCCGCGGGCGGCGAAGAGCATCGCCACGCCCTCGGCGCGCAGCCTGCGGGCGGCGAACGCCAGCACATCCACAGACGGCTGGTCCAGCCACTGCACGTCGTCGACGAGACACAGCAGGGGCGTGTCGGTGGCGGCTTCGGCCAGGACGGACAGCGCGGCGAGGGCGACGGTCAGCCGGTCCTGCACCGGCGCGTCGACGAGGCCGAAGACGGAGCCCAGCGCCTGGGCCTGCGGGGCGGGCAGCCGGTCGAGCACCTCAAGGATCGGCAGGAAGAGCTGGTGCAGTCCGCTGAAGCCCAGCTCCATCTCGGACTCGATGCCCTCGACGCGCAGCACCCGCAGGCCCTGCGCGCGGGCGGCGACGTGGTCGAGGAGCGCGGTCTTGCCGATGCCGGCCTCGCCGTGCAGCAGCAGGGCGCTGCTCTCGCCGCGCAGGGCGTCGGCGAGCATCAGCTCGATCCGCCGCAGCTCCTCGTCGCGTCCCTGCACCCATGCCCCCCGGCCCCACCAACCCGGCCACCGTCGGGCCTCGTTGATCGTCACTGTACGCGGACGGGGCGAATGGACCGGGGACGCACCCGGGGGCGGCGACCGCTGCGCCTACGGCACTCGCTCCTGCTCGGCCGCCGGCGCCGACCAGATCATCCGGATCTCCGTGGTCCGGTAGCCGGCCCGGGCGAAGGCCGCCGCCATCGGCGCGTTCCCGGTGTCGGTGGTGGCGGTGATCAACTCGGCGCCGGCCTCCGCATGGCTCCGGGTGACCTCGGCGAGCAGGTCATCCACATAGCCGCGGCCACGGAACTCGGGCAGCACACCGAGGAATCCGACGTTCCGGGCGTACGGCGTCGCGGAGGGAATCACCAGTCCGGCGAGCCGCCCGTCGGGGTCGTACGCCAGCCGCCACCACTCCCGCTCGCCCGGGCAGCCAAGATAGAACTCCAACTCCTCCCGGGCGGCCGCCTCGACGCCCATCGCGGCGACGTTCCGGCGGGTCTCGTCGTCGAGGCTGCCGACCGCGATCCGCCGGAACATCCCGAGGAACTCCTCGTCGGAGGCCGGCGCGAAGCTGAGCCGGCCCTCGCCCCCCGGCAGCGGATCGCCGCTGGCCCACTCCAGCCGCAGCCGCTCCACCTCATGGCTGAGGCCGGCGGCCCGCGCGGCGCTCCGGCGCCAGGCCACCGCGTCCGCCGCCACCGCATCGTCGCGCCAACCGACCGGCAGCGTCAGGTTGTACAGCGGCGGCTTCGGCGCGCCCGCGGCGGCGAACGCCTGCAGCCCGGCGGTGAGCAGCCCGGTCGCCACCCGGGCCCGGTCGCCCGCCCCGGGGTCGACGTGCAGGCAGTCCAAGGCGATCGGGTGGGCGCTGTCCGCCCGGCCCCACCACAGGGCGCGGGCCAGCAGCCGGCCGTCGCCGTCCTCGGCGATCCAGGTCCACTCCGGCCGGTACATCCCCTGCCCGAGCTCATCCCGGTAGCGGTCGGCGTCGATCCAGCCGACGGGTTCGGTGACCGTCACCGCGGCGACGCGGTCGACCTCGGCTCCGGTCGTGGGTCGAAACAGCATCGGTGCTCCTAGCGTCGGACGTAACTGGTCAAGGTGGTGCCGGTGAGGAAGACCCGGGAGTCGCGGAGCAGCCATTCGCCGGGGGCGAGGGGGGCGCGGAACAGTGGGATGCCGCTGCCGAACACCACCGGGTAGCGCTTCACCACCAGTTCGTCGATCTCGCCCAGCAGCTGCCCGGCCAGGCTCGCCCCGCCGCACAGCCAGATGCCCGCGCCCGGCTGCCGCTTGAGGCCGCGGACGAGCTCCACCGGGTCCCCCGACACCACCTCCACCTCGGGGTCCGTCCGGGTCAGGGTGGAGGAGAAGACGTACTGCCGCAGGTGCGGATAGGGGCTGGTGACGCCGATCCGCAGGGTGGGATCGTAGGTGGCGCGGCCCATCAGAATCGTGTCGAAGACCTTGTTGGGCGCATCGACGAGACCCAGCGCCTCACGGGTATGGCCAGGGATCGTCTCGGGGTACTCGGTGAGGATCGCGTCCTTCAGGTCGCCGTCGAAACCGGAGGAGTGGGTCTCCCCGTCCGGTCCGGCGATGAAGCCGTCGAGACTGCAGCCGATGTAGTAGGTGAGCCGGCGCATGGGCCGCCTTTCACTTCGCCGGGTGACCGTCGGGCCGAGGGCGACCGACGAGGACAGCCCGAACCTAGGCCCCGGTCACCGCCGCGGGCATCGGTCACGACGACCCAATGTGCCAGTCCGACTTGCCGGCCTTTCCGGCTGTCGTGGTCAGCCGTCTACCTGGACAGCTCCCGGATCGCGGCGGCGCTCCGGACGATCCGCCAGCGCTGTGACCACATAGGTCACCGAGCTGGGAGCAGCCGTGCGGCGTGTGGGCGGTCCGGGTCTGACAGCCGCCGGCAAGGGCACCGAGGGCAGAGCGCGCCCGGACTGAGTCGTACAGGTGGCGCATCGAGTTTCGGCGATCAGACGGTGAACGCCCGTTCGTCCAGCATCGGGCATGGTCCGGGTGGATGGAGGAGGATCCCGAGGCGGCGGTGCGTTTCTACGCAGTCATTCGCCGGCCTCGATGTCGGCGCAGCCGGGACTTGGCCGGTCAGTGGAGCAGCAGGCCGAGGGCCCCTGCCGCGGCGACGACGTACGGCTCGGGGAGCTTGAAGCGCCACAGCAGGGC
Source organism: Streptomyces sp. NPDC001157 (assembly GCF_053598255.1). NCBI lineage: Bacteria > Bacillati > Actinomycetota > Actinomycetes > Kitasatosporales > Streptomycetaceae > Streptomyces > Streptomyces sp. NPDC001157. Next base: position 31,823 of record NZ_JBSFJW010000055.1, read on the forward strand.
GAGGGTGACCAGGGCTGTCGCGGCGGTGGGCAGGTCGATGACGGCCTGGCGGGTCAGGACGACCACCGCTCCGCACAGAGCGCCGCCCGCGGCGGCGGTGGCTCCGGTGACGAATGCTTGGAGCTGGGGGTTGTCGCGGTGGCGGATGAACCAGCGGCCGGGGACGACGACGCCCAGGTAGATGGGGATGAAGATGGCGACGGCGGCGACCAGCGCACCGGTGGCGCCGCCGACGAGGTAGCCGATGAAGGCGGCGGTGATCACGACCGGGCCGGGGGTGATCAGCCCCATTGCTACGGCGTCCAGGAACTGTGCCTGGGTCAGCCAGTGGTGCTGGGTGACCACCCCGTCGCGGAGCAGGGGGACGATGGCCAGGCCGGAGCCGAAGACCAGGGCGCCGGTCTTGAGGAAGAACAGACCGAGGGAGACGAGCGTCCCGCCGGAGGCGAGGGCGCCGAGGGTGGTGGAGGCGAGCGGCCAGGCGGCGATGCTGAGCGTGGACGTGCCCTCGGAGAGGTCGGGGGTACGGCGGCGCGGCAGGCGCAGGCGCGGCCGGGCGTCGAGGGTGATCATCAGGAGGCCGGCGCCGACGATGAGGTAGATCGGTTCCCTGCCGGTGAGGGCGGTGACGGAGAAGACCACCGCGCTGATGGCCCAGGCCCGCCAGTCCTTGCCGTCGGTGAGACGGACCAGCTTGTACGCGGCGATGGTGATGATCGCCATGACGGCGGGGGCGATGCCGTAGAAGAGTGCCTGTACGGCGCTCAGGCCCGCGTAGTGGGAGTACACGGCGGCGACGCCGGTGACCATGAGGAACGACGGCGTGATGAAGGCGAGCGCGGTCGCCGCGGCGCCGAGCGCGCCGCGCCGGAGGTAGCCGACCCACATGGCGACCTGTGCGGCCAGTGGGCCGGGCATGGTCTGTCCGAGGGCGACGCCGTTGAGGAACTCCTGCCTGGCGATCCAGCCGCGTTTTTCCACGAGGTCGCGCTGCATGTAGCCGACGACGGCGATGGGTCCGCCGAATCCGAGGGTGCCCAGGCGCAGGAAGTACCGCAGCACCGCGGGGAAGCCCGGGTCGCCTGGCGCCGTTGCCGTGGCTCGTTCGGGGGGCTCGGTGTCGGCTGGGCGGCTGGGCGGTGGGTCCTCGGAACTCATGCGGGCACTGTAACCACGGTTGCACTCCTCTATCAATGGGCGCAGGCGCCGGTCAGACGGTGATGACGTTGACTGCCAGGGAGGCGAGGGTGGCCAGTGCCCGGGTCTGGGCGTGCGGCGTGGGTCTGCCGGGAGGCGGAGGTCGGCGTAGCGGCTGAGGGAGACGTATGTGAGGACGGGCGCGGCCCGGTCGTTGGCGGAGAATCCCGGCAGGCCGTCCTTGTTCAGCGGAGTCATGTTCGCGGAGGTCCGCCACAGGTACACGGAGGCTGCTGACAGCACCGCTACCGCCGCGATGTCGGGCCATGCGGAGCGGGGAAGCCGCCAGATCGCCGCGGCGAGCGCGAGAATGCCGGTGAGCCCGGCTGTCAGGGCGATGTGGGGGGTGCTGAAGATTTCGGGCGACGCGGCGATGGCGAGGGCCATGGCTTGGCCCTGGATGAATGTGCGGATGGTTGAACGGCGTCAGGAGGGCTCGCGGCCGAGCAGCATGGCGCGGTGGTGGTACTCGTACAGGCCGTCGAAGAGTGGGCCGGTCAGCTCCAGGATCCGTTGGTCGTCGCAGATCATGGACAGCCCGCGCAGGATGACGTCCACGCCGGGGGCTTCGGGGGCGTCGTAGCGTTCGTCGTCGAGGTCGGCCTCGTGGACGATCTCGGCGACTCTCCACAGCACCGGGTCGGTGAGCTCGTAGTGGCGCAGGATCGTCTCGAAGGAGCAGTCGCCGCCGTGGTGGCCGAGTTGCACGCCGCGCATGTCGAACGGGGTTGCGCCGTCCGGGACTTCGGCGGGATCGGTGACGAAGGCGAACTCCGCCTCCTTGTCGATGTGCCGGCGGATGAGCCAGGCGCAGGCTGCCCGGTCGATGTGGATCCCGGCGCGGGTGGCCCACTTCATTGGGTTTTCTCCTGGTGGCTTGCGGCCTTCGGTGCTGTGCCGGCTTTGCCGCCTGGTTCGTCGGCGAGGGCGCGGACGGCGGCGTGCGCGCGATCGCGTTCGAGGGGCGGGAAGAAGTCGCGGCGGCCGATGCGGCGCAGTTCGGCGCGGAGTCTGCGCACGACGGATGCGGCGCCCGCCGTGCCGGTGGCCTGGGTCGCCTGGTCGATGACGGCCTGGTACTCGGCGGTGCGGGCGGTGGCCATGGCCGCCGCCAGCTCGCGTTCCTGGGCGTGGGTCGCGGGGCGGGCGATCCAGATGGAGGCGGTGCCGCCGGCCTCGATCGCCTCGTCCGCGATCCACTCCAGCTGTTCGCGGGTGCGGGCGTCGGCGGGGAGGGCGACCAGGCCGTCGGAGAGCTGGGCGACTCCGAGGCGCTTGAGCTTGCGCCAGAGGGTGATGCGGGGTGTGGAGGGTTCGCGGGGCATCCGGTAGGACAACAGGACCCACTCGCCCGGTTCACGGGCCGGCCGGTCAGCGATCATGGCGTGTACCGATCCGTGCAGCGGACGTTGTCCGGTTCATCGACGCTCCCCACAGCGGCTCATGTCTGACGTAACCATGGTTGCATGTCGTTTTGGGCGCCTCAAGAGGTCGTGGGTGGCTGCGGGAGGGCGGGGACGCTGATCCATACGGCGCCGCCGTCGGGATGGTTGCAGGCGCCGTACTGGCCGTCGGCGGCGCGCGCGATGGCGGCGGTGATGGCCAGGCCGAGACCGGTGCCGCTGGTGGCGCGGGACCGGTCGGCCTGGGTGAAGCGGTCGAAGGCGCGCGGGAGGAAGTCGGGCGGGAAGCCGGTGCCGTGGTCGCGGACCTCGATGCGGATCCGTCCGTCGTCAGGACGGGCGGTCACCTCCACGGGGCCGCGGCCGTGCTGCTGGGCGTTGTGGATCAGGTTGGTGAGCGCGCGTTCCAGCCGGTCACTGGGCACTGCGGCGGTGAGTCCGGGCGGACAGTCGACGGTGACTGTCTGATCGGGGGCTCCGTTGCGCAGGCGGGCGGCCACGCGGTGCAGAACCGGGGCCAGGTCGGGCACCGTCGACCCGGCCGCGGTGGCATCCCGGCGGTCGGTGCGGGCCAGGAGCAGCAGGTCCTCGGCGAGCTGGACCAGACGTTCCGTCTCCTCGTGCGCGGACACGAGTGCGGCGTGCAGTTCGGTGGCGTCGCGGGGGTGCCGGAGGGCGAGTTCGATCTCGGTGCGCAACAGGCTGAGCGGGGTGCGCAGTTCATGGCTGGCGTCGGCCACGAAGAGGCGCTCGTGGTCGAGCGCGGTCTGGAGGCGGGTGAGCATGTCGTTGAGGGTGGTGGCGAGGCGGGCGATCTCGTCGTTGCTGGGCGGTACGTCGAGGCGGTGGCCGGGGGTGTCCTCGGTGACGGAGGCGGCCTGGGTGCGCATGCGTTCCACCGGGCGCAGGGCAGCGGCGGCCAGCCAGTAGGCGCCGACGGTGGCCAGGACGAACACGATGGGCAGCGCGGTGGCCAGTTCGCGGGCGAGGTCGTCGAGGGCAGCCTACTGGGCCTGGCGGGCGATGCCGGTGGCCGTGCCGTACTCGCTCTGGGCCTCGCGGAAACGGCTGAGCGTGACGTAGCCGGCACCGGCCAGGACCAGCACCATCGCGTCGAAGGCGGCCACGTCGGTCAGGGCGAGGGCCTGTGGCCCGTCGGCGGCGGTGTCGACGGCGTAACCCTCCTCGCTCAGGGCTCGGCGCAGCAGGTCCCGCATCTTGGGCTCGTCCTCGACCACCAGGATCCGCATCGCGCCTTCCCTCGTTCGCCGCTGCCACGCACGTTGTTGTGCCTTCCACGATCCCTGCCGCTGATGAAGGTGGCATGAAGGCGCATGTGCGGAGTGTCTTCATGCCAACTTCATCCGGGGCGGCTTCGCTGAGCACACAGGCACCTTCGACAACGATCTCGACGAGGAGTCGTCATGTCACCCCGTTCGCTCACGAAGCCGGCCGCCGGCACGGCGGCCGCGCTCCTGCTGGTGGCGGGCGCCGGCCTGTTGTCAGGCTGCGGCACCCAGAGAAGTGACGCGGCAGGCGGTACGAACGTGGTCGCGGCGCAAGCCGCCTCCCGGCACCACCACCTTCAGCAGCCCGTGCCGACCAAGGACGCGGACTGGAAGCCGGTCGCCGACACCCTCGGTCGCACCGGCACCCTCATGAACGGCACCGTCTACCGCGTCCCGCTGCCCCGCAAGGACCTGACCGTCACCACCCAGGGCGTCACCGTGAAGCCCGGCTTGTCGCTGGGCGGTTACGCGGCCTTCGCCAAGTACAAGCACGAGACCATGTTCATGGGCGACCTGGTCGCCACCGAGGACGAACTGCCCAAGGTCACCGACGCGTTGCAGGCCGCCGGTATCGAACAGACGGCCCTGCACAAGCACCTGCTCCAGCAGTCCCCGGCGATCTGGTGGACCCACATCCACGCCATGGGCGACCCGGTGAAGCTCGCCCAGGGGGTCAAGGCCGCCCTGGCCGCGACGGCCATCCCGCCCGCCTCACCGCCCCCGACCACCCAGCCGCCCATCGACCTGGACACCGCCGGCATCGACAAGGCTCTCGGCCGCAAGGGCACCGCCGACGGCGGCATCTACAAGTTCTTCCTCGCCCGCAACGAGACCATCAACGACGGCACCCACGTACTGCCCTCCGCTCTCGGTCTGACCACCGGCATCAACTTCCAGCCGCTCGGGGACAACAAAGCCGCCATCAACGGCGACTTCGTCATGACCGCCCCCGAGGTGCAGAAGGTCATCCAGGCGCTGCGCAAGGGCAACATCTACATCGTCGAGCTCCACAACCACTCCCTGGACGAACAGCCCCGCCTGTTCTACCTGCACTACTGGGCCACGGCCGACGGCGTCACCCTCGCCAAGGCGCTGCGTCCGGCCCTGGACGCCACCAACCTCACACCGCCCACCTCGTAGGACACCCACGGAAGTTGATCCAGCAGGGGAGGGGAGCACACCGTGCTGAGCTACGGACATCTGCTGAACGGGGCCATGCTGACCGCCATCGCCGAGGCCGCCCTGATGGGGCAGTACCACGCTGGCGCAAGGCTGGCCTGATCGCCACCACCGCGGCGATCGGCTTCCTGGCACCGTTCGGCTGGCAGGTCGTCCTGAAGGCGACCCACTCCTACGAGTTCTACACGGACCTCCCCTTCCCACCCGTCCCCATCAGCTGGCAGGACACCGGCAGCGGCGTCGTCACCTACGCCATCCGCACCTTCGTCCTGTCCTACGGACCGATGCGCTCTCAGCCCGCCCGAGCGGTGTCCAACCTCGCCCTGGCCACCGGGGCAGTAGCCCTTGTGGTCGACATCTACCTGTACTGAGCCCGCACCACAGGGAAAAGGCCGTACATGAACCCTCGCCTCAGCCCACGCGCCCTGTTCGCCCTCGCGGCCGGGCTCGTCGTCGCCATCGCAGCCGCGACAGCCGGCGTCCTGCTCACCCGTGACGGAGGCCAGCCGCCGAAGGAGGCACTCCCGCTCCAGCAGGTCAAGGAGATCCCTTTGCCGGGCAACAGCTCCCGCTTCGACTACGAGAGCCTCGATGCCGGCCGCGGGCTGCTGTTCATCGCCCACCTCGGCGCGGGCCAGGTCATCGAGGTGGACGTCCGCGCGAACCGCGTCGTGCGGACGATCGACGGCCTTCCCGGCGTACACGGCGTGCTCGTGGTTCCCGCCCGCCACCGGGTGTACGCCACCGCCACCGACGCCAACGAGGTGGCGGCCATCGACGAGAACACCGGCAAGGTCCTGCGTCGCAGCCCCACCGGCGACTACCCCGACGGCCTGGCCGACGACCCGCAGCACGGCACCGTGTGGACCACCAACGAGTCCGGCGGCTCGGAGACCGTCGTCGACGCCGACACCGGGAAGGTCCGCGGCACTGTGACGGTCGGCGGCGAGGCGGGCAACGTCGCCTACGACCCCACCACCCGACGGATGCTGGTGGCCGTCCAGTCGCGGAACGACCTAGCCGTCATCGACCCGGCCACCCTCCACATCACCCGCCGTGTCCCCCTGCCCGGCTGCGACCACGGCCTCGTCCTCGCCCCGGCAGACCGGTTGGCGTTCGTCGCCTGCGACGGCAACGCCCGCCTGCTCACCGTCGACCTGACCACCTGGCAGGTCACCGGCACCGACCGGGTCGGCCAGGAGCCCGACGTCCTCGCCTACGACCCCGTCGCTCGCCGCCTGTACGTCGCCGCGGAGTCCGGCTGGGTAACCATTGCCGACAACCGCGACCGGCACCTGACCGTCACCGGCAACGCCCACCTCGCCGACGGCGCGCACGTCGTCGCGGTCGACTCCACCACGCACCGCAGCTACTTCCCCGTCCCGCACGGCACCGACGGGCACCCGGCCCTCCTCGTCTACCGTCCCGCGCGGTAGAGGTGTAACCATGGTTGCACTGCTCGATGGCCGACGGAGGTAGGCACCCGTGGAGACAAGCGCGTTCGCCCTGAACCACGTCACGGTGCGACGCGGCGGGACGACCCTGCTGGAGGAGATCACCTGCGGGATCCCCGCCGCGGCCTGCACCGCACTCGTGGGACCGAGCGGCGCCGGCAAATCCACCTTCCTGCGCCTGCTCAACCGCCTCGACGAACCCATGACCGGCACTGTCACCTTCCAGGACCGTCCCCTGCCCGCCTGGAACGTCCTCACCCTGCGCCGCCAGGTCACCCTCGTCGGCCAACAGGCCGTCCTGCTCACCGACACCGTCCTGGACGACCTGCGCGTCGGCCGCCCCGACCTCGACCGGCACGAAGCCGCGGCCCTGCTCGACCGCGCCCACCTGCCCGCCAGGTACCTCGACCGCGCTACCACGAACCTCTCCGGCGGCGAGGCCCAACGCGTCTGCCTGGCCAGGGCGTTGGCCGTCACACCGCAGGCGCTGCTGCTGGACGAGCCCACCTCCGCCCTCGACGCCGTCGGCACCGCGGCCGTCGAGGACGTCGTACGCGAACTGGTCACCGACGGCCTGACCGTCGTCCTGGTCAGCCACAACACCGCCCAGGCCCGCCGCATATCCGACCACGTCCTGGTGCTCGACCACGGACGCCTTGTCGAACAAGGCGAGGCTCACCAGGTCGGCTATCTCAAGGAGTCCGCGTGAACCCCGCCGTCCCCAGCTGGGCGGGCGTCGCCGCCTCCGCCGCGTTGGTCGCCCTCACCGTCGCCGTGGCCTGGCACGGACGCCTCCGCCTGGCCCGCGACATCACCCTTGCCGCCGTCCGCGCCGCACTCCAACTCGCCGCCGTCGGCGCCCTGTTGCTCCTGGTCTTCCGCCACACCGGTCTGACAGGAGCCATCGGCTGGCTCGCCCTCATGGTGGTGATCGCCGGCCAGGTCGCCGCCCGCCGCACCCCTGCCCTGCCCAAGGCGCTGCCCACCGCGACCGTCGCGATCACCATCGGCACGGCGGCCACGATGGGCACCCTGCTCGCCCTCGGCGTGATCGCCACCCAGGCTCGCGTCGTCATCCCCGTCGGCGGCATGGTCGTGTCCGGCGCCATGCAGGCCACCGCCCTCGCCCTGACCCGCCTCCACGACGAGGTGCGCACCGCCCGCCCCGCCATCGAGGCCCGCCTCAGCCTCGGCCTCGCCGCCACCGACGCCTTCGCCCCGCACCAGCGCACCATCGTGCGAACGGCCCTCATCCCGGCCCTCGACTCCACCAAGACGGTCGGCGTCATCAGCCTGCCCGGCGCCATGACCGGGCTGATCCTCGCCGGAGTCGACCCCTTCACGGCGATCCGGTACCAGATCGTCGTGATGTACATGCTGCTCGCCGCCGCAGCACTCGCCGCAGTCACCGCCGTCCGCCTCACCGAACGCGCGCTGTTCGACGACGCCCACCGCCTGCGTCCGCTCGCCGAACGACCGGCGAGCGGACGGCGATGAACGGACGCGGTGCAGTCCACCAACGCATCAGTGGGAGAGCTTGCAGGGCCGAGCCGTGGTCTCCCTCTCAAAGTCACATCTGGGCTTCCAGGAGTGACCGAGGTCCTCAGACGGGGTGAGGCGCGTGATCCTCACGTCTGGGTGTGCTGTGCCACGTATCGTCTTCCGGGTGACTGATGCGACCGTCAGTCCTCCTTTCACCCAACCGGTTCTCTGGTCGCGGAGGTGGGTGGCGGTGTCTGGTGCCTGTTCCCGTGGGCCGCGGGTGCTCACGTCCGGGGTATTGACCTCAGCCTGCCCCAGGCAGCGTCACTGGGCGCTCACCTGGGTCGTCTGCATGTAAGCCTGGGCCGGGCCTGTGGCCGAGGCTTGCTGCCCGTCGTGCCCGATGCGGTCACGGCGGAGGTCACGTCGCCGGAGCACGCTGTTGAGAAGTCGCACCGACTCACCACGGCAGTGGCAGACAAGGGGACCGGCAGCGCCTTCGACGAGGCGGCCGCCGCCGCTCTTGATCAACGTCGGGCGCTGATCGCCGAGCATGCCGCCTGTCGCCCGCAGCACACGACCCCCGAAGGGGAGCATGGCTGGACGCACGGCGATGTCCAGTACCGGAACCTGTTGTGGGAGGGCGAGGAGCTCGCCGCCGTCCTGGACTGGGACCGGGTCGGCGTGCGGCCGTACGCGGAAGAGGTCGTGCGGACGGCGCAGGTGCAGTTCGGGGTGGACGGGGTGTTCGACCTCGCGCGCGTCTCGGCGTTCGTCGGTGGGTACCGGTCCGTGATGCCGCTGGAGGACACCGCGCTCGCGGATGGGGCTCGTCGGCTGTGGTGGAAGCGGATGACGGACTTCTGGCAGCTGAAGTTCCACTACGACCGCGGTGACTTCTCCTGCGATGAGCTGTTCACCGCGGATGAGGCGCTGCTGCACTGGTGGACGGACCGGCTCGATCAGGTCGAGGACGCGTTCGCCGCCGGATAGATCCCGAGGGCTTCGAGGTCCGGCAGACGCGGCCGGGTGAAGCGTGCGGCGCGCTGCCGGGCCTGCTCTCCCAAGGCGTGGTGGTCGGCAGCGCGGATGGCCTCCGCCCACACCTGTGGTCCTGCCGTGTGGGGCAGCATGGTTCATTCATCGGTAGCGGTGTGATGTGAGGGCGGGTCCCGACTGCGCCGGTTTCACGGGCATTGGTGTCCAACTCCTTCCCCGACCCTCTCGCGTGTTTCTGGGTGGATTCGTACCGGCTGCCTCCCGCGAACGGTGCGGACGCTCTACCTGATCAGCTACAGAGCCAAACCCCGCTGCAGAACGGGGGAGGGTACATCTCGGACCGCCTGAAGTTCGTGTAAGGGTGCGCGGTACCTGTCCTTACTGTTACGGGAGCGCAAGGGGTTCCCGCAGGTGTCGCACGACGGATGGCGAATGATGAAGATGACAGCCGTTTGCCGTCATCATGATCGACAACTCGGCTGGTTCACGCCTGGAACTCGGTGAGATCGATGGTGTGAACGCGCAACGGATAGTCGTACACCGGGTGCGCCGTCTCTCGCTCCGGCACCATGCCGAGCTTGCGGATGACGTTCTCGGAGGCGTCGTCACCCACCCGGTTAATACTGATGATGCGGTCGAGGCCGCGGTCCTGGAGCGCGAACTCCAGCGTGGCGTGGGCGGCTTCGGACGCGTACCCCTGCCCCCAGAACTGTGAGCCGAGCCGCCAACTGATCGCTACGGCGGGCAGTATCTCCGGCAGGAACTCGGGAACGGACAGACCTGTGAAGCCGGCCAGCTCACCCGAGGCCAGCAGCTCAATGGCAAAGAGTCCGAAGCCCTCCTCGTCCCACTCCTCCTCCCACCGCTCGATGTCCTCCACCGTGTGGTCCAGGTCGCGCACCGAGCCCTCGTCGATCCAGCGCATGACCCGCGGGTCCGCGTTGATGTCCGCCATCGGGGGAAGGTCGTCGTCATGCCAGCGACGGAGGAGGAGGCGGGGTGTACGGATCTCGGTCATGGCGCCCATTCTGCCGAAGGCAACGGCCCGTCGGTAATCGGCTGCTCCCCGTGCTGCCGCTTCGGGAGGCAAGGCATCAAGCCGTCTGCACTGCACACCGTGACGGGGAAGCACCAGAAAGACGCCTGGGCAAATGACGTGCCGCCATGCCAGCGGGGTCGCGATTGGCAGCTGGCCGCAGTACCAAGATTTTTCTCGGGACTGCGGTCAGCGGAAACCCGCCCTGGGCTCCGGCGATCCAGAGTTGCTCAACTGATTCCCAAGCAGTCCTGCCTGAGCAAGGACGCCGGAATCGTCGGCCGAGAGGGGGAGTCTGAGCTCACTTCGAAATGGCCGTTCAAGAGAGCGACAGAATAGTGAGGGCTACGGCTCGACACGTGGTGGACGAGGCTGGCCTCAACCGGTGCCGCGGTGGGGGCCAGGGCCAGTCCCGTGGTCTAGGGGTTCATTGATGAGCTACTGAGCTCGAACTCATGAAGTCGTAGCGGTGAGGGACAGCCCGGTTCCGGCGAGGCATCCGTCGATGAGGTGGGGTCGGTATTGGATCTTCCTCATCCCGTGACGGATGGTCTGGACCAAGCCAACCGTCACCGTAAGCGCCACGCTTGTGCTCGCTCTGCCAATGCACCCCCAGAACGCATCCGCTTCGCCGCTGATGACGACCACCTGGACCGTACGCGTCACGGCGCTCGGCTCGTCCCAGAACGCTCTGCGCACCGAGCGCATCGGCGATCACCAGCCCGCTTCGTCACCGCCCCCAGCGCGTCCACCAGCTCGGCAGGCGTCCCCACACACCGGCCGCGGTGGCGTGCCGCGCTGCCCGCCTACCCTCCCGGTGTCACCAGGCCTGTCTCATAGGCGATCACTACCGCTTGGGCCCGGCTGTTCAGGCCGAGCTTGGTCATGACGCGGTTGAGATGGGTCTTGACCGTTGCCTCGCTGATGGAGAGCCGGTCGGCGATCTCCGGGTTGGACAGGCCGCGCGCAATGAGTCTGAGGACGTCGACCTCACGGGAGGTCAACGTGCCGAGGCCCGGCGGGGGTTGGGAGTCGGGCGTGGATCGGTCCTGTTGGGCATACGCCTCGACGAGCCGACGAGTCACGCTCGGGGCGAAGAGCGCGTCGCCGCCCCCGACCGCGGCCACGGCTGCCAGCAGCCGCTCGGGTCCTGAGTCCTTGAGCAGAAAGCCGGATGCCCCGGCGCGCAATGCTCCGTAGACGTATTCGTCGAGGTCGAAGGTAGTCAGGACCAGCACCCGGGGCGGGGGGTCGACCGCTTCCGTGAGGATGCGCCTGGTGGCCTGGATGCCGTTCATGCCGGGCATGCGGATGTCCATCAGGACCACGTCGGGCCGGGTCTCGGCGGCCAGCCGCACCGCCGCCTCGCCGTCCCCCGCCTCGCCGGCGACCTCGAAACCGGGCGCAGCGTTGAGAAGGCCGACGAGGCCGGCGCGGATGAGGAACTGGTCGTCGACGACGAGGACTCTGGTCATCTCCTACCCTCGTCTCCCCACCGTGCGCCAGTTGTCGACGTCGGCAGGGTCAGACGGACCGCGAAACCCCCCTCGGCGCGCGGGCCGACGCTGATCGTCCCGTCGTAGAGCTTGGCCCGCTCCCGCATGCCAATCAAGCCGTGTCCGCCGCCTGCCAGGACTTCGGCCGGAATCAGCCCGTCTCCGTGGCCCGTTCCGTTGTCCGTGACAGTGACGATCAATTCATGCTGCCGGTAGTGAAGTCGCACCTGTGCGTCGGCGTGGTGAGTATGTTTGAGGACGTTGGTCAAGGCCTCCTGGACGACGCGGTATGCGCACAATTCGACGCCCGGGGCGAGCGGACGCACGGTGCCCTTGATGCTCAGCTCGACCGGGACGCCACCGGCCCGGATACGCTTGAGCAGGTCGTCGAGTCGAGCGAGGGTGGGCATGGGGGCGGCTGACTCGGCGCCGCCCAGATCGTGTTCCCGCAGGACGTGCAGAATGCGCCGCAGCTCCTCCAAGGCCTCGCCGCTGGTGTCCTCGATGGTGCCGAGCGCGCCCCGGGCAGTGGCGGTATCGGAGTCCAGGACGAACCGGGCCAGGCCGGCCTGCACGGAGATCACCGACATGTGGTGGGCGACGACGTCGTGCAGCTCCCGCGCTATGCGCCCACGTTCGGCGGCGACCTCACGGCGGGCCCGCTCGGCCTGCTCGCCGCGCAGCTGCCGGGCGAGTTCGCGGGAGCGGCGGGCCAGCGTGCCGGACCACACCAGCACCAAGCTGAACAGCAGGGCCTGGCTCACCACTAGCGTCATCGACAAGCTGTCGCTGATCACACCCGCATACACCCACTTGGCGGTCATCACGGCGGCACAGCCGACGGCAATCCGTGCCGAATACACCGACGCCACCGTGTACAGGGCAAGCATCGAGCCCAACGCGGATGCCACTGGCCAGTACCCCAGGCTGATGAAGGCGACGCCGGCCAACTGCACGGCCGCGAACACCACCATCGGTACCCTGCTCCGAAAGGCGACCGGCAGGTGCCCCAGGGCGAGCAGCACATAGGCAGGGGCGTCGAGTTTCGGCCAGCCCCGCGCCTCCGAGACCTGACCCAGCCGGACGGCCACCCATGTCATGGCGAGCGCGATCAGCGTGTCGAGGACGAGCGGGCGGGGCGTAGGCATGCGCATCGCCGCAGCCTAAGGCCGGTGAACGCGCGGCGGCGTCAACCTTTCGCGGTACCCCGGAAGTTGCAGGAACCACTACCGCGGAAGTCGCACGAACCGCGCGGCTACTGTGCTCGGTGGGGCCAGAGTTCCACCCACTGTGGGACGCGACAGCTACGCCGCTGCGCCTACCGTCATGGCGCATCGGCACCGCCCGACCCAGCGGTGCCGCACAGCCTGCGGGAGACGGGTTCCATCTCGCCTTGCTTACTCGAAACGGGGAGGCCGGAAGTGCATAAGTCTTCAAAGCAATTCGCCATCATAGCTGCGCTGACTGTAGCGGCGACCGTCAGTATTTCTTCGCCGGCATCGGCCGCCGATTATGCCAGCTATGAAAACCGTCGTACCAATGTTTGCCTTGACAGCAACAGCGCCGGTAGTGCTTACACACAGGGGTGCAATACCGGATATTATCAGGACTGGGATTTGCAGTTCATCAGCGGGACCTCGTACTACCTCAAGAACAGGGCGACGGGCCGGTGTCTCGACGCCAACTCCGCGAATTCGGTTTACACGCTTTCCTGCAACGGTGGCACAAACCAGCGGTGGCGGCGGGTCTACCCAAGTTCTAGCAGTTACGGTCAGTGGATCAACGTGCAGACTGGAAAATGTCTCACCGCCACCAACCTATCCGGAACGCACGCCGTCTACACGTCCGTCTGCACGGACTCGCCCGACAACCAGCAGATTCGCTGGCTCAGGATTTAGTACTGCAACGGTGCTTGTTCTGATTGCTGGGCAGTTTCAGGGACTGTGTCCGCGTCGTTTGTAGTGGCTGATGCGGGCTTGGTGTTGGCGT
>NZ_JBSFJW010000056.1:0-43719 GCF_053598255.1 Streptomyces sp. NPDC001157
GTTGATAGGCCGGATCTGGAAGCACCGTGAGGTGTGGAGGTGACCGGTACTAATAGGCCGAGGGCTTGTCCTCAGTTGCTCGCGTCCACTGTGTTAGTTCTGAGACAACGACCGTTGTCGGCTTTGAGCAGAACATACAACAGAAGAGTGTGCTTGTTCGCTCGAAACCATTAGGGTTTCGGTGGTTATAGCGTGAGGGAAACGCCCGGTTACATTTCGAACCCGGAAGCTAAGCCTTACAGCGCCGATGGTACTGCAGGGGGGACCCTGTGGGAGAGTAGGACGCCGCCGAACAATCTTTGGAAGGACCCCTGGTCCCAGCGTTCAGCTGGGACCAGGGGTCCTTTCGTTTTTACAATGCTTGCAGTACCGAAGACAGGAGTCACCGATGTCCACCAACTCTCCCGACGATCGACCGGAGCGCGACCAGCGGCGACGGGACAGTGGGGACCGCGGCGACCGTGGCGGTTACCGCGGTGGTTTCCGTCGGGACGACCGGCGTGACGACAACCGCGGTGGTTCGGACCGCGGTGGCTACGGCCGCCGCGACGACAACCGTGGTGGACAGGGCCGGCGTGACGATCGCCCGCGTGACGACCGTGGGGACCGCGGTGGCTTCCGTCGGGACGACAACCGGGGTGGCGGGTACGGCCGTCGGGACGACCGGCGCGAAGGTGACCGTGGCTCCCGTCCCGCCTTCCAGCGTGACGACCGCGACCGTGGGCCGCGTCGGGACGACCGTGGCGACCGTCCCTCCTTCCGGCGTGACGACCGCGGGGACCGTGGCGACCGTCCCTCCTTCCGCCGTGACGACCGCGGCGGCGAGCGGCGCGACAACGACCGCGGTGGCTTCCGTCGGGACGACAACCGCGGCGGTGGGTACGGCCGTCGGGACGACCGCCGCAGCGATGAGCGCGGCGACCGCGGCGACCGCGGTGGCTTCCGTCGGGACGACCGGCGTGACGACAACCGAGGTGGTTCCGACCGTGGTGGTTCCGACCGTGGTGGCTACGGCCGCCGCGACGACCGCAGGGACGACCGTGACCGTGGCTTCCGGCGCGACGACCGCGGGGACCGTGGCGACCGTCCGTCCTTCCGGCGTGACGACCGCGGGGACCGTGGGGATCGCCCCTCCTTCCGCCGTGACGACCGCGGAGAGCGCGGAGACCGTGGGGATCGCCCCTCCTTTCGCCGTGACGACCGCGGAGAGCGCGGGGACCGTGGGGATCGCCCGTCGTTCCGCCGTGACGACCGTGGTGAGCGCACAGAGCGTCCGCCCTTCCGGCGTGATGACCGTGGCGAGCGTCGGGAAGGCGACCGTGGGGGCTTCCGTCGGGACGACAGCCGGGGCGAGCGTGGTGGGTTCCGCGGCCGCGATGACCGTGGTGGGCGCGGGGGCCCCCGTCGGGACGACCGTGGTGGACGTCCCGGAGGCTTCCGCGGGCGTGACGACCGGCGCGGCGGTGGCGGCCGGTTCCGTGACGAGCGGGACCGTGACCGCGACCGCGAGCCGATCAAGCGGCTGCCGATCCCCGAGGACGTCACCGGCGACGAGATCGACAAGGACGTACGGCAGGAGCTGCTGAGTCTGCCGAAGACGCTCGCGGACGACGTCGCCAAGAACCTGGTGATGGTCGCCCGGCTCATCGACGAGGACCCCGAGCGCGCCTACGCCTACTCCAAGATCGCGCTGAGGCTGGCGTCGCGTGTCGCCGCCGTCCGTGAGGCGGGCGGGTTCGCCGCGTACGCGAACCAGAAGTACGCCGAGGCGCTTGCCGAGTTCCGGGCCGCGCGGCGGATGACCGGCAGCGTTGATCTGTGGCCCGTCATGGCCGACTGCGAGCGTGGGCTCGGGCGGCCGGAGAAGGCGCTGGACATGGCTGGGGCGCCCGAGGTGCAGAAGCTGGACAAGGCCGGGCAGGTCGAGATGCGGCTTGTCGCGGCCGGCGCCCGGCGTGACATGGGGCAGATCGACGCGGCCATCGTGACACTGCAGAGCCCCGAGCTGGCCTCCAGCTCAGTGCAGCCGTGGACCGCCCGGCTGCGGTACGCGTACGCCGACGCGCTGCTCGCCGCCGGTCGTGAGGGTGAGGCGCGGGAGTGGTTCGCGAAGGCCGTCGAGGCTGACAAGGACGGCAGCACGGACGCCTCGGACCGGCTGGCCGAGCTGGACGGTGTGGAGTTCGTCGACGCCTTCGACGAGAGCGACGAAGGCGAAGGTGACGAGGGAGACGGCACCGAGGCCGAGACCGAGGCCAAGGCCGAGGCCGAGGATGACAAGGACTGACTTGTGAGGAAGGGCGGGACCGTGAGGTCCCGCCCTTTTTGCATGTCAGAGGCCGTCTAAGGCTCTCAGACGTCCAGTGCCCGCAGCACCAGTCCCGACGCCGGCTTCGGGCCGAACGACGTCGACTTGCGGGGCATCGTCACGCCCTGGCGGGCCAGGTCGCGGACGACCTCCTCGCGGACCGGGTGCATCAGCACGGCCGTACCGCCGTCGCGTTCCGCCTTCTCGACCGTGGCCGCCGTGTCGTGGATGTAGGCGATACGCGTGGGGTCGTTCTCGGGGATGTGCCAGACATGGGCGAGAAGCGTGGCGTGCAGGACCGTGGCGTCCAGGGTGCGCCAGGCGGCCGGGTGGTCGGCGGGGATCGTACGGGCCAGGAGGTCCGGGTCCGGGCGGTCGATCAGATGGAAGGCGCCGTCGCCGCTGAGCAGGAAGGCGTTGCCGGCGCAGGCGGCGTCGGCCAGTGCGTCCAGGGCCTCCGGCAGGGGGACGGGCAGGTGCCGTATGCGGAAGAGGCCGTTCAGGGCGGCGAGTGCGTCGGCGACCGGCAGGCCGTGCAGGAGGCGGTGGATGGCGCGGACGCGCAGCGGGTAGCGGGCCGTGTCGACCAGGAGGACGAGGCCGTAGTCCCAGGGGCTGGGCGAGGTGTGCTCGGTGCGGAGCCGGCGATATGTCGCCCAGCGGTGGTGGCCGTCGGCGATCAGGGCCTGGTGCTGGGCCAGGTCGGACTGGACGCGGGCGAGGTCGGCAGGGTCGGTGATCGACCACAGGCGGTGGCTGAAGCCGTCCTCCGTGGTGGTGGCCAGGAGGGGTGGGTGGGCGGCGACGCGTTCCACGACCTCGATCGCGGAAGAGGTCGATCCGTCGCCGCGGTAGGTGAGGAGGAGGGGCTCGAGGTTCGCGGAGGTGGCGCGCATCAGGGCCGCGCGGTCGGCGACCACGTGCGGCATGACGTCCTCGTGCGGTAGGACCACGCCCTCCGACGGGTCGGAGACGCGCAGGGCGCCGATGATGCCGCGCTGCAGCATTCCGTCGCCGTCGCGCTGCTCGTAGACGTAGAGGCCGGGCTCGGGGTCGGTGGTCAGGACGCCCTCGGAGAGCCAGCGGCGCAGGGTGTCGGCGGCCTGTTCGTTGCGGGCCGTGGGGGTGGTGGCCTGCGGCAGGATCAGGCGGACGATGTTGTGCGGGTCGGCGGACTGGAGGTGGTGCAGGCCGTCGGGGCGTACGACGACGT
Source organism: Streptomyces sp. NPDC001157 (assembly GCF_053598255.1). Lineage (NCBI taxonomy): Bacteria > Bacillati > Actinomycetota > Actinomycetes > Kitasatosporales > Streptomycetaceae > Streptomyces > Streptomyces sp. NPDC001157. Next base: position 3,522 of record NZ_JBSFJW010000056.1, read on the forward strand.
CGTACGGCGGGGACGTCACGGCGGCGAGGCTGCCGACCCGGTCGGGGTCGTAGCGAAGGCCTCGGAACGGGGTGAGTTCCAGGCCTCGGCGCGCCGTTGCTTCCGAGTGACCTGCTGTGTTCATCCCGGCATCGTACGTGTGTCAGTGGCGTGAGGGATGATCGGGGGAAAGCCGTCGAGCGAGGAGCGATGTGTAATGAGCCAGAGCGTCAGGACGAGGCCCGAGGGCAGTGGCCGGGCCCTGAGCGAGGCGTATGACACGGCGCTGCTCGATCTGGACGGTGTGGTGTACGCGGGGGGCAATGCCATTGCCCACGCGGTCGAGTCGCTGGCAACGGCTCGGGCGGGCGGGATGCATCTCGCGTACGTCACCAACAACGCGCTGCGGACGCCGGACACGGTGGCGGACCATCTGACCGAGCTGGGGATACCGACCGGGGCCGATGACGTCATCACCTCCGCGCAGGCGGTCGCGCGGTTGATCAGCGAGCAGGTGCCGGCCGGGGCGCGGGTGCTGGTCATCGGCGGGGAGGGGCTGCGGGTCGCGCTGCGGGAGCGGGGGCTCGTGCCCGTCGAGTCGGCGGAGGACGATCCGGCGGCGGTCGTGCAGGGGTACGGCGGGCCCGAGTTGCAGTGGGCGCGGTTCGCCGAGGCCTGCTACTCCATCGCGCGCGGGGTGCCCTGGTACGCGTCCAACACCGACCTGACGATTCCCAGTGCGCGCGGGATCGCGCCGGGGAACGGGGCCGCGGTGGAGGTGGTGCGGATAGCGACCGGTGCCGAACCGCAGGTCGCTGGGAAGCCGTTGCCTCCCATGCACCGCGAGACCATTCTCCGCACCGGCGCCGAGCGGCCGTTGGTGGTCGGGGACCGGCTGGACACGGACATCGAGGGCGCGTTCAACGGGGAGGTCGACTCGCTGCTCGTGCTGACCGGTGTCACCGACGGCGCGCAGTTGCTCGCCGCGCCGCCGCAGCACCGGCCGACGTACGTCGACGCGGATCTGCGCGGGCTCTTGACGGGACAGCCGGAGGTCGTCGAGGCGGACGGCGGCTTCCGGTGCGGCGGGTGGACGGCGACGGCGGGTGTGGACCGGCTTGAACTGGACGGTGACGGGGAGGCCTTGGACGGGCTGCGGGCATTGTGCGCGGCGGCCTGGACGGCGGCCGGTGAGGGCGTGTGCGAGCTGGATGCGGGGAAGGCGCTGGCGCGGCTGGAGTTGTGAGGCGATCTACAGGGCAGGTGGCGGACGGAGGACCTGTGAATGGCCCGGGCGACGCGACCAGCGCTCGGAGGTCAGTGTGAGGGTAGGCTAACCTAACTACGTGTTGGTCGACAGTCTTCCAGAACAGCGCGCGGAGACCGCCCCCGCGCCCCCAACCCGCCGGGCTGTACGTGCCTTTGGGCTCGTTGTATCCGTCGCCGTCCTGGTTCTCGTCGTGCTGGCGAGCATCGCCATCGGTGCGAAAGAGCTGTCCCTGGAGCAGGTCTGGCACGGGCTGTTCCAGGACACGGGGACGTACGGCGACGTCGTGGTCGACGAGCGGCTGTCGCGGACCGTGCTCGGGCTCCTCGCCGGTGCGGCCCTCGGTCTGTCCGGCGCGGTGCTGCAGGCGCTCACCCGCAATCCGCTGGCCGACCCCGGGCTGCTCGGTATCAACGCGGGTGCGTCGGCCGCGGTCGTCACCGCCATGACGTACTTCGGTGTCACGAGTCTCAACGGCTATGTCTGGTTCGCCTTTTTCGGAGCGGCCGCCGTCGGGGCGCTGGTCTGGTTCCTCGGCGGGAGCCGGGGTGCGACGCCGGTGCGGCTCGCGCTCGCCGGGACCGCCATCAGCGCCGCGTTGTACGGCTATCTGCAGGCCGTGATGATCACGGACGACGCGGCGCTCAACAAGATGCGCTTCTGGACGGTCGGTTCGCTCTCCTCGGCGACCGACTCGACCATCGTGCAGGTGCTGCCGTTCCTCGCGGTCGGCACGCTCCTCGCCCTCCTGCTCGCCCGGCCGCTCAACGCCGTGGCCATGGGCGACGACACCGCCAAGGCCCTCGGCGCCAACCTGAACCGCACCCGGGCGCTGTCCATGCTCGCCGCCGTCGTGCTGTGCGGTGCGGCGACCGCCGCCTGCGGGCCGATCGCCTTCGTCGGGCTGATGGTCCCGCACGTCGTGCGGTCCTTCACCGGCCCCGACCTGCGCTGGATCCTGCCGTACGCCACGATCCTGTCGCCCGTGCTGCTGCTCGGCGCCGACGTCGTCGGCCGGGTCGTCGCCCGTCCCTCGGAGCTCCAGGTCGGCATCATCACCGCGATCATCGGCGGTCCGGTCTTCATCTTTCTGGTACGACGACGGAGGACGGCGCAGCTGTGAAGAGCAACCGTGTGCTGAGGACGCCGGGCGGGCTCTCCGTGCGCCTGGACGTCCGGGCGGCCACCGTCGTCGGCCTGCTGCTGCTCGCCGCGCTCGCCGCGAGTGTCCTGCTGATCGGCACCGGCGACTTTCCGATCTCGGCCGGCGATGTGCTGAGGACACTGGCCGGGGGCGGCAACGCCGGGCAGGAGTTCATCGTCAATGAGCTGCGCCTGCCGCGTGTCCTGGTCGGGCTGCTGGTCGGGGCCTCGCTGGGGCTCGGCGGGGCGCTGTTCCAGGCCGTCACCCGTAATCCGCTGGGCAGCCCGGACGTGCTCGGCCTCGGGCAGGGGGCGACGGCCGGGGCGCTCGTGGTGATCGTGCTGTTCTCCGGGAGCGCGGGCCAGGTCACCGTGGGGGCGCTCGTGGGCGGCCTTGCGACCGGGATTGCCATGTATCTGCTTGCCTGGAAGCGGGGCGTGCACGGTTACCGACTGGTCCTGGTCGGCATCGGCGTCTCCGCGATCGTCACGGCGGTCAACAGTTATCTGCTCACGGTCTCCGACATCGTTGACGCCGCCCGCGCGGTCGTCTGGATGACCGGCTCCCTCAGCGGACGCGACTGGGAGCAGGTCTGGCCGCTGCTCGGGCTGTGCGCCGTACTCGTACCGCTGGTCCTGGCCAACGCGCGCGGGCTGCGGATGATCGAGATGGGCGACGACGTCTCGAACGCCCTCGGAGTACGGGTGGAGCGCGTACGGGCGCTGCTGATGGTGGCCGCCGTGCTGCTCACCGCGACCGCCACCGCCGCCGCGGGGCCCGTCAGCTTCGTGGCGCTCACCGCGCCCCAGCTCGCCCGCCGTCTGACCCGTTCGCCAGGCCCCAACCTGCTGTCGTCCCTGTGCATGGGTGCCGCCCTGCTGGTCAGCGCCGACTGGATCTCGCAGCGGGTCTTCGGCGCCGACCAGCTGCCCGTGGGCGTGGTCACCGGCGTCCTCGGCGGTGTCTATCTGCTGTGGCTGCTGGTCACCGAGCGCAGGGCGGGCCGGATATGAGCGCTCCCGCAAAGCCGGACCCGGGCGGCTCGAAGAACACGTACACCCGAAGGAGCACCGTGAACCGGCTGTCCGCCGAGAACGTCACCCTCGCCTACGACCAGCGGGTCATCGCCGAGCAGCTCTCGGTGGAGATCCCCGACAGCTCGTTCACTGTGATCGTCGGGCCGAACGCGTGCGGCAAGTCCACCCTGCTGCGGGCCCTGTCGCGGATGCTGAAGCCGAGCCAGGGGCGGGTGCTGCTGGACGGGCAGGTCATCCAGTCGATGCCGGCGAAGAAGGTCGCGCGGACGCTGGGCCTGCTGCCGCAGTCGTCGATCGCGCCCGACGGCATCACCGTCGCGGACCTCGTCGGCCGCGGCCGGTACCCGCACCAGGGCATTCTGCGCCAGTGGTCGGCCGAGGACGAGCGGGTCGTGCGGGAATCGATGGCGCAGACCGGGGTCGCCGAACTCGCCGATCGGTATGTCGACGAATTGTCCGGCGGTCAGCGGCAGCGCGTGTGGATCGCCATGGCGCTCGCCCAGCAGACCCCCCTGCTGCTGCTCGACGAACCGACGACATACCTGGACATCCAGCATCAGATCGACGTTCTCGACCTGTGCGCCGAGCTGCACGAGGAACAGGGCTGCACGCTGGTCGCCGTGCTGCACGACCTCAACCACGCAGCCCGGTACGCCACCCATCTCATCGCGCTGCGCGACGGGCGGATCGTCGCCGAGGGTGCGCCGAACGACATCGTCACGGCCGAACTGGTCGAGGAGGTCTTCGGGCTGCGCTGCCAGGTCATCGACGACCCGGAGACGGGGACGCCGCTGGTGGTGCCTGCGGCGCGCAAGGCACGCGCGCGCGTGGCGGCTACAGAAGCTTCCTGAGCTGGAACAGGTCGCGCAGGCCTGCCTCCAGCTTGACCCGGCCCGAGCCCCAGGCCTTGGCGAAGTTCAGCTCGCCGTTGACCAGGGCCACCAGGTCGTCGCCCTTCATGGTCAGTCTGATCTGGGCCTTGTCCCGCGGAGGGCCCTGGATCGTGTCCTGCACCACGATCCGGCCGCCCGTCATCCTGCCGACGAACGTGATGTCGAGGTCGGTGATCCGGCAGCTCACCGAGCGATCCAGGGCCGCGGCCGTGCGGACGTCCCCTTCGGCGGTCTGCATGTTGTCCGAGAGCTTTTCGAGTGCGGCGCGGCACTCTTCGATCGTGGCCATCGCGATCGACGGTACCCCAGCCGTTCGGGGTAGCGTCTGGGCATGAGCGACACTGTGCCCGACGCCACGGCGGGGGACGAAACGGTCGAGGTCGAACCCGAGCAGGAACCCGAGTACGACCCCGCCGCCCCCGCCCCGCTGGACGTGCCCCGCACCCCGACCGGCAACGCCGACGTGGACGCCCAGCTGGAGCGCCTCGGCGATGCCGACCACCTCGCCACCGACGGCCATCTCGAGGTGTACGAGGATGTACACCGGGGGCTGCGCGACGCGCTCACCGCGCTCGACGCCCGCCCGGGACCCCCGGCACCCTCGCCGTCGTACGACCAGAGGGCGCCTTCACCCTCGTATGGCAATAGGAGCTGAACCGAACGTGGCAGGAGTCGCACGCCGCCGTCTGGACGCGGAGCTGGTCCGCCGGAAGCTCGCGCGCTCGCGCGAGCACGCCAGCCAGCTGATCGCGGCCGGGCGGGTCACCGTCGGCAAGACCGTCGCGACCAAGCCCGCCACGCAGGTGGAGACCGCGGCGGCGATCGTCGTCACGGCCGACGACAGCGATCCCGAGTACGTGTCCCGGGGCGGGCACAAGCTCGCCGGTGCGTTTCAGGCGTTCGTGCCGCAGGGGCTCGTGGTGGAAGGGCGGCGGGCGCTCGACGCCGGCGCGTCCACCGGGGGTTTCACGGACGTCCTGCTGCGCGCGGGTGCGGCGCACGTCGTCGCCGTGGACGTCGGATACGGACAACTTGCCTGGACTCTTCAGAGCGATGAACGCGTCACCGTCAAGGACCGTACGAACGTACGCGAGTTGACGCTTGAAGAGATCGATGGGGAGCCTGTGGATCTTGTCGTGGGGGATCTGTCCTTCATCCCGCTCGGGCTGGTCCTGCCCGCCCTGGTGCGGTGCGTGAAGCCGGACGCCGACCTGGTGATGATGGTCAAGCCGCAGTTCGAGGTGGGGAAGGAACGGTTGGGCAGCGGGGGAGTCGTACGGAGTTCGCAGCTGCGGGCGGAGGCCGTGCGGGGTGTGGCCCACAAGGCGTGGGAACTCGGGCTCGGGGTGCAGGGTGTCACCGCCAGCCCGCTGCCCGGACCATCCGGGAATGTCGAGTACTTTCTGTGGCTGCGGGCCGGGGCACCCGAACTGGACCCGGCCGACGTTGACCGTGCTGTGGCGGAGGGGCCGCGTTGACCCAGAACCGAGCTCGTACTGTTTTCCTGCTCGCCCACACCGGGCGGCCCGCGGCCATTCGCAGCGCCGAGCTGGTGGTGAAGGGGCTGCTGCGCGAGGGCATCGGCGTGCGCGTCCTGGAGTACGAGGCCGCCGATCTGCCGCTGCCCGAGGAGGTGGAGCTGGTCAAGGAGGCCACTCCGCAGTGCCTGGACGGGTGCGAGCTGCTGATCGTGCTCGGGGGCGACGGGACGCTGCTGCGCGGCGCCGAGTTCGCCCGGGCGTCCGGGGTGCCGATGCTCGGCGTCAACCTCGGGCGGGTCGGGTTCCTCGCCGAAGCCGAACGGGATGATCTCGACAAGGTCGTCGACCGGGTGGTGACGAAGGCGTACGAGGTCGAGGAGCGGATGACCGTCGATGTCGTCGTTCATCAGAACGGCAACATCGTGCACACGGACTGGGCGCTGAACGAGGCGGCCGTGCAGAAGGCCGGCGCCGAGAAGTTGCTCGAGGTCGTGCTGGAGATCGACGGGCGGCCGGTTACCGGGTTCGGGTGCGACGGGATTGTGCTGTCCACTCCGACGGGGTCGACCGCTTATGCGTTCTCCGCGGGTGGGCCTGTGGTGTGGCCCGAAGTGGAAGCGCTGCTGATGGTGCCGATCAGTGCGCATGCGTTGTTTGCGAAGCCCTTGGTCACGTCGCCGGATTCGGTGCTGGCGGTCGAGGTGCTGCCTCATATTCCGCCGGGTGTGTTGTGGTGTGACGGGCGGCGGACGGTTGAGTTGCCGCCGGGGGCGAGGGTCGAGGTGCGGCGGGGGGCTGTGCCGGTGCGGTTGGCTCGGCTGCACCATGCGTCGTTCACGGATCGGCTTGTGGCGAAGTTTGCGTTGCCGGTTTCCGGGTGGCGCGGGGCGCCGCACTAGCCGGCTGTGGGGGGTGTCTGAAGTGCGTCGGCGAGTGCGGGTATTTCGTGGCTTGTCGCGCAGTTCCTCGCGCCCCTCCAGGACGGTCCACCCGCCCGGGTGACAGGGCGCCTCGCGTATCGCTGCCCCTACCTCGTATGGTCGTGCCGTGCTGGAAGAGATGCGGATACGGTCGCTCGGAGTCATCGACGATGCGGTCGTCGAGCTGTCGCCCGGGTTCACTGCCGTCACCGGTGAGACGGGTGCGGGCAAGACCATGGTGGTCACCAGCCTCGGGCTGCTGCTGGGCGGGCGGGCTGACCCCGCGCTCGTGCGGATCGGGGCCGAGAAGGCGGTCGTGGAGGGGCGGATCGCCGTGCCCGCGGGCGCCTCGGCCGTCGTACGCGCCGAGGAGGCCGGGGCCGAGCTCGACGACGGGGCGCTGCTGATCAGCCGTACCGTTTCCGCGGAAGGGCGGTCGCGGGCGCACGTGGGCGGGCGCAGCGTGCCCGTGGGGCTGCTCGCCGACCTCGCCGACGACCTCGTGGCCGTGCACGGCCAGACCGATCAGCAGGGGCTGCTGAAGCTGTCCCGGCAGCGGCAGGCGCTGGACCGGTACGCCGGGGACGCCGTAGCGGGGCCCCTCGCCAAGTACGGCGAGGCGTACCGGCGGCTGCGGGCCGTCTCCGTGGAGCTGGAAGAGATCACCACGCGCGCGCGTGAGCGGGCCCAGGAAGCCGACATGCTGCGGTACGGGCTCGACGAGATCGCTGGTGTGGAGCCGCGGGCCGGGGAGGACGTGGAGCTGGCGGAGGAGGCCGAGCGGCTCGGGCACGCCGAGGCCCTGTCGTCCGCCGCTACGGCCGCTCATGCCGCCCTCGCCGGTAACCCGGAGGATCCCGAGGGCATCGACGCCGCCACGCTCGTCGCGGGGGCTCAGCGGGCGCTGGACGCCGTGCGGTCGCACGATCCGGCGCTGGCCGCGCTCGCCGACAGGATCGGGGAGATCGGGATCCTGCTGGGCGATGTCGCCGGGGAACTGGCCGGCTACGCCGACGACCTGGACGCGGATCCCCTGCGGCTGGCGGCTGTCGAGGAACGGCGGGCGGCGCTCACCGGTCTGACCCGGAAGTACGGGGAGGACATCAACTCCGTACTCGTCTGGGCCGAGCAGAGTGCCGCGCGGCTGACAGAGCTGGACGGCGACGACGAGCGGATCGACGAGCTGACCGCCGAGCGGGACGCGTTGCGGACCGAACTGGGCGGCCTTGCCCAGGCATTGACGGATGCGCGGGCGGAGGCGGCAGAGCGGTTCGCGGCCGCCGTGACCGCGGAGCTTGCCTCGCTGGCGATGCCGCACGCGCGCGTGTCGTTCGACATCCGGCAGACCGAGGACCCGGAGGGCGTCGAGGTCGGCGGGCGGGTGGTCGCCTACGGGCCGTCCGGCGTCGACGAGGTCGAGCTGCTGCTGGCCCCGCACCCGGGGGCGCCGCCGCGGCCCATCGCCAAGGGTGCGTCCGGTGGTGAGCTGTCGCGTGTGATGCTCGCCGTCGAGGTCGTCTTCGCGGGGACGGATCCCGTGCCGACGTATCTCTTCGACGAGGTCGACGCCGGTGTCGGTGGCAAGGCGGCGGTCGAGATCGGGCGGCGGCTGGCGAAGCTCGCGAAGACCGCGCAGGTCGTGGTCGTGACCCACCTTCCGCAGGTGGCCGCCTTCGCCGACCGGCAGTTGCTGGTCGAGAAGACCAACGACGGGTCCGTGACACGGTCCGGAGTGAAGGTGCTGGAGGGCGAGGAACGGGTGCGGGAGCTGTCCCGGATGCTCGCCGGCCAGGAGGACTCCGAGACCGCACGGGCGCACGCGGAGGAACTGCTGGCGACGGCTCGGGCGGACGTCTAGGAGTCCCTGGGGGCTGGGGCCGCTTGGGGCGGCCGGATGGTCAATACGCCGGTCCCGCGGCCACGGTCGCGGGCAGGACCGCGGCCGTTACTGCCGACGGTGACAAGGTGAGCGAGGAGGGCGCGGTCATGGGCCGGGGCCAGGTGCCCCTTTCTCACTCGTGCGAGTGACCGATCCCACCGCCCCACAGGCCCCGTGCCGCACCCGCGTCTCCTTCTCGTTGTTGGAACACCGGTACGTGCTGGCATCCTTGGCGTAGTACGTGGAGGAAACCGCGCGGTACACCCCCTCCGCTCGATCCTTCTGTACTTTCTTCGTGACCGCCCGACGCCGAACCAGGAGCCCCGGCCACGTGAGCCCCGTGAGCAGCCCCTCACCGCACGGCCAGTCGCCGCTGCGCACCGTGCAGGTGCTGGGCGGCGGCAACGCCGGCAGCAGTGCGCATGTGCGTTCGCTGGCGGCGGGGCTTGTCGCGCGGGGCGTGCGGGTCACCGTGTGCGCCCCCGTCGAGGCCGATCGCGCCTACGACTTCACCGGGGCCGGCGCCGAGCACGTGCACGTGCCGCGCAGCAGCGACCCGGGAGCCGTGACCGCGCTGCGCGAGGCGTGCAAGGACGCCGACCTGGTGCATGCGCACGGGCTGCACGCCTCCTTCCGGGCCGCGCTGGCCCTCAGCGGCCGGCGCACCCCTCTCGTGGTCACCTGGCACAACCGCGCGCATGCCGAAGGAGCCCGCGCCCATCTGCTGCGCCTGCTGGAGCGGCGGGTCGTGAAGGCCGCCACCGTGGTGCTCGGCACCTCCTCGGACCTCGTGGACCGGGCCCGCCGGACCGGGGCGCGGGACGCGCGGCTGGCCGCCGTGGCGCTGCCCGGGCCGCGTCCGGGCGCGGAGCCGGAGGACCCCGACCGCCCGAGCCCCAAGATCCGGGCCGAACTGGGCGCCACCGGCCGCCCGTTGCTGATGGCCGTCGGCTCCCTCGAACGGCACCGCGGTTACGACACCCTGCTGGACGCCACGCGCGCGTGGCGGCGCCTCGACCCCGTGCCGCTCGTCGTGATCGCGGGAGAGGGCCCGCTGCGGACCGTGCTGCAGCGCCGCATCGAGGACGAAGGGCTGCCCGTCCGGCTCATCGGGCGGCGCGACGATGTGCGGGAGCTGCTCGCCGCCGCCGATCTCGCACTGCTGCCCAGCAGCTGGGAATCGCGTTCCGTGCTCGCCCAGGAGGCGCTCCACGCGCGCGTGCCGCTCGTCGCGACCCGTGTCGGCGGCATCCCCGAACTCGTCGGCGACGCCGCCGAACTCGTCCCGTACGGGGACGCGGAGGCCCTCGCGGACGCCGTCACCGGGCTCCTCGGCGACCCGGAGCGCCGTGAGCTGCTCAGGGAGAAGGGCACCCGCCAGGCCGCCACCTGGCCGACGGAGGACGAGACCGTCGCCCAAGTGCTCAGCGTCTACGACGAGTTGACCCAGCACCGGCCGCTCGCCTGAGGGACCCGTCCTAGGGGGCGTGCCGGCGTGCTCGCAGTGCCAGGCTCAACGCCAGTACGGTCTGCGGGTCGTCGAGGTCCGTGCCGAGCAACTCGCCGATCCGGGCGAGGCGGTTGTAGAGGGTCTGCCGGTTGAGGTGCAGTTCGCGGGCCGTCTCCGCCTTGCGGCCCGCGTGCGCCAGATACGTCTCCAGGGTGGGCAGCAGGGGCGGCTTGGAGCGGTTGTCGTGGTCGCGGAGCGGGCCGATCGCGCGGTCCACGAAGGCCGCCAGGTCCGGGTGGTCGCGCAGCCGCCACAGGAGCAGGTCGATGTCGAGGCGCCGGGCGTCGTACCAGGGGCGGTCCGAAAGGCCCTGCGCCGCCGTCGCCGTCTCGGCCGCGTGCCTGAGGCCCGCCGACGCCGCCGCCCAGCCGCCGGCCACCCCGACGACCACCACCGGCGGCTGTGCCCCCGGCCGCTGCATCCCGGCGCGCTCCACGCCCGCCCGCAGCGCTGCCGCGACCCGGTCCGCGACCGCCGGCCGCTCCGCCTCCGCACGCAGGCCCACCAGCAGCGGCACCCGGCCCTCGACAGGCCGTACGCCCAACAGGAGCGGAACGCCCACCGAGGCCAGCTCCTCCGCGACCGCGCGTGCCAGCACCGCCCAGCCCCCGCCGGGCGACAGTGTGTCGCCCAGCCGCATCACCACCGGCAGCAGCGGGCTGCTGCCGGGCTTGAAGCCCAGCACCCGCGCCTGCGCCGGCGCGTCCTCCGCGGCGATACGGCCCTCGGCGAGGTCGGTGAGGAAGTCGCCGCGGCCGCGCGCCGCCAGCTCCTCCTCCTGCCGGGCCTGCATCAGGACGACGGCCAGGATGCCGGCCGCCCGCTCGGCCGCGATGCGATGCACCGGGGCCAGCGGGGCCCGTACCGGGAGGAGGACCAGGCGCGCCCGTACCGAACCCGCCCCCGGCCCGCCGCCGGGTACGTCCACGAGGACCGACCCCGAAGGTGGCGGTGCGTCCTTGTGCTGGCCGCGCAGCCCCTCCCACACCTGGAGCGGGTCCGCGCCCTCGGGACCGGCCCCCGCGGCGTACAGCAGCTGCCCGTCCGTCGTCTCCAGGAAGACGGGGTTGCCGCTGAAGTCGGCCAGGATGCCCAGTACCTGCGGCACCCCGCCGCCGCCCAGCAGCGCCTCGGTACAGCGGCGGTGCACCTCCTCGGCCCGCTGCAGCAGCGCGTAGTGGCCGTTGACGATCTCGGTGTGGACCTCCTCCGTGACCGCCACGAAGGGCACCTCGCGGTGCAGCTGGACCAGCGGCAGCCCGGCCGCGCGTGCCGTGTCGACGAGTGCGGCGGGCAGGCGGGTGAAGCGCGGGCCGAGCTCCACGACGAGGGCCGCGATACCGCGCTCGGCCAGGGTGCGCACGAACGCCCGCTGCTCGGCCGGCCGGGTGCCGAGGCCGTAGCCGGTGGTCAGCAGCAGCTCGCCGCCCTTCAGCAGCGAGGCGATGTGCGGTACCTCGCCCGCGTGCACCCAGCGCACGGTGCGCTGCAACCGGTCGGCGCCCGCGAGGACCTCCGGCAGCCCGCTGCGCAGACCGGGCAGCTCCAGCGCCCGCTGCACGGTGATCCCGGCCCCGTGCGTGTCGAATCTGCTGCTCGTACCGCTGTCCGTACTGCTGTCCATGAGCCGGACGCTACCCGCGCGCGTGCCTCCGGGACATCTCCGGGCGAGGTCAGGGTTCCCCTGTGCGCCGCGCTGACCGCCGGGCCCGTCCTGCTCCCGCGTCCGGCACGCGAGCGCGTGGGTGTGCCCCGCGGCCGTACTGGAGGAGACGGCGGCAGCTTCCCCCGCCCACCGTCGCCGCGACGCCGACCGAGAGGCAGGCCCTACGCCGGTTACGCCGACCTCCTGGCCGGTGTTCCCGCTGGAGGTGCTCAGGCCGGTCTGATGTTGTGGTTGAAGCGGAAGACGTTGTCCGGGTCGTAGCGCCGCTTCAGCGCCGCCAGCCGGGCCGTGTTCTCCGCGCCCAAACCGGCCACCACCCGCTCGGGGCCCTCGTCGCCGATGAAGTTCAGGTAGACCGCGCCGCTGCTCCACGGCCGGACGTCGGCGCGCACGTCCCGCACCCACCGCAGGCACCGCTCGTCGTCCGCCGTGTCCTGCCAGATGCCGAAGGGGTGCACCGCCCACGGCGCGTCGCGATAGGGCACGGGGTACTCGTGCGGACCGTCCGCGATCGCGCCGCCCTGCGGGAGCAACACGTACTGGACGCCCGTCGGTACGGGTATCGCCTCGCCGCGGGCGCAGTAGACGTCCACGAGGTCGTCGGGCAGGCCCGTCAGGTACTCCGCCGACCAGTAGTTCCGCAGCCCGGGCGGATCGTCGAGCAGGCACTGCACATCCGCGTACGGCATCGCGCTGACGACCTCGGCCTCGTGCGGCAGCGCCAGCAGCGGCTCGGCCAGCTTGCGCAGGTCCTCCTCGCCACCGGCGTACGTCAGCAGCGCACCGCACATCAGACGGCCGACCAGCTGGGGCGGCACGAAGTCGGCCGGCGGGCCGGTGACGTAGACGACCATCCCGGACGCCTCGACCGGGGCTGCCGTGATGATCTCGCGGTAGGTGCGCACCACCTCGCGGCCGAAGGCCGGCAGGTACATCACGAACGCGATGGAGAACGCGGGCAGTTCGTGCAGCTTCAGGGTCAGCGCGGTGACGACGCCGAAGTTGCCGCCGCCGCCGTGCAGGCCCCAGAACAGCTCCGGGTTCTCGTCGGCGTTGGCGTGCACCCGTTCGCCGGCGGCGGTGACCAGTTCGACGCCCAGCAGATTGTCGACGGCCAGTCCGCACCAGCGGTCCAGCCAGCCGGTGCCGCCGCCGAGGACGAAGCCGCCGACGCCGGTGGTGGAGGCCCGGCCGCCGGTGGTCGCCAGGCCGTAGGGCTCGGTCGCGCGGTCCAGGTCGCTCATGGTGGCGCCGCCCGCGATCCGTACCGCCTCGGCCGCGGGGTCGACGGTGACGGCGCGCATGTGCCGCAGGTCCACGACCAGCCCGCCGTCGTTCACCGCCATGCCCGCCACGCTGTGCCCGCCGCCGCGGACGGCGATCTTCAGATCCAGCTCCCGGCCGAAACGCACGGCCCGCACGACGTCGTCCGCGTCCACACACTGCGCGATCACCGCCGGACGCCGGTCGATCAGCGCGTTGAAGACCGCCCGGGCCTCGTCGTAGCCGACATCCCCCGGGGCGAACACATCGCCGACCAGATCCTCGCGCAGCGCGGCGAGGGCCGCGCCCGCCTTCGATGGGGAAGCCATGGGGCGCCCCCTTCCGTGCAGGGGCTGTTGGCTCCAGCGTAGGCGGGCCCGGTTCGGCGGTCCTGTTCAGCCGCCGTACGCCCCCGAGGCCGTCAGGCGCAGCGCCGTGTCGATGAGCGGGACGTGGCTGAAGGCCTGCGGGAAGTTGCCGACCTGGCGCTGGAGGCGCGGGTCCCACTCCTCGGCGAGCAGACCGAGGTCGTTGCGGAGCGCGAGCAGCTTCTCGAACAGCTTGCGGGCCTCGTCCACCCGGCCGATCATCGCGAGGTCGTCCGCCATCCAGAACGAGCAGGCCAGGAACGCCCCTTCGTCACCGGGCAGGCCGTCGACGCCCTCGCTGGAACCCTCCGTCGGGTAGCGCAGGATGAAGCCGTCCGGCGTGGACAGCTCGCGCTGGATGGCTTCGATGGTGCCGATGACGCGCTTGTCGTCGGGCGGCAGGAACCCCATCTGCGGGATCAGCAGCAGCGAGGCGTCCAGCTCCTTCGAGCCGTAGGACTGCGTGAAGGTGTTGCGCTCCTTGTCGTACCCCTTCTCGCACACGTCCCGGTGGATGTCGTCGCGCAGCTCGCGCCAGCGCTCCAGCGGGCCGTCCGCGTCGCCGGACTCGATGAGCTTGATGGTGCGGTCGACGGCGACCCAGGCCATCACCTTGGAGTGCACGAAGTGGCGGCGCGGGCCGCGCACCTCCCAGATGCCCTCGTCGGGCTCGTCCCAGTGCTGCTCCAGGTAGCGGATCAGCTTGAGCTGCAGCAGGGAGGCGTAGTCGCTGCGGGCGAGACCGGTCATGTGGCCGAGGTGCAGGGCCTCGGTGACCTCGCCGTAGACGTCCAGCTGGAGCTGGTGGGCGGCGCCGTTGCCGACCCGGACCGGCGCGGAGTTCTCGTAGCCGGGCAGCCAGTCCAGCTCCGCCTCGCCGAGCTCGCGCTCGCCCGCGATGCCGTACATGATCTGCAGGTTCTCGGGGTCGCCGGCGACGGCCCTGAGCAGCCACTCGCGCCAGGCGCGGGCCTCCTCGCGGTAGCCGGTGCGCAGCAGCGAGGACAGGGTGATCGCCGCGTCGCGCAGCCAGGTGTAGCGGTAGTCCCAGTTGCGGACGCCGCCGATGTCCTCGGGCAGGGAGGTCGTGGGCGCCGCGACGATGCCACCCGTGGGGGCGTACGTCAGGGCCTTGAGCGTGATCAGCGAGCGGATCACGGCCTCGCGGTACGGGCCGTGGTACGTGCAGTGCTCCACCCACTCCCGCCAGAACTCCTCGGTCGCCTCCAGGGAGGCCTCCGGCTCCGGCAGCGGCGGCGGCTCCTTGTGCGAGGGCTGCCAGGAGATGGTGAAGGCGATGCGGTCACCGGGAGCGACCGTGAAGTCCGAGTACGTGGTCAGCGACTTGCCGTAGGTCTCGCACTCGGTGTCGTACCAGACCGAGTCCGGGCCTGCCACGGCGACCGTGCGGCCGTCGTGCTTGTGCACCCACGGCACGACCCGGCCGTACGAGAAACGCATCCTGAGGGCCGAGCGCATCGGAACGCGGCCGGAGACGCCTTCGACGATGCGGATCAGCTGGGGGGCGCCGTCACGCGGGGGCATGAAATCGGTCACTCGGACCGTGCCGCGCGGGGTGTCCCACTCGGATTCGAGGATCAGGGAGTCGCCGCGGTAGCTGCGCCGGGCCGCCGTCGGGGGCTGCGCGTCGGAGGCGTGGGCCGGGCCGAGCCGCCAGAAGCCGTGTTCCTCGGTGCCCAGCAGGCCGGCGAAGATGGCGTGCGAGTCGAAGCGGGGCAGGCACAGCCAGTCCACTGTGCCGTCCCGGCAGACCAGGGCTGCGGTCTGCATGTCTCCGATGAGTGCGTAGTCTTCGATGCGCCCGGCCACGTGCAACTCCAGTCGAACGGCCACGTCACCCCCGTGCAAAGGGGGCTGTCGCTAGTGCGGTCAAGGGGTCGTTGTAATGCGTCGTTGAGCGGTGAAGCAAAGCAGTCGTCCTGGCCGTGTGGCAAAACGACAATTGATGCTCAACGAACTGACGAGCTCTCGTTGTTCCGGTCATCACGTGCGGGGGTGGTGACGTGTACCCGGCCGGGCTCGGCAGCGAGTGTCCGAGCAGGATACGACGCACGTAGATGATCTGCGTGCCGCTCCGGGCAACCCGAATAAGCCGAACGGGTGAGCAACGGGTGATAAACGCGGAGGACCGTGCGGGTCTGTGGTGACTCGTGTGCGGTGCGTGGCCGGAAGCCATCTCCTCCGGGCGCTGATACCCTGGTAGCCCGTGGACCGGTGGGCACGAAACCCCCGAACCGCAGCGACGGCACCCCCGGAAATCTCCGGTCGGCAGCCGCACAGCACCAGACCGCGACCACGGGAGCCCCCTCTTGGCCATGCCGCCGAAATCTACGACGACCAAGCACATCTTCGTCACCGGGGGTGTCGCCTCCTCGCTCGGCAAGGGCCTCACCGCCTCCAGCCTGGGCATGCTCCTCAAGGCGCGAGGCCTGCGGGTCGTGATGCAGAAGCTCGACCCGTACCTGAACGTCGATCCGGGCACGATGAACCCCTTCCAGCACGGTGAGGTCTTCGTCACCAACGACGGTGCCGAGACCGACCTGGACATCGGACACTACGAGCGCTTCCTCGACCGCGACTTGGACGGCTCGGCCAACGTCACTACAGGCCAGGTCTACTCGACGGTGATCGCCAAGGAGCGGCGCGGCGAGTACCTGGGCGACACCGTGCAGGTCATCCCGCACATCACCAACGAGATCAAGCACCGCATCCGCCGCATGGCGACCGACGAGGTCGACGTCGTCATCACGGAGGTCGGCGGCACGGTCGGCGACATCGAGTCGCTGCCGTTCCTGGAGACGGTCCGCCAGGTCCGCCACGAGGTCGGCCGTGACAACGTCTTCGTCGTCCACATTTCCCTCCTGCCGTACATCGGCCCGTCGGGAGAGCTGAAGACGAAGCCGACCCAGCACTCGGTTGCGGCCCTGCGCAACATCGGTATCCAGCCGGACGCCATCGTGCTGCGCTGCGACCGCGAGGTACCCACCGCGATCAAGCGCAAGATCTCCCTGATGTGCGACGTCGACGAGGCCGCCGTGGTCGCCTGCCCCGACGCCCGCTCGATCTACGACATCCCCAAGACCGTGCACGGCGAGGGCCTGGACGCCTATGTCGTCCGCAAGCTGGACCTCCCCTTCCGCGATGTGGACTGGCGGACCTGGGACGACCTGCTCGACCGCGTCCACAACCCCGACCACGAGATCACCCTCGCGCTGGTCGGCAAGTACATCGACCTGCCCGACGCCTACCTCTCGGTCACCGAGGCGCTGCGTGCCGGCGGCTTCGCCAACAAGGCCCGAGTGAAGATCAAGTGGGTCACGTCCGACGACTGCAAGACCCCGGCCGGTGCCGCCGCGCAGCTCGGCGACGTCGACGGCATCTGCATCCCGGGCGGCTTCGGCGACCGCGGTGTGCTCGGCAAGGTCGGCGCGATCAAGTACGCCCGCGAGAACAAGATCCCGCTGCTCGGCCTCTGCCTGGGCCTGCAGTGCATCGTGATCGAGGCCGCGCGCAACCTGGCCGGCATCACCGACGCCAACTCCACCGAGTTCGACTCCGCCACCGGCCACCCGGTGATCTCCACCATGGCCGAGCAGCTCGACATCGTCGCCGGCGAGGGCGACATGGGCGGCACCATGCGGCTGGGCATGTACCCGGCGAAGCTGGCCGAGGGCTCGATCGTGCGCGAGGTCTACGACGGCAAGGAGTACGTCGAGGAGCGCCACCGCCACCGCTACGAGGTGAACAACGCCTACCGTGCGGAGCTGGAGAAGAAGGCCGGCATCCTGTTCTCCGGCACTTCTCCCGACGGCAAGCTCGTCGAGTACGTGGAGTACCCGCGCGAGACGCACCCTTACCTGGTGGCGACCCAGGCGCACCCCGAGCTGCGCTCCCGCCCGACTCGGCCGCACCCGCTGTTCGCGGGTCTGGTGAAGGCCTCGGTCGAGCGGAAGAATTCCAAGTAACACACCAGTTGTACGGTGGCCGGGGCGCTCGCATTCAAAAGGTGAGCGCCCCGTTTCACTCGGCGTGTGTGGCCAAAGCGTGCGGAAGGACAGGGCATGACGATCAAGGACACCCCCGAGGAGTGGGAGATCCGGGCGACGGAGACCCCCTTCGTGGGCAACAAGACCTCTGTGCGCACGGACGACGTGGTCATGCCCGACGGACATGTGGCCCGCCGCGACTACCAGGTCCACCCCGGTTCGGTCGCCGTCCTCGCCCTCGACGACGAAGGCCGGGTCCTGGTCATCCGCCAGTACCGCCACCCCGTGCGCCACAAGCTGTGGGAGATCCCGGCCGGCCTGCTCGACGTGCCTGGTGAGAACCCCCTGCACGCCGCCCAGCGCGAGCTGTACGAGGAGGCACACGTCAAGGCCGAGGACTGGCGAGTGCTGACCGACGTCTACACCACCCCCGGCGGCTGCGACGAGGCCGTGCGCATCTTCCTCGCCCGGAACCTGTCCGAGGCCGAGGGCGACCGCTTCGAGGTCGAGCACGAGGAGATCGACCTGGAGTACGCGCGCCTGCCGGTCGACGAACTCGTCCGGGGCGTCCTCGCGGGCGAGCTGCACAACAACTGCCTTGTCGTGGGCGTCCTTTCGCTGATCGCCGCGCAGCAGGGGGACGGGCTCGACGCACTGCGCCCGGCCGAGGCGCCGTGGCCCGCCCGTCCCTTCGAGTCCTGAACACCGCACCCCCCTGCGTATTGGTGTGACGATCGGCTGATCCGATCGGGGGATGTGCCCGCCGTGCTCCGCCAGGATCGTTGCAGAGCGTGAACTAGGCTCTGTTGATGCCCGGTACCGGAGTCCCGGCGGGCTTGCGCGTGCGGTGGGACGGGAGTGTGGCCCGTGACGGATCAGGCGGTCAACACAGACGGTGTACGGCTGTCGGGGCACGCTGCTGACGAGAGCCGGTTCCTGGGCCGCACAAGGGAGTTGAAGGAACTGCGCGCCGACATCGAGCGCGCGGGCCTGGACACCCTCTCCGGCCGCAAGGCCCCACGCGCGCGCGTACTGCTCATCGCCGGCAGGCCCGGTTCCGGACGCACCGCCCTCGCCGAGGAGCTCGTACGGCAGGTTGCGGACCGTTACGACGACGGGGTGCTCCGGGCGCGGCTGAGCGAGCCCGACGGGACGCCGGTCCCCCTCGGGCAGACCGCCCGCGAACTGCTCGCCGCGCTGAAGCTGCCCACCCCCGCCGGAGCCGCCGCGGACGACCTGGCCGAGGCGCTGCGCACCGCCCTCGCCGACCGCCGCGCCCTGGTGCTGCTCGACGACGCGGCGGACGCCGAGCAGGTCGACGCCCTGCTGCCGGACACACCGGACTGCCTGGTCGTGGCCGTGTCGAGCGGCCCTCTCACCGGGATCTCCGACGTCCGTCCCTGCACCCTCGGCGGCCTCGACACCAAGTCCGCGCTGGAGCTGCTCACCCGGCACACCGGCTCGGTCCGCATCACCGTCGACCCCCGCGCCGCCGAGGGCCTCGTCGAGGAGTGCCAGGGCCACCCCGCCGCGCTGACGCTGGCGGGCGGCTGGCTCGCCGCCCGCCCCAAGGCGGCCGTCGCCGACGTGGCCAAGCATCTGCACACGGAGGGTGAGGGCACGCCCCTCAGCCGGGTCTTCGGGCTCGTCTACACCTCGCTGCCCGCGCCCTCCGCCCGGATGCTGCGACTGCTCGCCCTCGCCCCGGCCGGACTGGTCGACCCGCACACCGCGGCCGCGCTCGCCGGCTGCTCCGTGGGCGACGCCCACGCGGCGCTGGACGAGTTCGTCGCCCTGAGCCTGCTGCGGGCCGCGGACTCGCCGTTGCCGCAGTACGAGGTGCCGGGCTGTCTGCACCCCCTGCTGAAGAAACTCACCCAGAGCCAGGACCGCCCCGGCGAGGTGCAGCTGGCGCGCGCTCGCATGCTGGAGCGGACGGTACGGCTGCTGCAGTCGTGTCGGGTGATCACCGAGACGGACAGCCCCGAGGCGCGCGAGAAGCTCCAGGGCATGCCGCGCGCCCTGCGCTTCCCGAGCCCCCGGGCCGCCGAGGACTGGCTGCGCCTGCGCAGGCCCGCACTGCTGGCCGCGGCCCGGCTGGCCGTCGCGGACGGGGAGCTGGACACCCTCGCCCGCCGGCTGATGTCCCAGCTGGTCAAGGCCATGGTCGCGCACTTCGGCACCCGGGCCGCCGCCCCCGACCTGTACGGCATCCACCGGCTCGTCCTGGATGTGGCCGAGCGGCGGGACCTGCCCCGCGAGAAGGCCGCCGCCCTGCTGAACCTCGGCGATCTGGACGCCCAGACCGGCCGCACGGCGGAGGCGCTGGCGCGCTACCGGGCCGCGCTGGACGCCGGACGGGAGGCAAATGACCCGTACGCGAGCGGCCGCGCAATGGAATCCGTAGGTGGTGCGCATCTGGAGCTCGGGGACTACGACCGGGCCGCCGACTGGTTCGGCCGCGCCCTCGCCGAGCGCCTGGCCCGGGACGAGCGTGCGGACGCCGCCCGGCTCTACGGCCGTATCGCCGCGGCCCACACCTATGCGGGCCGCTACGGCGAGGCCCAGCGCGGCTGGCGCACGGCGATCGCCCGGCACCGCAAGAACGGCGACATCGCCTCCCACGCACGGGCGTTGAGCGAACTCGCGCGCGTCCAGGAGTACGCGGGACGCCCCGAGGAATCGCTGCGCACCTGTCACGAGGCGGTGGAGTGGGCGCGCCGCGCCGAGGACGTACGGCTGCAGGCGGCGCTGCAGCTGCGGCTCGCCGACACGCTGGAACGCCTGGGCGATCCCGCCTCCGCCCAGCTGCACCGGGGCACGGCCGAGCGGCTGCTGGGGGAGGGGCGCGAGGGCGATGAGCAGGAGCCGAAACCCCTTGATCCCTTGAAACAGGACGATGACACCTGCGAAATCCGCAGTACATGCGACGAAGATTGATGCAATGAAAGGCTAGACAGAGAGAACGCCTTCATTAGACTGGCTCTGCCGCACCTTCTCCTGCGGTGCCTCCCGGTGTGCTCATGCATGCCTGGGTATGTGTTGTATTGCCCCACATCCACTGAGCCAAGGACCGTGATCGACGTGAAGGTCGGCATCCCCCGCGAGGTCAAGAACAACGAGTTCCGGGTGGCCATCACCCCCGCCGGTGTGCACGAGCTCGTGCGCCACGGCCATCAGGTCGTCATCGAGCACGACGCCGGCGTCGGATCGTCGATCCCGGACAGCGAGTACGTCGCCGCCGGTGCGCAGATCCTGCCGACCGCCGACGAGGTGTGGGCCACCGCCGATCTGCTGCTGAAGGTCAAGGAGCCCATCGCCGAGGAGTACCACCGCCTCCGCAAGGACCAGACGCTCTTCACCTACCTGCACCTGGCCGCCTCCAAGGAGTGCACCGACGCGCTCATCGAGTCCGGCACCACGGCGATCGCCTACGAGACCGTCGAGCTCCCCAATCGCGCGCTCCCGCTGCTCGCTCCCATGTCCGAGGTCGCGGGCCGCCTCGCCCCGCAGGTCGGCGCCTACCACCTGATGCGCTCGGCGGGCGGCCGTGGCGTGCTCCCCGGCGGCGTCCCCGGCACCCAGCCCGCGAAGGCCGTCGTCATCGGCGGTGGCGTCTCCGGCTGGAACGCGACGCAGATCGCGGTCGGCCTGGGCTTCCATGTCACGCTGCTCGACCGCGACATCAACAAGCTGCGCGAGGCGGACAAGGTCTTCGGCACCAAGGTCCGGGCGATCATGTCCAACTCCTTCGAGCTGGAGAAGGCCGTCCTGGACGCCGACCTCGTCGTCGGTGCGGTCCTCATCCCCGGCGCCAAGGCCCCCAAGCTGGTCACCAACGAGCTCGTGTCGCGCATGAAGCCCGGCAGTGTCCTTGTCGACATCGCGATCGACCAGGGCGGCTGCTTCGAGGACTCCCGCCCCACCACGCACGCCGAGCCGACCTTCCAGGTGCACAACTCGGTCTTCTACTGCGTCGCCAACATGCCGGGCGCGGTGCCCAACACCTCCACCTACGCGCTCACCAACGCGACGCTGCCCTACATCGTCGAACTCGCCAATCACGGCTGGGTGGAGGCGCTGCGCCGCGACCCCGCGCTCGCCAAGGGGCTCAACGCCCATGACGGCAAGGTCGTTTACCGCGAGGTCGCAGAGGCGCACGGGCTGGAGCACGTGGAGCTCGAGAGTCTGCTCGGCTGACCCGCTCGGCTGAGCGGCGAGTCGTCGAGCCGGTAAGTCACCATTCGGCGGACTGCTAAGTCACCATTGGGTAAAAGGCGATACGTCAACACGGTTCGTCAACAGCGCACACCCGGCCGGACCTTGCCCGACAAGGTCCGGCCGGATGTGTGTATGGTCACTTTGCGGCTCTGGGTCAACTCGCCTCGAACGTAACCCTTCGACCGATTCGCACACCGGTGAAACCTGCAGTGCGACGGCCGTACGCCCTTGACAGAGGGATGTTTCATTGTCGACACATCGAGCCGGGTCCGGCGGATTGTGTTGCTGCGGACGCCCGACACGCCATAGAGTCGCCAACCGTCGGCATGGTGCCACGCTGACCTGTCTAGAAGTTTCCTGGTCACCAAGGAGGTAAGACGACTTGTGAATGAGTCGACATTTTCTCCCGGGGGTGGTCAACCAGGAGCGCCTGTACGGGACCAGGGTCCCGCGGGGTTCGAGGCTGTCGGCTCCGTAGCTGTGCGCACCTTCGCAGCCCACCAGAGCCCGGGTCCGCAGGTGATCCGGACTGCACACCAGAGCATGGATGGCCATCACGTGAACGCCATGGCCGGCGACGGAAGTGGCGCGCCCCACAACCACTTCGCCGACTACGACGAACTGCCCGAAGGGCACTTCTACGACCCCGACGCGGAGTACGAGCCCGACCCCGAGTACGCGGCCACCCTCGCGCCCGACGCTGCCCGGCAGCGCCGTGAGCGCATCGGGCCGACCGGGCGTCCGCTGCCGTACTTCCCCATCCCGGGCCCGCTGACCGACCACGGGCCCGCGAAGATCATCGCGATGTGCAACCAGAAGGGCGGCGTCGGCAAGACGACGTCGACCATCAACCTGGGTGCCGCGCTCGCGGAGTACGGACGCCGCGTGCTGCTCGTTGACTTCGACCCGCAGGGCGCGCTGTCGGTGGGCCTCGGCGTCAATCCGATGGAGCTCGACCTCACTGTCTACAACCTGCTCATGGAGCGGGGGATGGCGGCCGACGAGGTGCTCCTGAAGACGGCGGTCCCGAACATGGACCTGCTGCCCAGCAACATCGACCTGTCCGCCGCCGAGGTGCAGCTGGTCTCGGAGGTCGCGCGCGAGTCCACGCTCCAGCGGGCCCTGAAGCCGCTGATGGCCGACTACGACTACATCGTGATCGACTGTCAGCCCTCGCTGGGTCTGCTGACCGTGAACGCGCTGACGGCCGCCCACAAGGTGATCGTGCCCCTGGAATGCGAGTTCTTCGCGCTGCGCGGTGTCGCGCTGCTGACGGAGACCATCGAGAAGGTCCAGGAGCGGCTCAACCCGGAGCTGGAGCTCGACGGGATCCTGGCCACGATGTACGACTCGCGCACGGTCCACAGCCGCGAGGTCCTGGCCCGTGTGGTCGAGGCGTTCGACGATCACGTCTACCACACGGTCATCGGACGCACGGTCCGCTTCCCGGAGACCACGGTCGCCGGTGAGCCGATCACCACGTACGCCTCCAACTCCGTCGGCGCCGCCGCCTACCGTCAGCTCGCCAGGGAGGTGCTCGCCCGGTGTCACGCCGAGTGAGTCTGCCGGGGGCCGACGAACTCTTCCGTACGACAGGGGGAATGGCGCTCCAGCCGTCCACTCCGCGGCGGGGGGCCAACGGCGAAGCCCGGGTGCCCGCGCCCGCGGGGGAGAGCGATCCGGCCGCGGCCGCCTCGCCCGAGGACGCGCCGCAGTCGGTGCCCGCGCAGGGCGGCGACGGCGAGGGCCCGGAGCATGTGGCCGCGGAGCCGGAGCCGGCCGACGCCGGTGAGTCCCGCAGCCGTGCCGCGGGTCAGGAGCGCTCCGGGCGACGTCAGGGGGCGCAGGAAGGTTCTGCCGCCGCCGGCGCCCAGTCCCGTAAGCGCGGCCGGTCGTCGGCCTCGCGCCGGCCCAGTGGCCGCGAGCGGCACGACGAGAAGATCACCGTGTACGTGTCCGCCGAGGAGCTCATGGACCTGGAGCACGCACGCCTGGTGCTCCGCGGTGAGCACGGGCTGGCCGTCGACCGCGGGCGGATCGTCCGCGAGGCGGTCGCCGTGGTCCTGGCCGACCTGGAGTCCCGCGGGGACGCGAGCATCCTCGTACGCCGGCTGCGCGGACGGTAGCGGTAGCCTGCGGGGGCCATGACCTCGAACGACGTACCCGCCCCCGACGCCCCCGCCGGCCGCCGACGCGCGCTGGGGAGGGGCCCGGGCGCGGGCGCTCCGCGGGTCGAACGGCCAACACCACCTGCTGCGGAGCCGCCGGCGGCGGCCGCCGCCCCGGAACCGGCCCGTGAGCCGGAGGCCGCGGCCCCGGACTCGTCCAGCGCGTACGCGCCGGGGGTCGTGGCACCGGAGATGCTCACAGGTCGGGACCGGAAGCCGGTTCGTGAGCCTGAACCCGTACGGGAGGCGCTGGCACCGGAGGCCGTGAGCCGAGGGCCGGTCTCCCACCCTGTGCCGGAGACCCCCGACCGCGACGCTTCGGTGCCGGACTCGGACCGTGGGCCTGAGCCGGCCACCGTGACACCGGAACCGGCTCACGAGCCGGAGGCCGTGGGCGGCGAGTCAGCTTCTGAGCGGGGGGCTGTGGCCCCGCGGCCCGTTCCTGAGCCGGAGGGTCTGGCGTCGGGCGGGGTTTCCGAGCGGGAGGCTGTGGGCGGGGCGTCGGTTCGTGAGCCGGAGACCGTGGCCGCCGAGTGGGCTTCGGGGCGGGAGGCTGTGGGCCGGGCTTCGGGTCCAGCGGCGGAGGACGTGGCGCCGACCTTGGTTCCTGAGCCGGAGGCCGTGGGTGGAGCGTCGGTTCCCGAGGCGCAAGCCCGAGCGCCGCGGGTGGGTCCCGAGTCGGGCGCCGTAGTCCCGGAGGTGGCTTCCGGGGCGGGCGCCATAGGGCCGGACGTGGTTTCCGGGACGGGCGGCGTAGGGGCGGAGTCGGCTCTCAAGGACCCGGCCGCGGTTTCGGAGTCCTCCAGCGGGTCGGATGTCGGGGATGGGGACGCCGATGGCGGGGTGTTCAAGGTTCGGCTTGCCAACTTCGAGGGGCCGTTCGATCTGCTGCTTCAGCTGATCTCCAAGCACAAGCTGGACGTCACCGAGGTCGCGCTGTCCAAGGTGACCGACGAGTTCATGGCGCACATCCGGGCGATGGGGCCGGACTGGGACTTGGATCAGACGACCGAGTTCCTTGTGGTCGCGGCCACCTTGCTCGACCTCAAGGCCGCCCGGCTGCTGCCCTCCGCCGAGGTCGAGGACGAGGCCGACCTCGCGCTTCTGGAAGCGCGGGACCTGCTGTTCGCGCGACTGCTGCAGTATCGCGCCTACAAACAGATCGCCGACATCTTCAACCAGCGGCTGGAGGAGGAGGCCCGGCGTTATCCCCGTACCGTCGGACTTGAGCCCCATCACGCCGAGCTGCTGCCCGAGGTCGTCATCAGCATCGGGGCGGAGGGGTTCGCGAAGCTCGCCGTCAAAGCGATGCAGCCGAAGCCGAAGCCGCAGGTGTACGTCGACCACATCCACGCACCGCTGGTCAGCGTGCAGGAGCAGGCCGGGATCGTGGTCGCGCGGCTCAAGGAGCTCGGTGAGGCCAGCTTCCGGGCGCTGGTCGAGGACACCGACGACACCCTCACCGTCGTGGCACGGTTTCTCGCCCTGCTGGAGCTGTACCGCGAGAAGGCCGTCGCGCTCGACCAGGAGACGGCACTCGGGGAGCTGATGGTGCGCTGGACGGGCGGGGAGGGCGAGGCCCAGCCGATGGTGACCGACGAATTCGACCGACCGCCCGAGCCACCCAAGGAGGACAAGGCGTGAGCGAGGACACCACCGGCCTCCCGGCAGGGCTCCGCACCGTCGCCGACCTCGACCTCAAGCCCGCCCTGGAGGCCGTCCTCATGGTCGTGGACGAGCCCGCGACCGAGGAACATCTCGCGAAGATCCTCCAGCGGCCGAAGCGGCAGATCGGGGACGCACTGCGGGAGCTGGCCGACGAGTACGCCGTCCAGGGCCGCGGATTCGAGCTGCGGCTGATCGCCGGCGGCTGGCGTTTCTACAGTCGGCCCGAGTACGCGGCGGCCGTCGAGGGCTTCGTCCTGGACGGCCAGCAGGCCCGGCTCACCCAGGCCGCACTGGAGACCCTCGCGGTCGTCGCCTACCGTCAGCCGGTGAGCAGGAGCCGCGTCTCGGCCGTGCGCGGAGTCAACTGCGACGGGGTCATGCGCACCCTGCTGCAACGGGGTCTGGTCCAGGAGGCGGGCACGGAACCCGAAACAGGTGCGATCCTGTACACGACGACGAACTACTTCCTGGAGCGGATGGGCCTGCGCGGTCTGGACGAGCTCCCGGAGCTCGCGCCCTTCCTCCCGGAGGCGGAGGCGATCGAGGCCGAGACACTGGAAGGGGTTCCGTCGTTCGATCCGGACGCTCCGGATTCCGAGGACGCAGACGACAAGACGGAACTTTGATGCGAAGCAGCAGCGGCAGGAACAGCAGCGGAAACAACGGCGGGAGCCGTGGTGGCAACAGCGGCGGCCGCGGCGGGAGCAGCGGTGGCCGCGGTAACTACCGCGGCGCCGGCAACTCCCGTGACGACAAGCAGGGCGGCCGGCCGAAGAAGCCGCGCCCGGAGGAGCGGCGCTACGACGTGGGCCCCGGCGCCACTCAGGACGGCCCGAAGTCGGGTCGCGGCGCCTCGGCGCGCGGCGGCGCCAAGGGCGGCCCCAGGCAGGGCCAGGGCACGGGTCGGGGCCGTACGGCTCCGGCGAGCTCCCGTGAGTACGACGCCCGGGCCGAGGAGCGCAACCGCGAGCGGTACGCGGGCAAGAAGGACGTCAAGCTGCCCAAGACCTTCCCGGGCGCCGAGCAGGAGGGCGAGCGCCTGCAGAAGGTGCTCGCGCGCGCGGGCTACGGCTCCCGGCGTGCCTGCGAGGAGCTGATCGAGCAGGCCCGTGTCGAGGTCAACGGCGAGATCGTCCTGGAGCAGGGCAAGCGGGTCGACCCGGAGAAGGACGAGGTCAAGGTCGACGGGCTGACGGTGGCCACGCAGTCGTACCAGTTCTTCTCGCTCAACAAGCCCGCCGGTGTCGTGTCGACCATGGAGGACCCGGAGGGACGGCAGTGCCTCGGTGACTACGTCACCAACCGCGAGACCCGGCTCTTCCACGTGGGGCGGCTCGACACCGAGACCGAGGGCGTGATCCTGCTCACCAACCACGGCGAGCTGGCGCACCGCCTGACCCACCCCAAGTACGGCGTGAAGAAGACCTACCTCGCCGCGATCGTCGGCCCCATTCCGCGCGACCTGGGCAAGAAGCTCAAGGACGGCATCCAGCTGGAGGACGGCTACGCGCGCGCGGACCACTTCCGAGTGGTCGAGCAGACCGGCAAGAACTACCTGGTCGAGGTGACCCTCCACGAGGGCCGCAAGCACATCGTCCGCCGCATGCTGGCGGAGGCCGGCTTCCCGGTGGAGAAGCTGGTGCGCACCTCCTTCGGGCCGATCACCCTGGGCGACCAGAAGTCGGGCTGGCTGCGGCGGCTGTCGAACACCGAGGTCGGAATGCTGATGCAGGAAGTCGACCTGTAACAGGCCTCCAGCAGCCATGTGCGACGGCCGGTTCCGGATTCTCTCCGGGACCGGCCGATTCGTTTTCGGCCCGCCGCCGGTCTGTACTCGTGACCGGCGAGAGGAATGCCATGCCTGCTATGACGACGGACCGCGACGAGTTCGTCCGGCTGACGGACCCGTACCGGCGGGAGCTGCTCGCGCACTGCTACCGGATGCTGGGCTCGGTCGACGAGGCCGAGGACCTGGTGCAGGAGACGTATCTGCGGGCCTGGCGGTCCTACGACGGCTACGAGGGCCGGGCCAGCCTCCGGACCTGGCTGCACCGCATCGCCACCAACACGTGTCTGACGGCCCTGGAGAGCCGCGCGAGGCGTCCCCTGCCCGCGGGGCTCGGCGGGCCGTCCCAGGCGCCTGAGGAGCCGCTGAGGGCCCCTGCGACGGATGTTCCGTGGCTGCAGCCGCTGCCCGACTCGCTGGTCGACCCGGCGACCGTCGTGGCCGCCCGGGGCAGCCTGCGGCTCGCGCTGGTCGCCGCGCTGCAGCATCTGCCCGCCCGGCAGCGGGCCGTGCTCATCCTGCGGGACGTGCTCGCCTGGCGGGCGCCCGAGGTCGCCTCGCTGCTCGGGACCTCGACGGCCGCCGTCAAGAGCAGCCTCCAACGCGCGCGTGCCCGGCTGGACGAGGTCGCCCCGGAGGAGGACCTCGTCCAGGAACCCGGCGGTGCGGCGGACCGCGAGGTGCTCGACCGGTACATGGCCGCCTTCGAGCGCACCGACATGGACGCGCTGCTCGACCTCCTCCAGGACGGCGTCGAGCTGGAGATGCCGCCCAACCTGGAGTGGTTCTCCGGCAAGAAGGACGTGCTGCTGTTCCTGCGGGCCAGGGGCCATGGAGAGGGCCGCTACCGGATGCTGCCCACGCGCGCGAACGGCCAGCCGGCCGTCGTCATGTACGTGCGCGGGGTGGACGGCGTGCTGCGGGCGCACTCGGTGCAGGTGCTCACCGTGGAGCGCGGCACACTGGGCCGCATCACGGCCTTCATCGACCTGGCACAGGTCGACCGCTTCGGGTTCCCCAGGGTGCTGTCGTGAACTCCGGTGAGCTGCTGGAGCGTTCGCTCGCCTACGCGCTCGGAAGCGTCGCCGGGGTCGGGCCCCGGAGTCTGGAGCAGGGCACTCCGTGCGCGGAGTGGGACCTGGGGGAGCTGCTCGGGCATCTCGACGACTCGCTGGACGCCCTGCACGAGGGGCTGACGGGCGGGCGGATCGGGCTGACGCCGATGCGCCCGGGGGGAGACCTCGCCTGCGCCTTCCGCACGCGCGCGTGCGCCGTGCTCGGCGCCTGGGCGGCCGGGCCCGGGGAGCGGGTGCTGGTGGGCGAACTGCCACTGGACGTGCGGGTGATGGCCGCCGTGGGGGCGGTGGAGATCACCGTGCACGGATGGGACGTGGCGCAGGCCTGCGGGCGTCCCCGGCCCATACCGGGCCCGCTGGCGGCCGAGCTGCTGCCGGTGGCGCGATGCGTGGTCGCGGCCGGGGACCGGGGCGTGCGGTTCGGCGCGCCCGTGGCCGTACCGCTGCACGCGGGGCCCGAAGCGCGCCTGCTGGCCTTTCTGGGGCGGCGCGATTCCTTTCCGGGGTGAGGGTGGTCTGCCTTCCGTGAGCGACCTCAAGAGCCCATGGAAGGAACCCCCGTCATGACCGACACACTGAGTGTCTCCGTACGCAAACCACCCGCCGAACAGGCCCCGCACCGACGTGTGTGGACCGTCCTCCTCGCCGGGCTCGGCGCGCTGCTGTGCTCCCTGGACGTCGTGGTCGTCGCCACCGCTCTGCCCGCCCTGCGGGCCGACTTCGGGG
The DNA here is from genome assembly GCF_053598255.1 of Streptomyces sp. NPDC001157. NCBI lineage: Bacteria > Bacillati > Actinomycetota > Actinomycetes > Kitasatosporales > Streptomycetaceae > Streptomyces > Streptomyces sp. NPDC001157. The sequence goes on from NZ_JBSFJW010000056.1 coordinate 32,581, forward strand.
CGAGCCTGTCCGACCTGGAATGGACGATCAACGCCTACAACCTCGTCTTCGCCTGTCTGACCCTGACCGGCGCAGCGCTCGGCGACCGGTTCGGGCGGCGGCGGATGTACCTCGCCGGACTCGCCGTCTTCACCCTGGGCTCTGCCGCCTCCGCGCTGGCGGGCGGCCCGGGCCAGCTCATCGGCGCGCGCGTGGTGCAGGGCGCCGGCGCGGCCGTACTCCTGCCGCTCACCCTGACCCTGATCAGCGAGGCGTTCCCGGCCGAGAAGCGGGGCGTCGCCATCGGCGTGTGGGGCGGGGTGACCGGGCTCGGCGTGGCGGCCGGACCGGTGCTCGGCGGCGCTGTCACCGAGGGCCTGTCCTGGCAGTGGATCTTCTGGCTGAACGTGCCGATCGGGCTCGCGATGCTGCCGTTCGCCGCCACCAAGCTACGTGAGAGCTACGGCACCCGGCCCCAACTCGACCTCGTGGGACTGGTGTTGGCGGCCGTCGGGCTGACGGGGCTGGCCTGGGCGCCGGTGCGGGCGCCGCAGGCGGGCTGGGGGAGCGCCGAGGTGCTGACCGCTCTCGCCGCAGGGATCGCGTTCGTGGCGGCCTTCCTCCTCTGGGAGCGCAGGGGAGCCCGGTACCCGATGCTGCCGCTCGCGCACTTCCGCAACCGCGGCTTCTCCGTCGCCAACGCGGCCGCCTTCCTGGTCTTCGGGTCTTTGCTGGGCGCCCTTTTCATGATCACGCAACTCTTCCAGACCGGGCTCGGCTACTCCCCGCTTCAGGCGGGTGTGCGCATCCTCGTCTGGAACGCGATGCCGCTGCTGGTCGCCCCGGTCGCGGGCGCCCTCGCGGACCGTTTCGGCACCCGGCCCTTCATGTTCGGCGGCCTCGCGCTGCAGGCGCTGGGCCTCGCCCTGCTGGCCTGGCAGGTCCAACCAGGCGTCAGCTACGGGCAGTTGGTCCTCCCGCTGATCATCGCGGGCATCGGCATCTCCATGGTCTTCCCGAGCGTCGCAAACGCCGTCACCTCCGCCGTCCCCCTCGGCGACGCGGGCGTCGCGGCCGGCGTCAACAACGCTCTGCGTGAACTGGGCGGCGTCTTCGGCATCGCCGTCGCCGCCCTGGTCTTCACCCAGTACGGCGGCTACGGCTCGCCCGCGTCCTTCCTGGACGGCTGCGCGCCGGCGCTGTGGGTGTCGGCGGGGGCGGCGGGAGTGGGGGCGGTGGTGGCGGCGTTCGCGCCGTCGCGGGCCCAGGAGACAGCGCTCGCCCGGGAGCTGTGACGCAGGGGTTGCACGGGATCCCCACCCTCTTTATAGTCGTACTGACTATTAAGGGGGTGGGTTGCGTATGGCCTTCGACAAGGCGGGCTACGACAAGTACGCCTACGAGCCCTTCGCGGTCACCGTCGACCTGGCCGTCCTCACCATCCGCGCCGGCGCCCTGCACGTCCTGCTCGTCGAGCGCGGACAGGAGCCGTACGCCGGTCACTGGGCGCTGCCCGGCGGCTTCGTGGAGCCACGGGAGTCGGCGGAGACGGCCGCCCGGCGCGAACTCGCCGAGGAGACCGGTCTCGCGGACGCGACCGGGCTGCATCTGGAGCAGCTGAGGACGTACAGCGAACCCGACCGCGACCCCCGGATGCGGGTCGTGTCCGTCGCCTTCACCGCGCTGCTGCCCGACGCGCCCGAACCGCAGGCCGGTAGCGACGCGGCACGGGCGAGCTGGCTGCCGTACGACTCGGCCGGGCCGCTCGCCTTCGACCACGACCGGATCCTGGCCGACGCCCACGAACGCGTCGGCGCCAAGCTCGAGTACACCTGTCTCGCCACCGCCTTCTGCCCGCCCGAGTTCACGCTCGGCGAGCTGCAGCACGTCTACGAGACGGTCTGGGGCACGGCTCTCGACCGGCCCAACTTCCGCCGCAAGGTGCTTGCCACGCCCGGCTTCGTCGAGGCCGTACCGGGCGCCGCCCGGCTGACCGGCGGCCGGGGCAAACCCGCTGCGCTCTACCGCGCGGGCCCGGCCACCGCGCTGCACCCACCCCTCCTCCGACCGTCCCGGGAAGGACGCCCCGCATGACTGCCACCCTCGTCGACAAGCAAGCAGCAACCGGGGCGTTGACCGGCCTCGCACTCGGGGACGCGCTCGGCTTCCCGACCGAGTTCAACGACGTGCCGTCGATCCTCGCCAAGTACGGGCCGTGGCGGCAGATGCGGCTGCCCACGCCCGCGATCGTCACCGACGACACACAGATGACGCTGGCGCTGGGCCGGGGTCTGCGCACGGCCATGGACCGCGGGGTGCTCGCGCCGAAGCGGCTGGAGCGGCCGCTGCGCGAGGAGTTCGTGGACTGGTACCAGTCGCCGGAGAACAACCGGGCGCCCGGGAACACCTGCCTACTGGCCTGCTACCTGCTGAAGGACGAGAGCCGCGCCTGGCAGGACGCCAGCCAGATCGGCTCCAAGGGCTGCGGCGCCAACATGCGGGTCGCGCCCGTCGGACTCGTCCCCGGCCTGAGCGACGAACAGCGCGCGGGCGCGGCCCAGTTGCAGTCCGCTCTCACCCACGGGCACCCGACGGCGCTCGCCGCCTCCGACCTCACCGCCCGTGCGGTACGGCTGCTCGCGCAGGGCGCCGAGCCGTCCGGACTCGTCGGCCTGCTGCGGTCGTACGCCCTCGAGAACCGCAGCCGCTACCACCACGCCTGGCTCGGCGACCTGTGGACCCGTGCCGACGACGCCACCCCCGAGGAGTTCATCGCGCGCGGCTGGGACGAGTGCCTGGAGGTCCTCGGCCGCCTCCAGGACGCCGTACGCACGGTCTCGACGGAGACCGACCCCTGCCTGGCCACCGGCGCGGGCTGGATAGCCGAAGAGGCCCTGGCGACCGGCCTGTTGTGCTTCCTGCTCTTCGTCGACGAACCGCTGACGGCCATCCGGCGAGCCGCCTGCACCTCCGGCGACTCGGACTCCATCGCCTGCCTGACGGGCGCCTTCGCGGGCGCGTACCTGGGCGCGGACGCCTGGCCGACCGAGTGGGCCGACCGGATCGAATACCGGAGCGACCTGTTGACCCTCGGGGCCCTCTGGGACGCTTGAGCCATGATCGACGCCCTCGCTCTCGACCTGACGCCGGTGGTCGCCGAACAGCCCGACCCGGTGCTGTTCGCGACCGTCTCCGGCGCACACCTCTACGGCTTCCCGTCCCGCGACTCGGACGTGGACCTGCGGGGCGTGCACCTGCTGCCCGCGGCGGATCTGCTGGGTCTGCGGGAGCCGGACGAGACCCGGTCCCGGATGTGGGACCGGGACGGCGTCGAGCTGGACCTGGTCACGCACGACCTGCGCAAGTTCGTACGGCTGATGCTGCGCCGCAACGGCTATGTGCTGGAGCAACTGCTCTCGCCCCTGGTCGTGCACACCACGGACGCGCACGACGAGCTGGCCGCGCTCGCGCCCGGCGTGCTCACCAGCCATCACGCCCACCACTACCGCGGGTTCGCCAACACCCAGTGGCGGCTGTTCGAGAAGTCCGGTGAGCTCAAGCCGCTGCTCTACACCTTCCGGGTCCTGCTCACCGGGATCCACCTGATGCGCAGCGGCGAGGTGCAGGCCCATCTGCCCACGCTGTTGGGGGAGTTGGACGCGCCCGCCTATCTGCCGGAGCTGATCGCGGCGAAGGCGCAGCAGGAGCACGGAGACGCCGATGTCGACCACGCGCGCGTGCAGGCCGACGTCGAGCAGCTGCACGGCGTGCTGGACGCGGCGCAGGAGACATCGGCGCTACCCGACGCCCCGACCGTGTACGACGCCCTGCACGACTTCGTCGTACGTATCCGGCTGGAGCGCTGAGGCGCGGCGGACGCGGACGAGGAAGGCCTCGACGCGGGCTCGCTCCGGCTCCTCGGGGAGGGGGCTGTGGCGGGCTGCCTCGTCGGCCTCCGCAGCCAAGCGGTTCATCCACGAGTCGACCTCGGGCCACGGGACTTCGCCGCGTTTCACGGCAAGAAGCGGCTCGCGCTGGTCGCCCACGTCGATGGTGAGGGCGCCCGTGCGCAGCAGGTCGCGGGAGCTCGTCAGCAGGCGCAGCAGATGCATGGCGTGTTTCCAGCGCGGGGCGCCGTGCAGACGGACGTGGGCCTCCAGCTTCTTGCGCTGGCCCAGGGCGTAGCGCGTGAACGTCTCGTGGGCCCGGCGGGAGAGGAACGCCCCGCGCAGCGCGAGGAGTTCGCGGCCGGTGTCGTCGACGTACTCCACGAGCGGGGAGTGCAGGCACTCCAGGATGTTCGGGTTGGCGCGCAGGGCCAGCTCGCAGAAGCGTTCCAGTTCCCAGCCGAACTGCTCGTCCGCCGGGCCCTCGACATGCGTCGGCGGCTTCTCGAAGCGCCAGAACAGGGGGGTGGGGGCCACGAACACGCCCCGGCGGTCGGTGTCGCTGTCGTCCGTCGCCAGACCGAAGGCGCGCGAACCCATCACGCAGCTGTAGATCGTGTGGTCGTGCACCAGGGTCTCGGGAAGCATGTCCCGGAGCGTACGCGGCGCCTCACGCCAGGCGGATCGAATTTCCCTCCACCTTGATCTGCTCCGCGGGCAGCGGCTTCGGCGCGGGTCCGCCGGCCACCGAGCCGTCGCTGATGCGGAACTCGCTCTTGTGGCACGGGCAGTGGATGATGCCGTTCGCGATGCTGCCCACCGTGCAGCCCTGGTGCGTGCAGATCGCCGAGAAGGCCTTGAACTCGTCCTTCTGCGGCTGGGTGACCACGACCTTCTCGTCCTTGAAGATCTTGCCGCCGCCGACCGGGATCTCGGAGGTCTTCGCCAGCTCCTGACCGCCCGACGCGTTCGTGGAGGACCCGGAGCCGCTGTTGTCGCCGTACTTGCTGCAGCCCGCGGCGAGCGTCGCCGCGCCCGTCGCGAGGAGAACCGTGCGCCGCGTCGAGCGGTGGGTCATGTCGTCACTCCGAACGTGCGGAAGAACCAGAGGGCGGACGTCAGCCAGATGAGGGTGAGGACGGTGAAGACCAGCCCGCCGACGAGCGGCAGCAGCCAGCCGGGGAGCCGCTGTGAGCGAAGCAGCAGCATCTTGGCACTGAAGGCACCGAAGAAGAAGCAACCCAGGGCGGAGTGCCACATGACGCGAGTCGAGTAGGTCTGGTAGCCCAGTGCGTACAGGCAGTGCACCGCCACCGGGACGGCCACGAGGAACGCGACACGGCCCGACCAGCGGTGCAGCGTCGCCGACCAGCGCGGGCCCGGCAGCTTGCCGTACACCATGAACGCGCTGACCAGCTGGACGAGCGCGAAGAGGAACGCGGTCGACGCCAGCCACGACTTCACCGCGCCCGTGCTGCTGAACCCGGCCAGGTTGAAGGCCGTGCCGGCGGGGTCGTGGACCTTGCCGTACGCCCCGAGCCCGACGGCCACCGCGGCGGCCACCAGGGCCGGGATCAGATAGCGGGCGGGGCCCGGCGCGCGGTGGGCCGGTGGCTGGGGAGGGAAGCTCTGGGTGGCGGCGTTCGGGTCGACGGTCATGTCGGCTCCCTGGGGCAGGAGGAGAAGGTCAGGGCGTTACGGGGTGTGCCGTGAGCTGCTGGCCGTCGACCGTCGTCGCGCCCGTCTCCGGGTCGATGGTGGGCGCCGCCGAGGGCTCTCCGTCGCGGGTGACGATGCCGACCTGCTTGCCGCCGGGCAGGACGATCCAGCCGCCGACGATCCTGGCGCCGGCCACCTGGCTGTTCGCCCGGTAGATCCCGGACGGCTTCTTCGCCTTGTCGATGGTGAAGGTGTAGTGGCCGCCTCCGACGTCCGCGGTGCCGCGGAGCTGCCTGCTCCCCTTCAGCGTGCCGTTCAGCCTCGCGCCGTGGTCGCCGGTCAGGCTCAGGCTGCCGTCCGCCTTCACCGCGCCCTTCAGCCACGACTCGATGTTGTGGCCGTCGCAGAAGTACGCGATCGCCTTGCCGCCGCGCAGCGAGACGGCGACCGCGGACGAGTCGTCGTCCGTACGGCCGGTGTAGACGCCGCCGGGCGCCACCGTCCGTGACGGGGAGGGGACGGCCGACGGGCTCGTCGTGGAAGGCGTCGGCGGCGCCGAAACGGCCGGCGAGTTCTCCTTGTACGGGTTCGACGTGGTCTTCGTCCCCGAAGTCGCGTTGAGCGTGAGCATGAACACGCCGAGCAGCAGTCCCGCGAGCAGAGTCAGCAGCGGTCCAGGACGCTTCATTACGGGCCTCCCCCGAGGCGGGTTTCCTGCCATCAGAGCGGACCGGCCCGCCCGGCGTAAAGAGGCGCACGGGGCGCACCCCGACCAAGTAGCGGAATAGAGACATTCAGGTGACATTGTCGTAGATCGCCGGTCGTCTCAGCGGGCGGGCACCGAGGGTCCGCGCGACGGGTGCTGACTAGGCTGGGTTGTACAAAGAGCCGAGGTGTACAGCAGCGAGGAGCAGAGCCGTGGCGGTACGAGCGGTCCGGGGAGCCGTCCAACTGGAACGGGACGAGGCCGGGCACATGGACGAGCAGGTCGGGGCCCTGCTCACCGCCATCCTCGAACGGAACGCCCTGAGCGCCGACGACCTGATCAGTATCTGGTTCACGGCCACTCCCGATCTGCACAGCGACTTCCCGGCGGCCGCCGCACGCAAGCTCGGCATCGTCGACGTACCGCTGATCTGCGCCCAGGAGCTGGACATCGAGGGCGCCATGCCGCGCGTCGTGCGCGTCCTGGCCCACATCGAGTCCGAGCGGCCTCGCGCCGACATCGCCCATGTCTACCTCGGCGCCGCGGCCGCCCTGCGCAAGGACATCGCCCAGTGAGAACCGCGCTCGTCATCGGCACCGGACTCATCGGTACGTCCGCCGCCATCGCCCTGTCCCAGCGGGGCGTCGTCGTCCACCTCACCGACCACGACCCCGAGCAGGCCCGTACGGCCGCCGCGCTCGGCGCCGGCACCGACGAGGCCCCCGACGGGCCGGTCGACCTCGCGATCATCGCCGCACCCCCCGCCCATGTGGCCGGGGTGCTGGCCGACGCCATGCGTCGGGGCGCGGCCCGCGGCTACCTCGACGTGGCCAGCGTCAAGGGCGGCCCGCGCCGCGAGCTGGAGGCGCTGGGCCTGGACCCGTCCGTGATGTCGCAGTACATCGGCACACACCCCATGTCGGGCCGAGAGAAGTCCGGGCCGCTGGCGGCCACCGGCGATCTCTTCGAGGGCCGCCCCTGGGTACTGACGCCGACCCGGGACACCGACACCGAGGTGCTCAACCTCGCCCTGGAGCTGGTCTCGCACTGCCGGGCCGTCCCGGTCGTCATGGACGCCGACGCCCACGACCGTGCGGTGGCGCTGGTCTCGCACATGCCGCACCTCGTCTCCAGCATGGTCGCCGCGCGTCTGGAGAACGCCGAGGAGGCGGCCGTGCGCCTGTGCGGCCAGGGCATCCGTGATGTGACCCGGATCGCCGCCTCCGACCCCCGGATGTGGATCGACATCCTGTCCGCGAACCCCGGGCCGGTGGCCGACCTGCTCTCCGACGTCGCCGCCGACCTGGAGGAGACGGTGCAGGCGCTGCGGTCACTCCAGTCCTCCGACGAGGCCAAGCGGCTCGACGGTACGGCCGGCATCGAGGACGTCCTGCGGCGCGGGAACGCCGGACAGGTCCGGGTGCCGGGCAAGCACGGGTCCGCTCCGCGGGCGTACGAGGTCGTGGCCGTTCTCATCGACGACCAGCCGGGGCAGCTGGCGCGGATCTTCGCCGACGCGGGTCGGGCCGGGGTCAACGTCGAGGACGTGCGGATCGAGCACGCGACCGGGCAGCAGGCGGGGCTGGTGCAGCTGATGGTGGAGCCGCAGGCGGCGCCGGTCCTCACTGCGGCCTTGCGGGAGCGGGGCTGGGCGATCCGGCAGTAATGCTCTCGCCCCCGCCGCCCCTTCCCGTCCCGTCCCTGGGGGCTGCCGCCCCCAGGCCCCCGCTTCGGTCTGAACGGCCTCGTCCTCAAACGCCGGACGGGCTGGAGTGATCTGGCCGGTGCCTCAGTGCCCGGGACGGGCTGGAGTGCAGTGACCGGCGGGGACCAGTAACCACTCGTCCGGATGAGTGGCCCGCACCCAGTAACCTTGTGCAGGGCACGATCGCGGCCCCGTACACCCACCACACCGCACCAGGAAGGTGTCCCCCCGTGGAAAACGGCGTCGCCAAGCCCGTGATTGTCGCCATCGACGGTCCGGCCGGCACCGGCAAGTCGAGCACGTCGAAGGCCGTCGCGGCGCAGCTCGGCCTGAGCTACCTGGACACCGGTGCCCAGTACCGGGCGATCACCTGGTGGATGGTGAACAACGGGATCGACATCGACGACCCGTCCGCGATCGCCGCCGTGGCGGGCAAGGCCGAGATCGTCTCCGGCACGGACCCGGCCAACCCGACGATCACGGTCGACGGCACCGACGTGGCCGGGCCTATCCGTACCCAGGAGGTGTCCTCCCAGGTCAGCGCGGTCAGCGCGGTGCCCGAGGTGCGCGCCCGGATCACCGAGCTGCAGCGCTCGCTGGCCACCTCCGCGGAGCACGGCATCGTCGTCGAGGGTCGTGACATCGGTACGACCGTGCTGCCCGACGCCGATCTGAAGATCTTCCTCACCGCTTCGCCGGAGGCGCGTGCCGCCCGTCGCAGCGGCGAGCTGAAGGGCGCCGACGTGCACGCCACCCGCGAGGCGCTGATCAAGCGCGACGCGGCCGACTCCTCCCGCAAGGCCTCGCCGCTCGCCAAGGCGGACGACGCGGTCGAGGTGGACACCACCGACCTCACCCTCGCGCAGGTCATCGAGTGCGTCGTCACCCTCGTCGAGGAGAAGCGGGCCGGGAAGTGACTCAGCCTTCGGAGCGGGGCGCCGAGGTCGGTCGGCGGATCGGCGTCGGCCTGATGTACGGGCTGTGGAAGCCGCGGGTGCTGGGTTCCTGGAAGGTGCCCGCCACCGGCCCGGTGATCTTCGCCGTGAACCACTCCCACAACATCGACGGTCCGATGGTCATGGGCGTGGCGCCCCGGCCGACGCACTTCCTGATCAAGAAAGAGGCGTTCATCGGCCCGCTGGATCCGTTCCTGCTGGGTATCGGCCAGCTGAAGGTGGACCGTTCGGTCGCCGACCGCGGGGCGATCACCCAGGCCCTGGACGTCCTGTCGTCCGGCGGAGTCCTCGGCATCTTCCCGGAGGGCACCCGCGGCGAGGGCGACTTCGCCTCGCTGCGTGCCGGCCTCGCCTACTTCGCCGTACGCAGCGGTGCACCGGTCGTCCCGGTCGCCGTACTGGGAAGTTCCGAGCGGCGGGGACGGTTGATAAAGGGGCTGCCTCCGCTGCGCAGCCGTATCGACGTCGTCTTCGGCGACCCCTTCGAGGCGGGCGACGGCAGCGGACGGCGCACCCGCAAGGCGCTCGACGAGGCGACCGAACGCATCCAGAAGCAGCTCACCGCGCACCTGGAAAACGCCAGGCGACAGACCGGTCGCTAGGCGACACTTGAGTAGTGGATCAGCCCGGAGAAACCGGATGTTCCACCGATCACCACGATGAACGACGAGGTACGGACTTCATGAACGACCACATCCACTCCGACGGCTCGGGCGAGGAGCACGACCACGGAGCGCTTGGCGACGCCGAGTACGCGGACTTCATGGAGCTCGCCGCGGAAGAGGGCTTCGACCTCGAGGACGTCGAGGGTGCCATCGAGGAGGCCGGTCACGGCCCGCTGCCCGTCCTCGCCGTCGTCGGCCGGCCGAATGTCGGCAAGTCGACTCTCGTGAACCGCATCATCGGGCGGCGCGAGGCGGTCGTCGAGGACAAGCCCGGCGTCACCCGCGACCGCGTCACCTACGAGGCCGAATGGTCGGGCCGCCGCTTCAAGGTCGTCGACACCGGCGGCTGGGAGCAGGACGTCCTCGGTATCGACGCCTCCGTGGCCGCGCAGGCCGAGTACGCGATCGAGGCCGCCGACGCCGTCGTGTTCGTCGTCGACGCCAAGGTCGGCGCGACCGACACCGACGAGGCGGTCGTACGGCTGCTGCGCAAGGCCGGCAAGCCGGTGGTGCTGGCGGCCAACAAGGTCGACGGGCAGAGCGGTGAGGCGGACGCGGCGTACCTGTGGTCGCTGGGTCTCGGTGAACCGCACCCCGTCTCCGCCCTGCACGGCCGCGGTACCGGCGACATGCTGGACGCCGTCCTGGAGGTCCTGCCGGACGCCCCCGAGCAGACCTTCGGCACCGCGATCGGCGGCCCGCGCCGCATCGCGCTGATCGGCCGCCCGAACGTCGGCAAGTCCTCCCTCCTCAACAAGGTGGCGAACGAGGAGCGCGTCGTCGTCAACGAGTTGGCGGGCACCACTCGCGACCCGGTCGACGAGCTCATCGAACTCGGCGGCGTCACCTGGAAGTTCGTCGACACCGCCGGTATCCGCAAGCGCGTCCACCTCCAGCAGGGCGCCGACTACTACGCCTCCCTGCGCACCGCGGCCGCGGTCGAGAAGGCCGAGGTGGCGGTCATCCTGATCGACGCCTCCGAGTCCATCTCGGTGCAGGACCAGCGGATCGTGACGATGGCCGTCGAGGCCGGACGCGCGATGGTCATCGCCTACAACAAGTGGGACACCCTCGACGAGGAGCGCCGCTACTACCTGGAGCGGGAGATCGAGACCGAGTTCGGCCAGGTGGCGTGGGCGCCGCGGGTCAACGTCTCCGCGCGCACCGGGCGCCACATGGAGAAGCTGGTTCCGGCGATCGAGGCCGCGCTGGCCGGCTGGGAGACCCGCGTCCCGACGGGCCGTCTGAACGCCTTCCTCGGTGAGCTGGTCGCCGCCCACCCGCACCCGATCCGCGGCGGCAAGCAGCCCCGCATCCTCTTCGGCACCCAGGCCGGCACCAAGCCCCCGCGGTTCGTGCTGTTCGCCTCCGGGTTCATCGAGGCGGGCTACCGGCGCTTCATCGAGCGCCGGCTGCGCGAGGAGTTCGGCTTCGAGGGGACGCCGATCCATATCTCGGTGCGGGTGCGCGAGAAGCGCGGCAACAAGAAGAAGTAGGCAACACATGGGGGAGGGCGGTCCCGATCGGGACCGCCCTCCCCCATGTACCGGCGAACGTCTCAGCGGACGCCGCGCGGGCCGGG